>SCTX01000164.1 GCA_004298385.1 Betaproteobacteria bacterium | reverse complement strand
CATGCCATTCAAGTCCGCTACCACGCGGTTGTAATCCAGTATCTGCATCTGATGATGCGGGAAAATAACCGTCAGAAAGTAATTGTAGTTATCTTCTCCGGAACCGCCTGTGCTCGTTTTCCGCCGAACCGCGGCCACGCGCGACGCCGCAGCCGAACGGTGGTGTCCGTCGGCGATATAAATGGCGGGCATCGCATCGAATAGCCGCGTCAGGCGTTCTTGGATCGCCGCATCGCGTATCAACCACAGTGTGTGGCGAACGCCATCGTCGGCAGTGGTGTCGGACTCCGCGGCGCCCGCCGAGGCGCTTGCAAGTATGTCGTCGACTTCGGGCGCGGCGGGATACGCGACCATTACCGGGCCGGTCTGGGCGTTCAGCGCGTCGATCTGGCGCACCCGGTCGGTTTCCTTGTCCGGCTGCGTCAATTCGTGTTTGCGTATGCGGTTAGCGTCGTAGGCGGCAATCGACGCGGCGGCGACCAGTCCGGTCTGCGCGTGCGTACCCATGGTCAATCGATAAACGTAATAACAGGGCGCGGTATCCCGCACCAGCACGCCTGAACTCAGCATGCGCCGCAGGTTTTCCGCCGCCTTGGCGTATACGGCGGAGGAGTAGGGATCGGTCCCGACCGGCAGATCGATCTCCGGCTTGGATATATGCAAAAAGCTCCATGGCTTGCCGCCCGCGCGCGCGCGCGCTTCATCAGTGGACAGCACATCATAGGGCGGCGCGATGACTTCCGCGGCGCGACCGGCAGCCGGGCGCAGGCCGGCGAAAGGGCGGATCAAAGACATGTCTGAATCCCGGAAGACAAGAACGATGGAAAAGTAATCGTATACGGAACATCGCGAGCGGCAATTGTGCCGGAGCCCGCTTGCACGCTAGCCGAAGTTTAACACTCTCAAAAATATCTCTCCGTCAATCAACCCATTCTGAGTTCAAGAAAAGCATATGCACTGCATTCGCGCAACGGTGATCAAGTAACGAGCCTTTTGAGTCCTTCCGGCTTGGGGTCAAGGCCAAGCACGGGGTATATTTTTCGCAGGTCGGGCTCAGGTGCGATGGTCTTGCGAACGCGCAGCGCGCGCCCGTCGCGTTGGCGGAAGGTGTGAGATTCGAACTCACGAGGAGCTTGCGCCCCTGCCGGTTTTCAAGACCGGTGCCTTCAACCGCTCGGCCAACCTTCCAGATTTGAATTTCGACGGCTTACACGGCAGGTATTTTATCACCCGGTGTCGGTGTAGCCTAAAGCCGGTGCACGGACAGGAAGATTAATCGACTGGTGGCGGGAGTGGGCTCGGAAGAAAGCTCATGGCGAACTGGTTGCGCCGCTACTTGCGCCGGCGCGTTCCGTTTCGATCTTGACCTGCCCCGCCAAGCGGCCAAGCGCCGCGTTTGCGGACGCGGTTTCGCCATTTTGTTTCGTGGTCGGAGCGGCTACCGCAGCGCCGCTCGCTGCCGTTTTCCGCTGCAAGTATTCCGCTACCGAGATGCCAAGGCCCCTTGCCGATGCCGCATCCGCCTCGTCTTGGGCCGAAGGACTCATCCCTTCCAAATAGAATCTCTTCAAATCGGAGGAAGTCAATATATTCACCGATTGCGGCGGGACCGCCATCACCGCCTCGTAGAACGAAGACGGGAATTCGAGCTCTTCGATATATTCCTTAAGCCGCTTCTGCAACTGGCGGTAATGGCTGCGGCGATCCGGGACGTCGCGCGCCGAAGAAAAATAGGGCCGATGGATCCCGAGCCGCCCGGCAACTGCGCGCCGGTCTCCCCCCATGAAAGCGAACACGCAGGAACTCAGGCACTGATCGCCTTCCGCGACGAGCGTGGAAACGCCGAGCTTGCGCAGGATACCCCCCAACTCCATGGCCGCATCGATCTCTCCGCCGGCGCTTGCAAACGACACGACGTTGCCTTCGATTTTTTGCCTTCCCTGCTTGATCAGATTTTCCATCACTCTTGCGCCGTACACGTCGGCCGAGGTGATGTTGCCATGGAGAAAAACCTGCACCGCCTCGGCCGCGACCGGCGCGCCGTCTGCAAGAGCCCGCAGATGAGCGGTATCCGACGGAGTGGCGTAATTCCTGAGGGGTGACCAGTGCGGCCGGCCGTTTTTCTGTTCCGCGCTACGGAACAGCAATTCGGCCCGCGGCTCGACGCATTGCAGGACGAGGGCAAGCAGAAGCATGGCCGCCGCCAGGGCCGGCGCGCTGCGCGTCGGAGCGGATGCGGCCGCCCGCAGCCGGCGGGCCTGCATCGACTCCAGCGCATTATGCAGGGCATCGGATGTGCGCCGCATATCCGCTCGACAATCTCGTTTGCCGATCATGACGCCCCTCCTGGATCGCCGGCGACCGCGGCTACGCTCGTGGTGTGGCCGGACATGTTGCCTGCATCGCCCCGGCATTGCAAGTACGACGACTCCCGACAGTACGACGACTCCAGACGACAGTCGGAAAATTCATCCGCCGGAGAACTCATTCAGGGTCGCGCCCTTGACAGGGTTTGGGGGTTCATGCAAATTCCATTCGCCCGTACAAAAGGAGGCGCAATGGAAGCGGAAGTCATTATCGAGAAGAAAAACGGCATCGGCCGTATTACCTTCAACCGTCCCCACATCAAGAATGCCCTCACCCCGCCCATGCTGGGCCAGGTGATGGACGCCATCGCTCGGTTCGACAAGGACGATGACGTCCGCGTGCTGCTGTTCAGCGGGGCCGGCGGCTCTTTCACGTCCGGGGGGGATCTCAGTTTCCTGAGGGATATGTCCGGCAAGAAGCCTTTCGAGATCAAGCGTACTGTCTACACCTATTTCGCCGGAACGGCCAAAGCCATCAAGCTGTGCAGCAAGCCCACCATTGCCGCAGTGGCCGGGCCCGCCGTGGGAGCCGGCTGCGAATATGCCATCGTCTGCGACTTTCGCATCGCCGGCGAATCCGCCATGTTCTGCGAGACCTGGGCGAATCTGGGCTTAATCGCGCCCCTGGGGGGGATGTTTCTGTTGCCGCGCATCATCGGGCTGGGCCGTGCCACCGATATGCTGCTGCGCGGTACTCGGGTCTATGCCGAGGAGGCGCTGCGCATTGGGCTGGTGACCCAAGTCGTGCCCGATGCGGAGCTGGATCAGGCGGCCATGAAGTTGGCGGCGGAATTGGCGGAAGGTCCGCCGCTGGCCTATACCTCCCTCAAGGAAGGGCTGCGGCGGGGCATGGAATCCAACCTCAATGCCGAGTGGGAATTCAACCTCTACGCCCAGGCCATGCTCATCAATTCCGACGATTACACCGAAGCCACTACTGCCGGCAAGGAAAAGCGCCGGCCCAAGTTCAAGGGCAAGCGCTGACCGGGGAGCGACGATGGATAAGCCGCTTGCCGGGGTGCGGGTAGCTGGGCCGATGCCGGGTGATCGCCGGCCCGCGGTGTGCCCGGAACCTCCCGGCACTATCGCTTGCGGAAAGCCTCGAGTCGGGCATCGAAATCCTCTTTACAGGTATCGCGCCTGAATCTGACATTTGATCAAAATACCGCCGGCTGTTCCCGCGGAGCCAACTACGCTATCCTGCGCTGGCGGACTCGCCCCGCAATCAGTCGCCACGCCTGCCCCGGCCTCTGCCGCGATGCTCGTCCCGATCTCCCCGATATTCATCGCGATCGCCGCGCTCGAAGCTCTTGCCGTGCGAGCGCCGGTATTGGGGCACGTAGACCGTGTTGTACCAGCGCTCCTGCACGAAATACACCGGCCGGCCGCAGGCGTTGTATTCCGCGCAGTGCCGGCCCCAGTGCTTGGCATGGCCCGGAGGCACATGCAGGTAGATCGGCGCGGCCACAAACGGCGCAGGCTGGATCACGACCGGCCGCGGATACACCAGCACCGGCCGTGGAACGTTGCCGATATCGATCTGACCATAGAAACCGGGTTCGCCGACGCTGATCGACATTCCGACGTCGGCGGCAAGCGCCGGCGCGGAGGCGGTGATCGCAACCAGAGCTGCGGTAAGACAAAATCGCTTCATGCTAGATCTCCTTTCCGGTAGTGCGCGCTGATATGCCAGGCGCGCGAACAAAGGCTGAGCTGACTTCGTAGTAGTTGCAGGACACGGATGCGAGTCCGGCGCCAGCTAGCGGTGAACTTTCTTGCCGATGCTGTTGCCGACCAGCGCGCCGGCACCCGCGCCTGCCACCGTGCCTGCGGTGCTGCCGCCGGTCAGCGCGTTGCCGACCAGACCGCCGACGACGGCGCCGGTGACCGTGCCGATTTCCTGCGACGTCGGATTGTGCGCACAGCCCGCCAGAAGCAGCGCGGCAGCAAAACACGCGAATCGAACCGTTTTCATGGCATGCCTCCTTTCCAGTTGTTTGCAGTTGCAACCTCACACGCGCGGCGAAGTTCCGGTTAGAAACGCGCGACGCCGCGCCCGGTTCAATCGATTCGCGCGCAAATGAGGAAAAATTCACACGCGCCCGATGTAACAATTTGTGTCGAACGCCGGCGCGCGCCCGATCAGAACGGGTTGTAAGTCTTGGTCTTGCTGTAGTGCATGTAGCCGATGCTCGCGCCCGCGCGCAGGCCGACTCCGAGCCGGATCGGCGCGAGAATGATGCCGCCGCGTTGCTGATAGTTGATGCCGACCCCGCCCACGTAGTAGAAGCTGCCGTCCACCGCCGGAAAGCGCTGGAACAGCTTCGACGTGTTGGGCAAGTGATACACCAGCACAAATACCTTGGACGCGTTCGCGCCCCAGTCGAATCCGATCGAGGGCCCCTGCCAATAGACTTTGCGCGATGCGCCGCTCTTCAGCTTCAACGTCCCATCGCCGTAGCGCAAGCCCACCGCAATCGCGCCGCTCGCCTCCTCGCCGGTGATATAGCCGTTGGGCCGGCCGTGTTCCTTGAACGCCTTCTCGACGACCTTGGCCAGGCCTTCGCTGCCCTTGCCGAAAAATTTTTCCACGTCCTTGAGCACCGTATCCTGGTCGTAGGTGTTCTTGTCGCTTTCCTTGGTCTGGTCCTGCGCCAGCGCCGCGCCCGCAGAAAATGCGAGGGATCCCAGAATCAGCAATCCTCCCAGCGCCTGCAAACAACGTTGCCGCACTCTGAACACTTTGCTTCGGCTCATGTCTTCCTCCGATGGTTGAAGCGGTACATCCCTAAGCCGCCGATCTGCGTGCTGCGCGGCAAGCCGCGCCTGGTTCGCTTATGCCGCGGGGTTCCCCTTTGGCTCGTCTGATGATTGGCGCAGCGCAGCCGGCGCCGTCGGCGGCGGCGTAAAGAAGACCCTGGCGCTTGCGGCGGCCTTCTCACGCGCCGCATCCGGCTTGCCGCGTTCGATGCTTCGTTGATCCCGAAAAGTGCAGCGGGAGCTGAAGCTTGGGAATCTGCACGGATCGCGCGCAACACGCAAGACCGCGCACGTTGCCGTGAAAACATGCTATTCCAAAAGGACAGGAGTGAGCGTGCGCTAGTTCACGCAGCCTGTGTTAGCAGGCGGCGCGAACTGTGAAGTAGTTCACGCGGAGCCGAAAATGTTTTTGGGAGTCCGAATCAGGCGCCACCCACTATCACCCGATCACCTTGTCATCGCTGATCAAGAGCGACTGCGGGAAGGCGGATGGAGGCCCAGGTAGCTTTGGGTCAACGCGGGTCAAGGTGTTCTGAATGATCTGCGCTCATCCGCCAGATTTAGCTGCGCGGGGTCGGTGCGAACGTCCTTGCCGACGAGGCCGTAGCCGTAGATGGGATCCTTGCCGGGCGGCCCAAGATCGGTCGCCGTGCCGATCAACTGTGTCAGCGCCTGCTGCGCCGCCGCCGGACTGGCCTCGTCGATCAGCAACGCGAGAAGTCCCGCGACGACGGGCGCCGCATACGATGTTCCGAGAACCGCTGTATATCCGCGCGAAGTCTTTGCCGCAGCCATGTCGGCGCCGGGCGCAGCACAAATAGTCCGCTGGCGCCTCGGGCCGCGGCCCGGAGATTTGTTGGTCCGGTCGAGCCGCTTGCGCGGCACCGTGAATGCGGGTGTAGGCAACACCCTCAATGCCGCGGCTGGCGCAGTAGTGAAGGGCCACGAAGCGGCCGTAGCGCTGCGCAATTCCGCCGACGACGGCGTTGAGGCCGGAACCGCTACCGCCACTTCGGCGCGAACCGCGGCGAATGCAGCCTCGTCGCGGCCGATTCACAGGGCTGGCAACGTGTCCGGCAGTGCCCATGGCGGGGTCTCCGTGTCCGCTGGCGGGCAGGTGTCGGGCGGAGCGGATGACTCGGTTCGCGCAGAAGGGTCGGCGAACGCGCACCCGCGCGCCAGTGCATCGGCGCAGTAAACGGCCTGCACGCGAGGCTCATCGTTCCCGCGCAACACGGGGACGATGGGTTTCCGCCCGGAGTGGGCGAAGCCTCCGGCGCTCGCGCGGATTGCCCGAGCGGGAGCGCGGCCCTCGCCCGGGGGCCTTCACCGCGGTTTTCGCAGCAGGTCGATCCTGACCTGCTGCGCAAGTTTCACGCCGTCCGGCCCGAGATGGGTATTGAAAAGCCGCTCTACCGCGCGGCTCTGCGCGTCGCTGACATTGCGCTCGCTGTGAGTGACCTCGAAGTGCTTCCCGGCGAACTCGCCGAAATCCTTGTACTTGACCGGCACCAGGAAGAAAATCTCGTGCGCAAGCTCGAACATGCCTTTGTCGACGGCGCGGCACACGGCGGCGAACGCCGCCTTTCGAACGAATTCCTCGTCGTTGAAGATGCGGATCAGTTCGTTCCACTCTCCGGCGAAGACCGGTTCGGATATGTAGGCGTAGCCGCCCGGCTTGAGCACGCGCAAGAGTTCGCCCACCGCATCATCGAGCCGGGGCAGTGGCACGTGGTGCAGCGACCTGAACATCAATACCACGTCGATGCTCGCGCCGGCGAGCGGGATCGATTCGGCGCCGAAGTCGGCGAACGTGATGTTCGCCGGCGCGGCCGTGGCAAGATTCTCCGCGTGCTGGATGCGGTCGACTTCGGCCGCGATTACCTTCGCCGTCGGATGCGCCGTCGCAATGCGGCGCGTGTGATCGGCCTTGCCGCAACCGAGTTCGAGAACGCTGGCGCCGTCGAGCGCGAGCAAGGACTCGTAGATTTCGCTTTCGGCGCAACTGCGCGTGATCTGCGGGTGGGTTAGCTGCATGCGCGGCAGCGCGGCTTGCTTCGTCATGGCGAATCTCCCGTGCGTCGAGGATTGCGGAGGCTGGCTACGTAAGTGCCGGCAATGTGCCACCGGCGAGGGTGTTTGTCAAAGCGATGGGAGAATCAATCCGGCGGGCAACTCAAAATGGGCCTGCCAATGTAGGCGAGATGAGCCTGAATTGGGTCCCGGACTGCGCCTAAGCTGCTTACGGAAAAACCTGCACAAGGCGGTCACTCCTTATCGCGCTGCGGCGGCGGCGCGACCTTGATCGCTTCCTCGATCGTGGTAATACCCGCCGCTACTTTCATTGCGGCGCTGATCCGGAGCGGCTTCATGCCTTCCTTGTAGGCGAGCTCGCGCATCCTGGCGAGATCGGCCTTGGCGTCGATCAGACGCTTCATCGCCGGCGACATCAGCAGGATTTCGTAGATGCCGATGCGGCCGACGTAGCCGGTATTGCGGCATTCGAGGCAACCGATCGGACGAAATATGTGCGCCGGGCGCTTGGCCTTCCACGGCGCGACGAATTCTTCCCAGGTGAAATCTTCGGCGCGCGCATCGTCGTAGGGCACCTTCTGCTTGCAATGCCGGCAGAGCGTGCGCACCAGGCGCTGCGCCATGACGCCGAGGATGGTGGAATTGAGCAAATAAGACGGCACGCCCAGGTCCAGCAACCGGGTAATCGCGGCGACCGAATCGTTAGTGTGCAGGGTCGAGAGCACCAGATGCCCGGTGAGCGCCGCCTGGATCGCCATATCCGCGGTCTCCAGGTCGCGGATCTCACCCACCATGATGATGTCTGGATCCTGGCGCATCAGCGCGCGCACGCCGTCGGCAAAGCCGAGGTCGATGCCGTGCGTCACCTGCATCTGATTGAACGCCGGCTCCACCATTTCGATCGGATCTTCGATGGTGCAGACGTTGACCTCCTCGGTGGCCAGGGTCTTGAGCGTCGAGTACAGGGTGGTGGTCTTGCCCGAGCCAGTGGGCCCGGTCACGAGGACGATGCCGTGCGGCGCCGCGCTCATCTGGTTCCAGCGCGCCTTATCTTCGTCGGAGAATCCGAGATCGGTGAAGTCCTTGACCAGCACCTCCGGGTCGAACACCCGCATCACCAGCTTTTCGCCGAACGCCGTGGGCATGGTGGACAGGCGCAACTCTATTTCCTGGCCGTCGGCGGTGCGGGTCTTGATGCGCCCGTCCTGCGGCCGGCGCTTTTCCACCACGTCCATACGGCCGAGGATCTTGATGCGGCTGGTCATGGCGGTCATCACCGCCGCCGGAATCTGGTACACCTGATGCAGCACGCCATCGATGCGAAAGCGCACATAACCGACTTCGCGGCGCGGTTCCATGTGGATGTCGCTCGCGCGCTGGTCGAACGCGTATTGCCACAGCCAGTCGACCACGTGGACGATGTGCTGGTCGTTGGCGTCGTACTGGCGGTTGACGCTGCCCATCTCCACCAACTGCTCGAAGTTGCCGATGCCGCTCGAGCGGTCGCCTTTTTCGGCCGCGCCCTTGATCGACTTCGCCAGGTTGTAGAACTCGACCTGGAAGCGCGCGATATCGAGCGGATTGGCGATGACGCGGCGGATATCCAGGCGCAGGATGGGCTTGAGCTCCTTCTCCCATTCCTTGAGGTAAGGCTCGCAGGTGGCGATCACCGCCTCCTTAGTGTTGACATCCACCGGCAGAATCTTGAAGCGCTGCGCGTAAGCGTTGGACATGATGTCCGTGACCGCGGAAAAATTTATCTTCAGCGGGTCGATGTGGAAATACCCGAGGCCGACCTTGCCCGCCAGCCACTCGGTGAGCAGTTCGAGATGCAGCAGCTTGTTGGGCGGCAGGAGCGACTTCCATTTCTGGTCCGCGATCACCGCGAGCGGATGATGGTCGGCGCGCTGCATGCGCCGGTCGGCAATCAGCTTGTCCGCCTCGGCGCGGCCGACGATACCCTCCGCGACCAGTTCGTTCAGCACCTCGGTCAGGCTCAGTTTGCGGTCGGGCGCGATTTCGTCGGCGGGTTGCATGGAACGCACTATAGCGGCATTGCGTAAGCGGTTCAAATAGCACCTGCCGTCTGCGCGGGTATTCGCGCCGTCGATTGTGTTAGGATTGCCGTCCTTCGCCGCGGCGCCGTCGTTTCCGCTGTGTTTCCCGCGACAAACGCCGGCGAATGCCGAAATCTTGCGCGAAGGCGGGGAATACCACCCGCGCAGCCATCACTGACAGGAGCATGCCATGATCAAAATTGGAGACCGCCTCCCCGAGGGCACCCTCACCGAATTCATTGAAACCGAAACCGCCGGCTGTTCGCTCGGGCCGAACAACTTCAAGGTGTCGGAGCTGGTCAAAGGCAAGAAGATCGCCATTTTCGGCCTGCCCGGCGCCTTCACCCCGACCTGCTCGGCCAAGCATGTGCCGAGCTACCTCGCGAATTACGACAAGCTCCGCGCCAAGGGCGTCGATGAAATCTGGTGCGTCTCCGTCAACGATGCCTTCGTCATGGGCGCCTGGGGCCGCGACCAGAAGGCGACAGGAAAGATACGCATGATGGCCGACGGCAGCGCCGAGTTCACCAAAAAACTGGGCCTGGAGCTCGACCTCACCGCGCGCGGCATGGGCATGCGTATGAACCGCATTTCGATGCTGGTCGACAATGGCGTGGTCAAGCAGCTCAACGTAGAAGGTCCCGGCAAATTCGAAGTCTCCGACGCCGAGACCATGCTGAAGCAGATGTAAGTCCATCACTCAAGCTGCAGCGCTCGAGCTTGGATAAAAGCAACCCCAAGACACTGTTGCTTTTATCAATAACCGTGGTTTTGGTACGGATGCGCTTTTCATCCGTACCAAAACCACGGTTGGCGCGCGGAGCGCGCAATGACATTTGACGGCACATACGTCCGCCGGCATGCGCTTAACTCCCCGGCGTCCAGATCTTCTTGCCCTCGCCGGAGAGCGTCAGCATCAGCTCGTTCAGGCGCTTGACGAAGCCGGCCGGATCCTCCAGTTGCCCGCCTTCGGCTAGCAGCGCCTGGTCGAACAGCACTTGGCTCCAGTCGGCGAAACGCGTTTCCTCGTACCTCAGCCGCTGCACCAGCGGATGTCCCGGATTGATCTCCATGATCGGCTTGGACTCGGGCACTTTCTGCCCGGCCGCCTTGAGGATGCGCGCGAGGTTTCCGCCCATGTCGTACTGATCGGACACCAGGCAGGCGGGTGAGGACGTCAGCCGCAGGGTCACGCGCACTTCCTTCACCTGCCCGCCCAGCGCGTCCTTGATCTTGTCGGTGAGATCCTTGTATTCGCCGGCCTGTTTTTCCTGCTCTTTTTTCTCGGCCTCGTCCTCGAGCTTGCCCAAGTCCAGATCTCCCCGCGCCACCGAGGCGAGCGGCTTGCCTTCGAATTCGGCGAGATTCGATACCAGCCATTCATCCACGCGCTGCGCCAGCAGCAGGACCTCGATGCCCTTCTTGCGGAACACTTCAAGATGTGGACTGTTCTTCGCGGCGAGGAAGGAGTCGGCGGTAACGTAATAGATCTTCTCCTGGCCCGGCTTCATGCGCGCCAGATAATCGGCGAAGGAAACGCTCTGTTCTTCGCTGTCCGCATGCGTGCTGGCAAAGCGCAGCAGCCCGGCGATTTTCTCCTTGTTGGCATGGTCCTCGCCCGCACCCTCCTTCAGCACCAGACCGAACTCCTTCCAGAAGCTTGCGTACTGCTCCTTCTGGTTCTGCGCCAGGTCTTCCAGCAGCGCGAGTATGCGTTTGGTACAGCCGGAACGGATCGCCTCGATGTCCTTGCTCTGCTGCAGGATTTCGCGCGACACATTGAGCGGCAGATCGTTGGAATCGACCACCCCGCGCACGAATCTGAGATAGGCGGGGAGCAACTGCTCGGCGTCGTCCATGATGAATACCCGGCGCACATACAGCTTGATGCCGTGGCGGTGCACCCGATCCCACAGGTCGAAGGGCGCATGCGCCGGCAGGTACAAGAGCTGCGTGTACTCGTGCCGGCCTTCGACCTTGTTGTGGGTCCAGGCCAGCGGCGTCTCGAAATCGTGCGCCACATGCTTGTAGAACTCCTGGTATTGCTCGTCCGTGATCTCGGATTTCGGCCGCGCCCACAGCGCGCTAGCCTGATTGACTGTCTCGTCCTCGCCGGCGAGTTTGTGTTCCTTCTTGTCCTCGTCCCAGACGCGCTTTTCCATGCGGATGGGGATGGCGATATGGTCGGAATACTTGCGGATTAGGGCGCGCAAGCGGAAATCATCGAGCAACTCGTCCTCGCCCTCGCGCAGGTGCAAGGTGACCTCGGTGCCGCGGTCCTGTTTCTCCACCGCTTCGATGCTGTAATCGCCGCCGCCGTCGGACTCCCAGCGCACCGCCTCGCCCGCGGGAAGACCGGCGCGGCGAGTCACCAGGGTCACGCGGTCAGCGACGATGAAGGAAGAGTAGAAGCCGACGCCGAACTGGCCGATCAAGTGCGCGTCCTTGGCCTGGTCGCCGGTGAGCGCTTGAAAGAATTCGCGCGTGCCCGATTTGGCGATGGTGCCGATGTTGGTGATGACCTCGTCGCGCGACATGCCGACGCCGTTATCGGAAACGCTCAGGGTGCGCGCCGCGCGGTCGAAACTGACGCGGATCTTGAGGTCGGCATCCGTGCCGTAAAGGGAGGCATCCGACAGCGCCTCGAAACGCAGCTTGTCGGCCGCATCGGAAGCGTTCGAAATCAGTTCGCGCAGAAAAATCTCCTTGTTGCTGTACAAGGAGTGGATCATTAGATGCAGCAGTTGCTTGACTTCGGCCTGAAAGCCCAGCGTTTCCTTGGTGGCGGTGGCGGACATGATTTCTCCCGAGACAGTTGTCATTGTCCGCGTAAATGCGGCCTGCGGGCGGGATTTTCAAGGGGCCGGACGCCATCGCTGTGGAATGTCGCCGGCGCCGACTCCGTATCAGCCCACTCCCCCTTCGCAACTGCACCCCCGATTCCTCGCCGCCGTCAAAGCCTGCCCGCCCCGATGCTGCCGGGAATGCTGGCCTTCGGCGCCACCGGCGGCGTGGCCAGGGTTACGGCGGGCATGCCGGCGCCGCACCTCTTCGGCTACCTGGTAAGGTAAGCTTGAACCTATCCCGGAAACTCCGGTCTTCGTGAAACCGGCTCGAATGAACGAGGTCCCGATGCTGCGCCGCATTCTTCCGCTCACGCTTGCCCTGCTCCTGCCGGCGTTCCTGCTCGCGCCTGTGCGCGCCGCCCCGTCCGGCCCGGAGGCTTCGGCGTCGATCGGGAAAATCGCCTCGGTCGAGGGCATCACCGAGTATCGGTTTCCCAACGGTCTCAAGCTGCTGCTCTTCCCCGACGCCTCGCAGGACACGATCACCGTCAACGTCACCTATCTGGTGGGCTCGCGCCACGAGGGCTACGGCGAATCCGGCATGGCGCACCTGCTCGAGCACATGCTGTTCAAGGGCACGCCGCGCCATCCGGACATCAAGAACGAGTTTCAGCGCTATGGCACCCGCTTCAACGGTTCGACGTCTTTCGATCGCACCAATTATTACGAAACCTTTGCGGCAAATGAGAAGAATCTGGGCTGGGCGCTGAGTCTGGAGGCCGACCGCATGGTCAATTCCAACGTGGCGAAAAAAGATCTCGACAGCGAGATGACCGTGGTGCGCAATGAATTCGAAGCGGGCGAGAACAGCCCCCACGGCGTGCTGCGCGAGCGCATGGCCGCCACCGCGTACCTTTGGCACAACTACGGCCGCGCCATCATCGGCGCCCGCTCCGATATCGAAAACGTGCCGATCGAGCGCCTGCAGGCCTTCTACCGCCACTACTACCAGCCTGACAACGCCGTGCTGCTGGTCAGCGGCAGGTTCGACGAGGCCACGGCGCTCGGCCTGGTCGAGCGCCATTTCGGCAAGATTCCCCGGCCGACGCGCGCGCTCACCGCCACCTACACCCGGGAACCGACCCAGGACGGCGAGCGCAGCGTCACCTTGCGCCGCGCGGGCGAGGTGCAGATCGTCAGCGCGCTGTACCACCTGCCGCCCGGCTCCCATGCCGATTACGCCGCATTGGACATCCTCATCACCGCGCTCACCAAGGTGCCCGGCGGGCGGCTGCACCGCTCGCTGGTCGAGACGGGCAAGGCGAGCAACGTCTACGGCAGCGATCGGCAACTGCGCGAGGCCGGTTACGGCTATTTCGGCGCCAGTCTGCGCAAGGACATGCCACTCGATGCAGCGCGCACAAGCTTGATCGCGACGCTCGAGGGCATTGCCCGCGAGCCCGTTACGGAGGACGAGGTGGAGCGAGCGCGCACGCAGTTGCTGAATGACTTCGACCTGGCCCTGGCCAATCCGCGCGAACTGGGCATCGAGCTGTCCGAGTTCATCGCCCTGGGCGACTGGCGCCTGTTCTTCCTCTACCGCGACCGCTTGCGCGAAGCGAAGCGCGAAAACGTGCAGCGAGTCGCGACCCGGTACTTCAAGACCGCCAACCGCACGCTCGGCATGTTCGTGCCGACGCCGCAACCGGACCGTGCCGAGATTCCGCCGCCGCCCGACGTAGCGGCGCTGGTCAAGGACTACAAGGGGGCGGCGTTGGTGGCGGCGGGCGAGACTTTCGACCCGACTCCGGCCAATATCGACGCGCGCACCAGCGTGCGCGAATTGCCCGGCGGCATGAAGCTCGCCCTGTTGCCGAAGAAGACCCGCGGCGGCACCGTGGTGGCGCAACTCTCCCTGCACTGGGGCGATGAGCAGAGCAAAACGGGCCGCAGCGCCGCCTGCGGCCTCACCTCCGCCATGCTGATGCGCGGCACCAAAAAACACACGCGCGAGCAATTGCGCGACGAGTTCGACCGGTTGCAGGCGAACGTCGGCGTCAGCGGCGAAGGCGCGTCGATCGAAACGCGGCGCCCCAATCTGCCGGCGGTCCTGCGCCTGGTCGCCGAAGTCCTGCGCGAGCCCGCGTTTCCCGCAAGCGAATTCGAACAGCTCAAGCGCTCCGCCCTGACCAGCATCGAGAGCCAGAAAAGCGAGCCCACTGCCCTCGCCGGCCTGCAGCTTGCGCGCCATCTCGATCCTTACCCGCCCGAGCACTGGCTATATACGCCGACGCTGGACGAGCGCATACAACGTCTGCAGTCGGTGAACATTGAAGACCTGCGGCGATGCCACCAAGAGTTCTACGGCGCGAGCAACAGCGAACTGGCAGTGGTCGGGGATTTCGATGCGGAAGAGATCACCCGCCTCGCGCAAGCGCTGTTCGGCGATTGGATGAGCCCGCGGCCGTTCACTCGCATTGCCGGCAGGTATCACGAGGCGCCTTCCATCAACCGCAATCTGGACACGCCCGACAAGGCCAATGCCACCTTCCGCGCCGGCTTGAACCTGCGCTTGCGCGACGACCATCCCGACTACCCGGCGCTGGCACTGGGCAATTACCTGCTGGGCGGCTCCTCCGATGCGCGCCTGTCGCGGCGCATACGCGAGCAGGAGGGACTGTCCTACAGCGTGCGCTCCTGGCTCTCGGCCGGCGCTATCGATGCCGTGGGTGAATTCGGCCTCAGCGCCATTTACGCGCCGCAGAACCGCGCGCGCATCGAAGCACAAATCCTGGATGTGCTGCAGCAGGTCTTGCGCGAAGGTTTCAGCGCGGAGGAAGTGGCCGCGGCGAAGAAAGGCTACCTCGAGTCGCGCAAACTCAGCCGCACGCAGGACGCGGCGCTCGCCGGACGGCTCGCCGGCAATCTCTACCTCGGCCGCCGCTTCGCCTGGGACGCGGATTTCGAAGCCAGGATCGCCGCGCTCACGCCGCAGCAAATCCAGAACGCGCTGAAACGGCACCTCGACCCGCTGAAACTGTCCATCGTGAAGGCGGGCGATTTTACCCGCGTCGCCGAGGGCAACATCGGTGCGGACAAGAAACATTAGGGCGTCGTTTCATACGATGTCTTGAATACAATCGCATGTAGCTAATGGACCTGCGCGCTCCGCGCGCCAACCCTGTTTTTGGTACGGATGAAAAGCGCATCCGTACCAAAAACAGGGTTCTGAACAAAAGCAGCTGCGGCTAGCTAAGGCAAGTCGGTGTAGCGGATCTCCACGACCTCCAGATCTTCCACCCCCGACGGCGTGCGCAGCGTCACGGCATCGCCCGCGCGCGCCTTGAGCAGCGCGCGGGCGATGGGCGAGACCCAACTCACCCGTCCCCGCGCCGGATCGACCTCGTCCATGCCGACAATGCTGACGCGGCGCTCGGCGCCGGCGCTGTCGCTCACGGTCACCGTGGCGCCGAAAAACACCCGGTCCTGCTCCTGGCCCCCTGTCTCCACCACCTCGGCAATTTCCAGGCGTTTGATGAGGAAGCGGATGCGCCTGTCGATCTCGCGCAGGCGCTTCTTGCCGTAGATGTAATCGCCGTTCTCGGAGCGATCGCCATTGGAAGCCGCCCAGTGCACGATGCCGACCACCTCGGGGCGCTCCACCTCGAGCAGTTGCTTCAGTTCTGCCTTCATGCGGGCGTAGCCCGCGGGGGTGATGTAATTCTTCACCCCCTTCGGCTGCGCCGCCTCAAGCTCGAGCTCGTCCTTTTCCGGGCACTCTTGTTCCTTGGTGAACGCTTTGCTCAATGCCTCTCCTCGCCGCTATTGCAAACTACTGATTCGACGGATGGATTATACTAGCGTCGGCGGACGGCTCTTGCCAATCGCGGACCGCCTGCTCACAACGTCACAATGGTGGCATTCGAACGAACACAAAGCGGAGGAAGTCATGGACTTTCTGCAGGCCAGAAAATACAAAGAATGGGCGTTGGTCGGTCTGGTCGGCCTCGCCACCCTCGTCGCCCTGCTTCCACCCAACATCACCGAGGAACTGGGCATCGACCGCGCGTACATCGCGGCGATCCTCGGCATACTGCTGGTGATCGCGCTGTTCCTCTACTTGAAATTCGCTTTTTTCATCATGGTGGCGCTGCTGGTGGTCGGCGCCAACGTCACCGACAACTGGTCCGATACGCTGGGGATCTCGAAGGTCCCGCTGATCATTGCCCTCGTCGCCATGGTCGGTATCTCGCTCATCAATTACGTGGTCAGCATCCTGCCCACCGGCCTCGAAGCGAAGCCGCGGGAAAAAAGTCCAGAGGGCGTAAAGGCGATGTTCTATGCCATAGAGAAGGACAACCTGGTCTACGCGCAGAAAGTCTTGTCGATGGGCTTCGATCCCAATCTGCACAGCGACAATGGCTACACACCGCTGCAGTACGCGGCCATGCGTGGCAATGCGCAAATGGCCGAGCTGTTCATCCGCAACGGCGCCAACGTCAACCTCCTCTCCAAGGAGGGCGAAAGCGCGGTGGAGCTGGCGCTGAAAATGGGCCACGGCGAAGCCGCGGATGTGCTGAAGAAAGCGCGCCAGGAACAGCTCGCCCAGGAAGACGCGGCCAAGGCCGGGGCGAAATAAGGGGGCGCACGCCTAATCTCGGGATGGTGCAGCTCACGCCTCTGCGCGTGAAATTAATTCCCCCGCGTCAACGGGGTTTTGCAAGAACCTCGGAAGCTATGTATTTTCTGCGCTCCGAGTCCGAGCGAGGAACTGAGGAAGGAGTTGATTAGCCATGACCCGTACAGCATCGAGCCAAAAACCCAAGCTGTCGAAAATAGAATCGGCGGAAAACGATTCTTCCAGCAGGACTTTCGTCACCCGCTCAGGAATCGATCTGCCGGCGGAACATTTCACCGCCGAGACCCTGCGGGGATGGGACCCGGCCCAGAAATTGGGGCAGCCGGGGGAATACCCCTACACCCGGGGAATCCACGCCGATATGTACCGCAAGCGGCCGTGGACCATCCGCCACAACGCCGGCTTCGGCAGCGGCGAGAATACCAACGCCCTGTTCAAATATCTGTTCAAGAACGGACTCACCGGGCTGAACCTGGCCACGGACTTGCCGACGCAGATGGGCATTGAACCTGACGATCCAAGAGGGCAATTTGAAGCCGGGCGGGTGGGGGTGGCGTTGAGCACCCTGGAAGACATGGAGCGCTTGTACGAAGGGATTCCGCTGGACCAGGTGAGCACCTCCACCGCCCACAACGGCATGGCTATCGTTTTCCTGGCCCAATACGTTCTCGCCGCGCAAGCGCAGGGTGTGCCGCCCTCGGCCATCCGGGGCACCGTGCAAAACGACATTCTCAAGGAAATTCTCGCCAGGGGTACCTACATATTTCCGCCGCGCCCATCGATACGGCTGGCGGCGGACGTGATCGAGTGGTGCATCAACAATGCGCCGAAATTCAACCCGATCAGCGTTTCCGCCTGCCATATGCAGCAGGCGGGGGCGACACATATTCAATCCTTTGCGTACACTTTCGCGAATGCTCAAGTTTACCTGGACGAGTTGATCCGCCGGGGCTATTCGGTGGACCAGGTGGCGCCGTTGTTTTCGTTTCTTATCCCGTCGACGGTGAACTTTTTCGAGGCGGCCGCAAACCATCGTGCCGCCCGCAGGCTGTGGGCTTCGATCCTGAAAGAAAAATATGGCGCGAAAGATCCCCGCTCTTGGATGCTTCGCGCGGCGACCGCCGGAGACCAGACCGAACTCACCGCGGCCCAGCCCCTCAACAACCTGGCCCGCATCACCCTGCATTGCCTGGGGGCGGCGCTGGGGGGATCCCAGTCGATCATTCTGGCCGCCTACGATGAAGCATTCGACATACCCACCGAAAAGTCCTTCCGCGCAACCCTCATGGCGCAGAACATCGTGCAGCGCGAGTCCGGGGTGGCGGACGTGGTCGACCCGCTGGCGGGGTCCTACTACGTGGAATGGCTCACCGATCGCTCGGAGCAGGAAATGCGGGCCATCCTGCAAAAAATCGCCGATGCCGGCGGCATGGTGAAAGCCATCGAAGCGGGAATCGTACAGCGGGATATAGCGCGTCAGGCCTATGAGGAGGAACGGCGGATCCAAAGCGGACAGAAGGCCAGGGTGGGAGTGAACTGCCTGGTGGTGAAGGAGGAGGAGGGAGGAATGGAGCATGAGACCTTCAGCGTCGATCCAGATCTCGGGCGCCGGCATATCGAGCGGCTGAAGGAGATCCGCCGACAGCGCGACCAGGGCAGGCTCACCCTATCCCTGGAGGGGCTGAAAAAGGCCGCCGCGGACGAGAGTCAGAACCTCGTTCCCCACGTCATGGAAGCGGTCCGCTGCATGGCCACGGGGGGCGAAATTGCAGGGGTGTTGAGGGAGGTGTTCGGAACCTACAAACCTCCCACAGGGGTTTGAGCAAAAACCGGATGAACCAAGAGAGGAATCAAATGGAACACTCACGACGCACCCGCGTCCTCGTCGCCAAGCCGGGCCTGGACGGTCATGACCGCGGCGCCAAAGTCATCGTGCAAGCTCTGCGCGATGCCGGAATGGAGGTGATCTATACCGGCTTGCACCAGACCCCGCAGCAGATAGCCCGGGTGGCCATGCAGGAAGACATCGATGTGGTCGGACTGAGCATCCTGTCCGGCGCGCATGAAGCCCTTTGCCAAGTGGTGATGGATGAGCTCAGGGCGCAGGGTCTGGAGAACGTGGCGGTGATCGTCGGCGGTACCGTCCCCCCCAAGGATGTCCCCAAGCTGAAAGCCATCGGGGTAACGGAGGTGTTCGGCGCGGGTTCCAGGTTCGATGACATCGTGCAGTCCATCAATACCCATGTGCGCTAGCGGCGAATGGCGTTTATCGGCTTCAACCCGCTCCGCGCCGGAGCAGCGGCCAGCGGGGAATGCAGGCTGAGAAAAATGGACGACGACGCAACCGATCTGTTGGAAGCCAGCATCCGGAAGTTCAAGGCGCGGCAGGAAAGAGGACTTGCCAAGCTGATTACCTTGGTAGAGGCATCTCCCGCGTTAGGCAACAGCATTTTTTCGAGGATCGGCGAGAGTCTCGCCCAGTCTGGGTGTCACGTAATCGGTTTCACCGGCCCCCCGGGGGCCGGCAAGAGCACCCTGGTGAACGCCGTCACCGCAGTGCTCAGAGGCGAAGGTCATCGGGTCGGCGTCATCGCGGTGGACCCCACCAGCCCCTTTTCCGGCGGGGCCATGCTGGGGGACCGGATTCGCATGGAGCGGCATTATCTGGATCCTGGGGTATTCATCCGCAGCCTCGCCACCCGCGGGGGCGTCGGCGGGCTGTCCCCGGCCACCAGGGACGTGATCAAGCTGATGCGGGCCTTCGGTTTCGATTACATCCTGGTGGAGACGGTAGGAGTGGGCCAGACCGAGCTGGATATCATGGCGGCGGTGGACACCGTGGCGGTGGTGCTGGTGCCGGAGGCGGGGGATAGCATTCAGGCGATGAAGGCGGGCCTCATGGAGATCGCTGACGTGTTTGTGGTGAACAAGGCGGACCGGCCCGGAGGCCAGGAATTCGAATCCGCGTTGCGGGCCATGCTGGGCCTGGCCCAGCAGCGTCGTTTGTGGGAGCCTCCGGTGGTGACCGCCCAGGCCGATCAGGACGTAGGCAGCGCCGAAGTGATGGCGGCCATCAACCGCCATGCCCAGCATCTGCGCCAATCGGGGGAATTGAACATCCGGCGTACCCTGCGGGAAGAACGGGAGCTGCTGGACATGGCCCTTGCTCACTTGGGCGAGCGTTGGAAGGCCATCAAGGGCCAGCCGGAATGGGCGGAACTGGCCGCCGGGGTGATTTCCCGGCGCGTCGGGGTGGATCGCTTCCTCAAGGCCATCGCCGATTCAGCCTAGGGATTGCAGGGAAGGGACGGCGCGGCGAATCCCGCGACGAGGACGCCGCATGTACGCGGCATAATGACGGGAGGTGGCTGTGGCGGAATGGCCCTTGTCTGGGATCAGAGTCCTGGACCTGACGCATTTCCTCGCGGGCCCGTTCGGGTCCATGATTCTGGGTGATCTGGGGGCGGATGTCATCCGCATCGAGCATCCCATCCATCTAGAGGATGCGCGCAAAACGCCGCCCCATTTTATGGCGGGGGAAAGCGTCTATTTCCTCTGTCTTAACCGCAACAAGAAGAGCATCACTCTGGATCTGAAAACCCCCCAGGGCTTGGAAGTGTTCTATGACCTGGTGCGGGCCGCCGACGTGGTGTTCGACAACTTCCGGGCGGGGATTACCGAGAAGCTGAAGATCGATTATTCCCGGCTACGCGACATCAAACCAGACATCATCTGCTGTTCGCTGTCCGGGTTCGGCAGCAATGGACCGTTCTCGGACCGTCCCGGTTACGATTACATCATGCAGGGTATCAGCGGACTCATGAGCCTGACCGGCGAGCCCGACGCGCCGCCGCAGAAGACCGGGATCTCGGTGGTGGACCACGTAGGGGGGCTGTACGCGGTCATCGCCATCCTGGCATCGCTGGTGCAAAAGCAGCGCAAGGGTTCCGGCCAATTCTCCGACGTGGCGCTGCTCGACGGCATTCTTTCATTTTTCAGTTACGTCGCCGGATATTTCCTCAACGCCGGCGACGTTCCGAGGAAAATCCCCGCTTCCGGGCATCCGTCCTACGTCCCGGTGCAGAACTTCGAAACCGCCGACGGAAACATCGTGCTGATGCCGGTCTCCGAAAAATTTTGGCAGGGCACCTGCCGGGCCATCGGCAAACCGGAATGGGCCGATGAGCCCAGGTTCCGCTGTGCCGCCGATCGGCTGCGGAACAAGCAGGCGTTGCTGGATCTGTTGATTCCCTTGCTGAAGAGCAGGCCTTCGGCCCATTGGCTGGAGGTGTTGGCCCGGGAAGGCGTGCCCTCGTCGCCCATCAATACCCTCCCCGAGGGGCTGGACCACCCGCAGGTCAAGGCGCGCGACATGGTTGTGGAGCTTCCCCATCCCAGCGCCGGAACGTTCCGGATGCTCGGCAATCCCATCAAAATGCCGGACAAGGATCCGGTCTACGCTTCTCCGCCCCTCCTCGGGCAACATACCGATGAAGTGTTGAGCGGTCTGCTGGGTTATTCGAGGGACAAGATCGCGGCGTTGCGGGGCCGGGGAGTGATCCGTTGAGGCGCGATGCCGCAACCGGCGCTGGCGTCCCGGCCGCGTCGAATCACGGATGATATAGTGAAGGTTCTCCATGACGACGTTGCGACGCAATGCGGGGACCCGCGGAAGGGACGCGAGGAGCGGACAGCGCAGGAATTGGGGCACAAGCGAAGACTTTACTCATCAAAACGGAGGAAACTATGATTCGTCGTCAGGGAAAACGGGCCGGTATTATGCTTGCGCTGGGGTTGGCGCTTTGGGCGGGGATGTCCGGCGCCCAGGACAAGAAAATCGTCCTGCGCTATGGCGATCATCTGCCCGTCAATCATTTCCTGGTGGAGCCCATGGTCCGGCATTGGTTGAATGCCGTTACCAAGAATACCGATGGCACCGTGCAGTTCGAATATTACCCGGGAGAGCAATTGGGCAAGGCCAAGGATCTATTGGCCCTGACCCTTTCGGGAGTCGCCGATGTCAGCTTGATCGCGGCGTCCTATACCTCCGACAAGCTGCCCCTGACGGCCGTGGCCGAGTTGCCTGGGGGGCCCGACAAAGCATGCGACGCCACCTCCGCCTTCCGGCGCATTGCGACGGGCGAGGGGATACTCGCTATCAAGGAATACGCTCCCTTGGGATATCGGGCCATTTCCGTCGTAGTCCTTCCGCCACAGCAGATTTTTTCCCGGCACGAATTGAAGTCGGTCAAAAGTTTCGAGGGGATGAAACTCACGACGGCGGGGGGCGCTAAGGAAATCATGTTGCGCAAGTTGAATGCGGTGCCGATTCGGATGGGGGCGCCGGAAATTTATGAATCCCTCTCCCGGGGAACCATTGATGGCGGCATTCTGGCTACCGCGAGCGTCCTGTCGTACAACCTGCCGGGCCCGGCCAAATACGTCACCCTGGGGGAAAATTTCGGCAGTACCGTAGTCATCATCGGTATCGGCGAAACCCGTTGGAAACAACTCCCGCCGAGCGTTCAGAAAGTCATGATGGATGCGGGGGAGGCGACCGGCCGGAACATGTGTGGGGTGCTCGACCGGGATACCGGGGCCGATTACGAGAAACTCGCCCAGCGTGGCGCCGCGGCGGTGAGGTTTTCGGCGGCCGACCACCGGGAAATCGCGGCCAAGGCCGCCAACGTTCAGGCCGAATGGGCCGAGGCCCTCGACAAGCGGGGGAAGCCGGGTACCGAAATATTGAAAGCCTTCAATAACGCCTTGACCGCGGGGCATTGAGAGCGAACCGGGGCCGCCGTTTCCCGAGGAGCGTGTCGATGCCGACCTTTGTGTCGCGGCGGACCCGAATCGCGGATGCGGTGGAAGGCGTCCGCGATGGCCTGTTGTTCATCCCCCTCTATCTGCCGCTGGCGATTCCCTACGCCATTGCCGGGCAGATGGCCGGCCTCCGGGACTGGGAGATTGTCCTGTGGTCGGCCGTCATTTACGCGGGCTCGGCCCAGTTGGCCTGTTTGAGCGCTTTGTCCGCCGGAGCCGGACTGGCGGAGCTGTTGATCATCACCTTCATGGCCAACGCCCGTCACGGCTTCATCGCCATAGGCGTGTCGCCGTACCTAGGCGGTGTGACGCGCCGGGCGCGGCTCCTGCTCGGATTCACCCTGGCCACACCATCGGTGGGCCTGCTGCCGGCCAAGGCTGCCAGGGGAGGAGACTTGCAGGCCTACGGGCTGTCGGCCCAGTTTTGCCAATGGGCCCAGTGGGTGCTGTTTACGCTAGTGGGGGTCTGGCTCGGCCCCCGCATTCCCGCCGCATGGAATCCGGTAATCGGATTCGCAGTGCCCGCGGCGTTCCTCGGCCTGCTGGTTCCCTTGGTCCGGGAAAGCGCCGGCAGCGGGCTCACGGTAGCGCTCGTTTCCGCCGCCTTGGGGCTCGGGCTGACGCTATTCTGGCCTCCCCAGATTTGTGCCATCGTCGGCACTTTGGGGGGGGCGGCGGCGGGGCTGCTGATCCCGGAGCGAGGTGATCGTGGCAAGCGTTGAGGGGGTGCTGCCGATGATCGCCGGAACGGCGGTGCTGACTTTCGGGATTCGCTATTTGCCGATGGCGCTGCTCGGGGGGCGGCGGCTTAGGCCCATGCTGGAAAGATTCCTGCGGCATCTGCCCATCGGCATCCTTGCCGCCCTGGTGGCCCAATCCACTTTTTTACGGGGAGGTGTGCTGAGCGCGGCCACGTCGGATTACTATCTTCACGGGCTAATCGCCGCGCTGTTGTTGGCGATCTGGACGCGCAGCCTGGCGGCGGTGGTATTCGGCGGATTGGGGCTGGTGGGATTGCTGACGTTTTTGGGGAACGGATAGGCGCAGCCGGTTCCGGAGCCGGACGAGAGCTTGTGGAAAAATCGTCTCGGGCTGGCGAAGATGCGAGGCCGTTGCGGGGTAATTGCATAGTCTGTCATCGGAGTTTGCGATCGCACGCGATCGGACTCGCGCGGGCGTCCTGATAAGATGATGCCCTCGACAGCGGAGGATCCATGGCCAAACCCAAGTATCCAGGCTTCGATACGCTCAGCCTGCACGCCGGACAGGCGCCGGACCCGCACACCGGGGCGCGCGCCACGCCGATCTATTTCACCACTTCCTTCGTGTTCCGCGATTCGGATCACGCCGCGGCGCTGTTCAACATGGAGCGCGCCGGCCATGTGTATTCGCGCATCTCCAATCCCACCAACGCGGTGCTAGAGGAAAGAATGGCGGCGCTCGAAGGCGGTGTCGCCGCCATCGCCACCGCCAGCGGCCAGGCGGCGCTGCATCTGGGCCTCGCCACCATCGCCGGCGCCGGCGCCCACATCGTCGCTTCCGGCGCGCTCTACGGCGGCTCGCACAATCTGCTGCACTACACGCTGCCGCGTTTCGGTGTCGAAACCACGTTTGTGAAGCCGCGCGATCTGGATGCCTGGCGCGCGGCAATCCGGCCCAATACCAAGGCGCTGTTCGCCGAGACCCTGGGCAATCCAGGGCTGGATGTGCTCGACATTCCAGCGGTGGCGGCGATCGCGCACGAACACGGCCTGCCGCTGATGGTCGATTCGACGTTCACCACGCCCTATCTGCTGAAACCCTTCGATCACGGCGCCGACCTCTTGTTCCACTCGGCCACCAAGTTCCTCGGCGGGCACGGCGTGGCCATCGGCGGCGTCCTGGTCGACGGCGGCACCTTCGACTGGGTCGCTTCGGGCAAGTTTCCGGAAATCAGCGGCGCCTACGAAGGCTTCCACGGCATGAATTTTTCGGAGGAATCCACCGTCGCCCCGTTCTCGCTGCGCGCGCGGCGCGAGGGGTTGCGCGACTTCGGCGCCTGCATGAGCCCCGCCACCGCGTTCCAGATCCTGCAAGGGGTCGAGACCCTGCCCCTCAGGATGCAGCGCCATGTCGAGAACACGCGCAAGGTGGTCGAGTTTCTGGTGCGGCATCCGGCGGTCGAGTCCGTGTCCTATCCCGAGCTGCCCGAGCATCCCGACTATGCATTGGCGAAAAAGCTGCTGCCCAAGGGCTGCGGCGCGGTATTCAGCTTTTCCGTCCGCGGCGAGCGCGCCGCTGGCCGGCGCTTCGTCGAGGCGCTGAAAATATTTTCCCATCTCGCCAACGTCGGCGATGCCAAGTCGCTGGTGATCCATCCGGCGAGCACCACCCACTTTCGTATGGACCAGGCAGCGCTCGAGGCAGCCGGCATCGGCGCAGGTACGATGCGGCTCTCCATCGGTCTCGAAGACGTGGACGACCTGATCGAGGACCTCGGCAACGGCCTGCGCGCGTCGCAGAAAAGCAAATAGGACGCACCGCCATGGAACTCACCATCAAGGGCAAGAAAGCCTACGCCTACACCGGCGGCAAGAGCTTCGATGCGAGCCTGCCCACCGTGGTCTTTTGCCACGGCGGCCAGCATGACCACAGCGTGTGGATCCTACAGAGCCGCTACCTCGCGCACCACGGCCATAGTGTGCTCGCGCTCGACCTGCCCGGCCACGGGCGCTCGGAAGGCCCGGCGCTCGCGCGCATCGAGGAACTGGCCGACTGGATCGCGGCGATGCTCGACACGGCCGGCGTCAAGCAAGCGAGCGTGGTCGGCCACAGCATGGGTTCGCTGATTGCGCTCGAATGCGCGGCGCGCCATCCGGCACGCTTGGCGAAGATCG
>SCTX01000163.1 GCA_004298385.1 Betaproteobacteria bacterium | reverse complement strand
CGCGCCGTAGGCGATGCGCCGGCCGTTTTCGAAAAATCCGCGAATCGCCGGGTGCGTCTTGAAACGCTGGAACTCGTCGAACGGGCTCATCCAGGGGTTCTGGTAATCCAGCCCGACGACGAAGCCCACCGCGACCTGGTTGTTCTCCAGATGATAGAGAAACGAGCCGCCATAGGTCTGCCGATCCATCGGCCAGCCGGTGGTGTGAACAATCAGACCCGGTTGATGGCGCTCCGGTTTGACTTCCCACAGCTCCTTGATGCCGATGCCGTAGGCCTGCGGGTCGACGCCTGCGCGCAGGTTGAATTTCTGCATCAGCGTCTTGGTGAGCGAGCCGCGGCAGCCTTCGGCGAATATCGTCTGCTTCGCGTGCAGTTCCATGCCCGGCTGGTAGTTCTCGGTGTGCTGGCCGTCCTTGCCGATGCCGAGGTCTCCCGTAGCCACACCCTTGACCGATCCGTCTTCGTGGTAGAGCACTTCGGCCGCGGCGAAGCCGGGATAGATTTCGACGCCCAGCCCCTCGGCCTGCTGCCCCAGCCAGCGGCATAGGCTGCCGAGGCTGATGACGTAATTGCCGTGGTTGTGCATTTGAGGCGGCGTAGGCAGCTTGATCGCGCGTTTTTCGGTGAGGAACAAAAAGCGATCTTCGCCCGCGGGCGTATTCAGCGGCGCGCCCAGGGCTTTCCAGTCCGGAAAGAGTTCGTCGAGCGCGCGCGGTTCGAGCACGGCGCCGGAGAGAATGTGGGCGCCGATCTCGGAGCCTTTCTCGATCAGGCAGACGTTGACTTCGCGGCCTTTTTCCGCGGCGAGCTGCTTCAGGCGTATGGCGCAGGCCAGCCCTGAAGGCCCGCCGCCTACGATCACTACATCGTATTCCATCGCTTCGCGTTGCATGTTGACCCCTGTTTATGATTGCGTTTTTTGCGATAGGCGCATGCGACCGTGCCTATTCGAGCGCATGCGGATTATAATGCGAGCCACCGTCCCCCGACAAAAAAAGCGATGACGACAGCGAAGCACAGGCTGGAGCATACCGAAATCATTCCCATCCGCCGGAGAGGCATGGATGCGACACGACGGGCCAACAACATTTTTTGGCTATACCACCTCATAGAGGACATGCGCAATGAATAAGGTCTATCCGAATGCCAAGGCCGCCCTTGACGGGCTCCTGCACGACAAGCTTACCATCGCCGCTGGCGGGTTCGGCCTGTGCGGCATCCCCGAAAACCTGATCCAGGAGCTGGTGGACAGCGGCGTCAAGGGCTTGACCATCGTCGGCAACAACGCCGGCGTGGACGATTTCGGCATGGGCCTGCTGCTCAAGGCGCGGCAGGTGAAGAAGGTCATCGCCTCCTACGTGGGCGAAAACAAGGAATTCGAGCGCCAGGTGCTGGCCGGCGAACTCGAGCTGGAACTGACCCCCCAAGGAACGCTGGCCGAAAAGCTGCGCGCCGGCGGCGCTGGCATCCCCGGCTTCTACACCCGCACCGCCCTCGGCACCAAGCTCGCCGAGAACAAGGACACCAGATCCTTCGACGGCAAGGAATACGTGCTCGAACAGGCGATCCGCACCGAGTTGTCCATCGTCAAGGCGTGGAAGGGCGACAAAGCAGGCAACCTGGTCTACCGCAAGACCGCGCGCAACTTCAATCCGATGATCGCCACCTGCGGCGGCGTCACCGTGGCCGAGGTGGAGCAACTGGTCGAGGTGGGCGAGCTGACGCCCGAGGAGATACACACGCCGGGCATCTACGTCGACCGCATCATCCAGGGCTCGAGTTATCAGAAACGCATCGAGTTCCGTACCGTCTCCGGCGCTGCGGCCTCGAAGAAGGAGTCGCCGATCCGCGCGCTGATGGCCAAGCGCGCTGCGCAGGAACTGCGCGACGGCTATTACGTCAACCTCGGCATCGGCATCCCGACGTTGGTCGCCAACTATATTCCGCAAGACATCAGCGTCATCCTGCAATCGGAGAACGGCCTGTTGGGCATCGGTCCGTTTCCCGCGGAGGACGAAGTGGATCCGGATTTGATCAATGCCGGTAAGCAGACCATCACCACCATCCCGGGCTCGAGTTACTTCTCCAGCGCCGATTCCTTCGCGATGATCCGCGGCGGGCACGTCGACCTGTCCATCCTTGGGGGACTGGAAGTCGCCGAGAACGGCGATCTCGCCAACTGGATGGTACCGGGCGCGATGGTGAAGGGTCCGGGCGGTGCCATGGACCTGGTCGCTGGCGTCAAGCGCGTCATCGTGCTGATGGAACATACCGCGAGAGACGGCAGCCCCAAGATCCTCAAGGCCTGCAACCTGCCGATCACCGGCAAGGGCGTGGTCAACATGATCGTAACCGATTTGTGCGTGTTCGAGGTCGAGCCGCGGGTCGGACTGGCGCTCAAGGAACTCCATCCCGGGGTCACGCTGGAGGACGTCCGGGCCAAGACCGGTTGCGATTTTCGGGTGGCCCTAGGGTAGACGGTTCGCTGGTAGGCAAGAAGGGGGGGGCTTGCGTTGACGCGGAAGCATCAACGCGAGACCTGACCTGGTAGCGGGGACGAGGCAAGGTCGGGCTCGCCGCAGCGGCGCAGGATTTCGGCGCGTGCCGCGTCGCGCAGCGCCACGGCGGCGTTCCAGTCGCTGCCCTGCGGCAGTAGCGGCGGGGCGATATTGACGACGATGGCGCCGCGCCGCGCGAACCAATTATTGTCGCGCAGCACCGAGCGTGCACCGCGGATGGCCACCGGCACGAGCGGCACGCCGGTTTGCGCCGCGATCACGAAGGCGCCCATGCGAAACGGCAGCAGGCCCGCGCTCCGGGTGAAGGTTCCCTCGGCGAAAAAGACCGGCGTGTGCCCGGCGCGCACCGACTCCGCCAGGCGGGATGCATCCTCCACGCCTTGTTTGATGTCGCTGCGCTCGACGAAGTCGGTGCCTATCGATTGCAGGAACAGCCGTGGCAGCAGCGATTCGCGCAGCTCGCGTTTGGCCACGAAGCGGTAGCCGCGCTCGCGCAAGGCGGCGACCAGAATCAGGCCATCGAGATAGCTCGCATGGTTGACTGCCATGACGAACGGGCCTGATGCCGGTATGTGCTCGAGCCCGTGCACCATCAGCGGCAGCCGGCACAGCCGCAGGAAGCCGATGGCCATGACACGGCTAAACCGCCAGCCCCGGGCGGGACTGCGCAGCAGCGCAGCCGCGATCAGGGAGGGGACGGCAAGTATCAGGAAGCACAGACCGACCCAGGCCGAATACGCCAGGCCCGACCAGGCGCGCAGTTGCCGCCGCAATTCGGGCACGAGGCTCGCTCGGGCGAGGCGCGCAAGCTGCAGCCAGACCGGCGCGGGACGCGCGCTGCCACCGCCGCTCTCGTAATACTCGCGGCTGGCCGCGCGGCGGATCTTGCCGCTGGAGGTTTTCAGCACCGTGTGCGGCGGTGCGAGCACGATGTCGTCTGCCGGCAGGCCGATCAAATCGATCGCGCGCTCGTTGATACTTCGCCGCAATGCGTGTAGGACATCGGCAGCGGTTTCCCGCGTCTCCGCGAGCACGACGACGCGTTCGGTGCCGTTGCGGGGATCGATGCTGCCAAACACCGCGACACAGCCTTTGCGCACACCGGGCAGCGCGCCGACTGCCTGCTCCAGTTCATAGGGATAAAGATTGCGCCCGCCGCGAATGATGATGTCCTTGGCGCGGCCGCTGAGATAGAGTTCGCCGTCGGCGAGATAGGCGAGATCGCCCGTGTCCAACCATGCGCCGGCAAACAGCTTCCTGGTCTGTTCGGGATTGCGGAAATAGCCACTGGTGGCTGACGGTCCGGTGAACTGAAGGCGGCCTTCCTGGCGATCGGCGAGTTCCACCCCGGCTGAGTCGACGACGCGCAGGTAATGCGCGCTTATCACCCGTCCGCAGCAGGGCACTTCGAGCGCGGCGGCATCCTCGGGCGCTGCCGGCCGCGCTTCGCCCTGATTCTGGAACGCCGCGCGCTGGATGCGATCGATGCGATAGTGCGTGCCAGGGGGAGGGAAGGCGAGCCCGACCGTAGCCTCGGCGAGCCCGTACACCGGCTGCAGCGTGTTCGCGGAGAGGCCATGGCGCGCAAAGCGCTGTTCGAACGCGGTGAGCGTCTCCGGGCTCACCGGCTCGGCGCCGTTAAAGGCGTAGCGCCAGCAGGACAGGTCCAGGCCTTCGAGTTCCGCGTCTTCGATGCGTTTCAAACAAAGCTCGTAGCAAAAATTGGGGCCGCCCGAAAGGGTGCCGCGGTGGCGGTGGATCGCCCACAGCCAGCGGCTGGGGTGCGACAGGAACGCGAGCGGCGACATGAGTACCGTCGGAAAACCGAGGTACAGCGCGGCGAACCAGGCGCCGATCAGCCCCATGTCGTGGTACAGCGGCAGCCAGCTCACGAACACGTCGTTCGCGCTCGCCTGCACAGCCTCGCCCATGGCGCGGATATTGGTGACCAGGTTCGCGTGGGTGAGCACGACGCCCTTGGGATTGCCGGTGCTGCCGGAGGTGTATTGCAGGAAGGCGATGTCGCCGGGGTTTGCCGGCAATTGCGTGAAACCGGCATCGCCGCCGGCCAGGTCGTCCGGCATCAGCACCTGCTGCAGCGATTCGACCCGGGAGCGCAGCAGTAGCGCCACGGTTTTTGCTTCGGGGATGGTGATGAGCATGGCGGCACGGCAATTGTCGAGGATGCCGACATGGCGCCGCAGGTGCTCTTCGATCTGCGTCGGCCGCGCCGGCGGATACAGCGGCACCGGAATGCCGCCTGCCATGAGAATGCCGAAAAAGCTGAACAGGTAATCGCGGCCGGTCGGCAGCATGATGGCCACGGTCTGGCCCGGCTGCAAGCCGTGCCCGGCGAGGCGGCTGGCATAGGCCGCGGCGCCGCGCCCTAAGGCGGCGTAGGAGATTTCCTCCTCGCCGTTCTCGGCGTAGAGATGAACGTGCAGCCGCTGCGGATGCCGGGCCATATGCCAGTCGAGCGCATCGAGCAGCGTTTCCGCCGCGCAGGCGACCACGCCGGGTTCTGCCTGCACCAGGCTGCGGATACCTTTTTCCGGCGTGGTTCTGGGAGCGCCCGCGCTGCCGTGGACGAGGCGCAGCAGGTCGCGCGGCGTTTCGGCAGCATAGAGTGCGCGTTCCGGCAGGCTCACGTCGAAGGCGCGCTCGACCCTGAGCACCAGTTCCACCCGTGCCAGACTGTCCAGGCCGAGCTCGCGTTCGAGCGAACTGTCGAGCGCGGCGTGTACCGCCTGGCCGTGGCCCGTATCGCGCATCATTTGTTCGACTACTGCGATCAGGGCGTCGGCGCCGGCTTTAGCTTCGGTTTCGGTCTGATTCATCCGCTCGGATCTCCTTGGCCGGATACTATGATAGCTTCTATCAATACCGGCTCGCCATGTGGGATTCGATCTGGATCAACGCGCGTCTGGTCACGCGTCGGGCTTTGAGCGTCTGGGCGACGATAGAGGTCCATGGAATTGCGTGTCCATGGAATTGCGTTGAGCGCCTCCCCTTTTTGCTGTAACATCCCTTATCCCATCTCTCGATTCTGAGATGACCAAATATGTTTTCGTTACCGGCGGTGTAGTTTCCTCTCTTGGGAAGGGGATAGCCGCCGCCTCCCTCGCCGCGATCCTCGAATCCCGCGGCATCAAAGTCACCAACATAAAGCTGGATCCGTACATCAACGTCGATCCGGGAACGATGAGCCCGTTCCAGCACGGCGAGGTGTTCGTTACCGAAGACGGCGCCGAGACCGACCTGGATCTGGGCCACTACGAACGCTTCAGTTCGGCGCGGATGAGAAAGAGCAACAACTTCACCACCGGCCAGATCTACGAATCCGTGATCAAGAAAGAGCGTCGCGGCGAGTATCTGGGCCGCACGGTGCAGGTGATCCCGCACGTCACTGATGAGATCAAGGCTTTCATCGCCAGGGGCGCGGAGGGCGCGGAGGTGGCGATAGTCGAGATCGGCGGCACCGTGGGTGACATCGAATCCCTGCCGTTTCTCGAGGCCATCCGGCAGATGGGCCTGGAACTGGGACGCGACAACATCTGCTACATTCACCTGACGCTGGTGCCCTACATCGCCTCGGCCGGCGAGATCAAGACCAAGCCGACCCAGCACTCGGTGAAGGAATTGCGCGAGATCGGCATCCAGGCCGACGCGCTGTTGTGCCGCTCGGACCGTCCGATCCCGGACGAGGAGCGCAAAAAAATCGCGCTGTTTACCAATGTGAGCGCGAACGCGGTGATTTCGGTCTGGGATGCGGATTCGATTTACAAGATTCCCTACATGCTGCACCAGCAGATGCTGGACGAGATCGTCTGTCACAAACTGCACATCCTGGCGCGGCCGGCCGACTTGAGATCGTGGAAGCGCCTGATCGAGGCGCTGGAAAACCCGCAACATCAGGTCTCGATTGCCATGGTCGGCAAGTACGTCGATCTCACCGATTCCTACAAGTCGCTGAACGAAGCGCTGATGCACGCCGGCATCCACACGCGCTCCAAGGTCAAGATCCAGTACGTCGATTCGGAAGCGATCGAACGCGAGGGTACGGCCTGCCTCTCCGGCGTGGACGCGATCCTGGTGCCGGGCGGCTTCGGCGCACGCGGCGTGGAGGGCAAGATCAAGGCAATCCAGTACGCGCGCGAGAATAAGCTGCCTTACCTCGGCATTTGCCTGGGCATGCAGTTGGCGGTGATCGAGTACGCGCGCCACAAGGCCGGCCTGGCCGAGGCTAACAGCACCGAGTTCGACCCGGATACGCCGCAGCCCGTGGTTGCGCTGATCACTGAATGGCTGGATCGCGAGGGCAAGGTGGAACGCCGCGACGCCAGTTCCGACCTTGGCGGCACCATGCGCCTGGGCGCGCAGGCGGCCGATATCCTGCCCGGCACCCTGGTTCAGCACATCTACCAGAGCGGCGTGGTCAATGAGCGCCACCGCCATCGTTACGAGGTCAACAATTACTATCTGCCGCGGCTCGAAGCAGCCGGCCTGAAGGTGGCGGCGCGCACCAAGGTCGAAGCGCTGTGCGAGCTGATCGAGCTGCCCACCGAGGGTCCGATGGGGCATCCCTGGTTCATCGGTTGCCAGTTTCACCCGGAGTTCAGTTCCAGTCCACGCGCGGGACATCCGCTATTCAAGGCCTTCGTCGAAGCCGCGCTCGCGCACCAGGTGAGGAAAGCCGGCGCCGTTCAGGACACCCAAGCGGCTGCGGTAGCGGCGGCATGAAGCTATGTGGTTTTCAGGTCGGCCTCGATCAGCCGATCTTCCTGATTGCCGGCCCCTGCGTCATCGAATCGAAACAGCTTGCGCTGGATACCGCGGGCATGCTCAAGGAGATTTGCGCCGAACTGGGAGTGCCTTTCATCTACAAGTCGTCCTACGACAAGGCCAATCGCAGCTCTGGCCTATCGTTTCGCGGCCCGGGCGCGGACGACGGCCTGAAGATTCTCGCTGAAGTGAAGCGGCAGATCGGCGTGCCGGTGCTGACCGACGTGCACGGAATCGACCAGATCGAAGCGGCAGCGGCAGTGGTGGACGTGCTGCAGACGCCCGCTTTTCTTTGCCGCCAAACTGATTTCATCGCCGCCGTGGCCAGTGCCGGCAAGCCGGTAAACATCAAGAAAGGACAGTTCCTCGCTCCCGCGGATATGAAGCATGTCGTCGCCAAGGCGAGGCAAGCCAGCGGCGAGGACAATATTCTGGTGTGCGAGCGCGGGGTGAGCTTCGGCTACAACAACCTGGTATCGGACATGCGCTCACTCGCCATCATGCGCGCGACCGGTTGCCCGGTGGTGTTCGATGCCACCCATTCGGTGCAGTTGCCGGGGGGGCAGGGAACGGTGAGCGGCGGCCAGCGCGAATTCGTGCCGGTTCTGGCGCGCGCGGCGGTGGCGAGCGGCGTGTCCGGACTGTTCGTGGAAACGCATCCCGATCCGGACCAGGCGTTGTCGGATGGCCCCAACGCCTGGCCGCTGGCGCGGATGAAAGAGCTGTTGGCAACGCTCAAGGCGTTGGACGACGTTGTCAAGAGACACGGTTTCGCGGAGCAGGCGCTTTGATCGAATTCGAAGCAATTGGCGGTAGAATCTAATGCCTGAACCTGGCACAAGGACAAGAACATGAGCTCGATAGTCGACGTGGTGGCGAGGGAGATCCTGGATTCGCGCGGCAATCCGACGGTGGAAGCCGACGTGCTACTCGAGTCCGGAGTGATGGGGCGCGCCGCGGTGCCCTCGGGTGCTTCGACCGGGACGCGCGAGGCCATCGAGCTGCGCGACGGCGACCGGCAGCGCTACCTCGGCAAGGGCGTGCTGCGCGCGGTGGAGCACGTCAATACCGAGATTTCCGAAGCGATCATGGGCCTGGATGCGAGCGAGCAGAGTTTCATCGACAAGATCCTGATCGATCTGGACGGCACGGAAAACAAGTCGCGCCTGGGCGCCAATGCGGTGCTGGCCGTGTCCATGGCCGTGGCCAAAGCCGCGGCGGACGAGTGCGGACTGCCGCTGTACCGCTACTTCGGCGGCTCCGGGGCGATGCAAATGCCGGTGCCGATGATGAACATCATCAATGGCGGCGCGCACGCCAACAACAGCCTGGACATGCAGGAGTTCATGATCGTCCCGGTGGGTGCCCAGAGTTTTCGCGACGCGCTGCGCTGCGGCGCCGAGGTGTTTCACGCGCTGAAGGACCTGCTGCAGCAACGCGGCATGCCGACCACGGTCGGAGACGAGGGCGGTTTCGCCCCCAACCTGCCCAGCCACGAAGCCGCGCTACAGCTTTGCATGGACGCGATCGACAAGGCCGGATACCAGGCCGGCCAGGACGTGCTGCTCGCGCTGGATTGCGCCAGTTCCGAGTTCTTCAAGGACGGGCGCTATATGCTCGAATCGGAGAATCTGCAACTCTCCTCCGGCCAATTCGCCGACTACCTCGCCGCCCTGGCGGACAAGTATCCGATCATCAGCATCGAGGACGGGATGGCCGAAAACGACTGGGACGGCTGGAAAATCCTGACCGAGCGACTGGGCCGGAAGATCCAGATCGTCGGCGACGACCTGTTCGTTACCAACACCAAGATCCTGCGCGAGGGCATCGCCGAGGGCGTGGCGAATTCCATCCTGATCAAGGTCAACCAGATCGGCACGCTCACCGAGACCTTTGCAGCCATCGAAATGGCCAAGCGCGCCGGCTACACGGCGGTGATCTCGCACCGCTCGGGCGAGACCGAGGATACCGTCATTGCCGACATCGCCGTGGGCACGAATACGCTGCAGATCAAGACCGGGTCGCTCTCCCGCTCGGACCGCATCGCCAAATATAACCAGTTGCTGCGGATCGAGGAGGATCTGGGCGACACGGTCGGCTACCCAGGCAGGGACGCGTTCTACCAATTGCGTTGATGCGCATTCTATCCATTATCTTCGCCGCGCTGATCGTACTGCTGCAATACCCGCTGTGGCTGGGCAAGGGTGGATGGTTGCGCGTGTGGGAGATCGACCGCCAAGTCAAGGCGCAGAAAGACGTCAACGCGAGAATGCGCGTGCGTAACGACGCGCTCGACGCCGAGGTGCGCGATCTGAAGCAGGGCTACGACGCGATCGAGGAGCGCGCCCGCTACGAGTTGGGCATGGTCAGGCAGGACGAGATTTTCTTCCACGTCATGGAAAAGACGCCGGTGATTCAGCCCGCCGAGCCCGCCCCCAAGCACTAGCCGGTCCTTGCCGCTTATCGATCACTGCCATCGAACCGCCGAGGACGCTGGAGACGCACAGGGTAGGACCATTCAACATCCGGGTTTTCCTGTGCGGCCTCCGCGGTAAATTTTCTCGCTTGTCGCCGATGGCGGCGTCTTGACCTTAGCGCCGCCCGCATCGCCAACCCGCATGGCAGACGTCCGGCGACAGGCGTATGATTGATCTTGATCAAACAGCCGGATTGCGGGAACCTATAAATTTGGCTTGAGATAGGGAAGGGGCCATGCGCGGCGTATTTTTTAAAGTCGATTCTATCTGTTCAGGTTTGCGATGAAACGAGTGATACCGGAAACGCCGCCCGAGTACGACCGGGCGAGGATCGTCGAGCGTCCAGACGGCTTCTATTGGCAATCGAGGGACAGCGGGAAGGAGTTCGGCCCGTTTGCTACCCTGCTCGCGGCGGTCGAAGATATGGAGTACAGCGCGGACTCCGATTACGAGCCGGGCGAGAGCGTGGAGCAGGCGGAGGCCGAGATCGGCATTGCCGATTGGGTCGATCCTGAGACCGGCGAACCGGCCGAAGAGTTTGCGCCGCGGATCGAAGATCACTAGGGCAATAGTCAAGCGTCCGCGGCGCGCAGTTGCGTCAGGCAGCGACCGACCCACTGCGCGGTCAGTTTCTCCTGCAGCGAGTTCTGCCTCAAGCGCTCCGACAGAACACCAAAATCGACGCGGTCCAGTTCCTGGTCCTGGTTGAAACAGGAGAACACATAGCTCGTCTTGCCCGTTCGCGGGTCGCGCTGCGGCTGCAGGCATTGCGCGCAGATTTCCTTCAGCATGCACTGCATCGGCGAGTTGATCGAACCGATGGCGAGGTGATCTGGCTTGAGATGGGGCTTGAGCACGTCGTGGCGCGCGCGGCTCAGGGCCGCCATCATGCGGTCCGAGCCGATGGCGATAATCCGGTCGGCGTCGTCCATGCGTATTGAAGGCGGCCCCAGACGGCCTTCGGCGTAGGCGTCCATGGCTTGAACGATGTTGCCGACGAAGCTGCGGTCCTGCGGCCGATCCTGCCTGTTGGCCAGCCGGAACCCCGGTTCCTCGTCGCAGCACCAGATGAGCACATCCGCGGCAGCTTCGATGTCGGCGGTCTTGTAGCGGTCGATCGATTTCTTGTAGCCGGCGAAATAAAGAACCCTGGATCCGGCGGCACGGAACGCCTGGCCGATCGAGAACAGCACGGCATTGCCCAGACCGCCGCCCGCGAGGATCACGGTTTCATTCGGGACGATGCGGGTCGGGGCGCCGGTCGGACCCATCAGGATCACCGGTTCGCCGGGCTTGAGCAGCGCGCACAAGTCGCTCGATCCGCCCATTTCCAGCACGATGGTCGATACCAGTCCCTCATTCGGGTCGACCCATGCGCCAGTAAGGGCCAGGCCCTCCATCTGCAGCCGTGTGCGCTCCTTGCCCGTTCCCACCACCGGAGCGAGGGTTTCGAAATTTTGCAAGCGGTAGAACTGGCCTGGACTAAATTTCCGGGCAGCCATGGGCGCTTTGATCACCACCTCGACGATGGTCGGGGTCAGCCGTTCCACGCGGTGCACGCTGGCGAACAGCTCGCGCCGCAGCGCGGCGAATAATTCCGCGCTCGCCAGCGGCGAGCGCGGCGGGTGCTGCGCCAGGACCCGCGACACCACCGGATAACCCTGCTTCGCCGAAGCCATCGCCTTGACCACGTTGCCGAAATACGAGGGGTGCAGGTCGCCGAAGAAACTGATGAAACGCCCGTCTTCGAGGCGCGACAACAACACCTCGGCATGCGCGGGTTTGGACAAGGAATATTCCGGCGCGACCGGCGCCCCGTCTTCGCCGCAGGCACGGAAGTATTTCCCGTCGAGTTGGAAATGCTCGGGGTGCTCGCGCGCGAGCACCGTATTCGGTTGCGTTCCCGCCGCGACGAAAATGCTGTGCGCCGGCAGCCAGTGTTCGCCGCAGGCTGCCCACTTTCCGTCGGCGCCAATTTGCTGCAGGGTGAAGCGTATGCCTTTCACCGCGCCGTAATTGTCCACGTCCACCGCCAGCGGCGACAGGCATTCGGCAAAAGCGATGCCTTCTTCGAGCGCTTTTTCCACCTCTTCGTGGTTGAGGGTGTACGAGGGGCTGTCGCTCAAGCGGCGGCGGTAAGCGATGGTGACGCCGCCCCAGTGCTTGAGCAGTTCGGCCACGTGCGGCGCGCGCTCCTCGCGCGCCGCGCGCCTGCGCTCGTCGCGGATGGCTCGTGCATGGGCGAGAAACTCCTCGGCGATTTCGCGTTCCTGGTCGTCCCATTTGTCGCGCACCGCTTCCTCGCCGATTTCGGCGGCGAGAATTTCGAAACGCGTGAGGAATTTTTCCACCTGCACCGGGTAATAGGCGAGCGACTCCGTGGCGGTGTCGACGGCGGTCAGCCCCCCGCCGACCACGACCACCGGCAGGCGCAACTGCATGTTGGCGATCGAGTCGGTTTTGGCCGCGCCGGTGAGTTGCAGCGCCATGAGGAAATCGGAAGCCGCGCGCACACCTCGCGCAAGACCGTTGGGGATATCGAGCACAGTGGGCTTGCCCGCGCCCATGCACAGCGCCAGATGGTCAAAGCCGAGTTCGGCCGTATCCTCCACGGTCAAGGTTCCGCCAAAACGCACCCCGCCGAACAGCGCGAACTGCTCGCGCCGCTCGAGCAGCAGGCGGATGATCTTGAGGAAATTCTTGTCCCAGCGCACGGTGATGCCGTATTCGGCGACGCCGCCGAAACCCGCCATGACGCGATCGGAGAGTTCTTCGTAGAGGTCGCGCACTTGCCGGATCGGGCGAAACGGGACGCGCTCGCCGGCGGCGCCGACTCCGGAGAGATCGGGCGGCAGCGGCTCGATCTTGAGGCCGTCGATGCCGACCACGGTATGGCCGTCGTTCAACAGATGGTGCGCGAGCCCGAAGCCCGCCGGACCCATGCCGACGATGAGCACGCGCTTGCCGCTCGCAGGTTTCGGGAAGGGCCGGCGCAGGTCGAGCGGATTCCAGCGCGTCAACAGGCTGTAGATCTCGAAGCCGTAAGGCAGCTCGAGCACGTCCTTGAGGGTGCGCGTCTCGGCCTGGGGGATATCGACCGGCTCCTGCTTTTGGTAAATGCAGGACTTCATGCAGTCATTGCAGATGCGGTGGCCGGTGGCCGCGACCAGGGGGTTATCGACGCAGATCACCGCGAGCGCGCCGATGGCGTGGCCCTTGGTCTTGACTTGGTGGAACTCGGAGATCTTTTCCTCGAGCGGACAACCGGCCAGGGTCACGCCGAAAATATTCTTCTTGAAACCCGAGGCGTGGGCGTCGCGGGCCGGCGCCGATTTCGCGGCGGCTTTTTCGCGCAAGCCGGTGGAACATGAATCCTTGCCCTGCTCATGGCACCAGATGCAGTAATTGGCCTGGTCCAGGGCGCCGGTGAGATCGGTGCCGGTATCGGTCAAGGCGAAGCCTGCGCGCCGGCGCAGACGCTCAGGCAAGAGCCTGTGCACCGGGTAACCGCTGGCAGTATCGGTATGCACCGGCACCAGGCGCATGAAATCGAGCTTCCGCGGCGCTTTGAACAGTACGCCGGCGCGGTGTTTTTGCTTTCCCGCCTCAGTCTGACTGGCCCAGGCCGCATATCGCACGGCAGTCTCGATCCGGTCGCCATACCGCACCTCGTCTTTCTGCCAATCGCCGACCTGGCGCGCGAACACCAATTCCGAGAACGGCTGGCCGAACCAGGAGACCAACTGCGCTTCAAGGGCGGCGCCGTCCAGACTGGCCGCTTCATCGGGCGTGATCTTGTGCATGGCACGGCGCTGCACGAACAGGCGCTTCATCGCGTACAGCGGCGCGAGATCGGCGTGCCGCGCCGACAGCGCCTCGACTTCGGCCTGGATGTCGAACAACGCGGCGATGAAGTCCTCCAACTGCGGCGCGAGTGCGATCAGCAACTCCGATTCCGCCTTCTTGGCGAGTGCGTCTGGTTGGGCGCGGGCGGCGGCGAGGCGCGCGCCCAGGGGCGCATCGCCCTGGCCCAGGTATTGCAGGAAGGCGGCGTCGATGCGGACGAGCCCTGCGCGCGAATACAGATCGGGGAAGGAAAAGCCGAGTTTGAGCATATGTATGTAAGGGCGCGGAACGGGAAGAAGCGCAATGTTACCTTGACCCGCGGCCGCGGCACCAATCGTTTTCTTATTTGCTTATGCCTGTGCTGGACGGTCGGCAACAGGATTTGAACAGTGGCGTCAAAATGCGGGATAATACACAAGCCCGCAACCGCTTTGGCATGCCAACAGATCGACGCAGTACAAATATCGCGATGCCCATTTCTCCGTGTTCACCCCGAGCAGATCAGCGATCGAAATCTTATTCGTAACCTAGGAAGGCTCAAATGGAAATCAAGAACAGCACGATTATCGTCACCGGCGGCGCATCCGGTCTCGGCGCGGCCACCGCGCGCGCCCTCGCGGCGGCCGGCGGCAACGTCGTCATCGCCGACGTCAACGCGGACGCGGGCAATGCACTGGCAAAGGAATTGGGCCGGGCGCGATTCATCAAGACCGACGTTACCGCGGAGGCCGACGGCCAGGCTGCCGTAGCGCTGGCGCTGAAGGAATTCGGCGGTCTGCAGGGTCTCGTCAATTGTGCCGGCATCGGCGTTGCCGAGAAGACGCTGGGCAAAGACGGCCCGCACGCGCTCGCCAGCTTCATCCGCGTAATCAGCATCAACCTGACCGGCACGTTCAATATGATCCGGCTGGCCGCCGATGCCATGAGCAAGGGACAGCCCAATGCAGGCGGCGAGCGCGGGGTGATCATCAACACGGCCTCAGTGGCGGCGTACGACGGCCAGATCGGCCAGGCGGCCTATTCGGCTTCCAAGGGCGGCATCGTGGGGATGACGCTGCCGATCGCCCGCGACCTGGCGCGCTCCGGCATACGCGTGATGACCATTGCGCCGGGGATATTCTTGACGCCGATGCTGCTCGGCTTGCCCAAGGAAGCGCAGGACTCGCTCGGCAAGATGGTGCCGTTCCCGCCACGCCTGGGCCGTCCCGCCGAGTATGCCGCGCTGGCTAGGCACATCATCGAGAATGAAATGCTCAACGGTGAGGTCATAAGACTCGACGGCGCTATTCGGATGGCGCCGAAATAGCGCTTGAACCGACGGCAGCCGCGGCGAATCAGATCTGCTGCGGCTGCAACTGCCGCCTAAACAGTTTCGCCTGGCGCATGTAGCCGTCGGCTGTGTTCTGCAGATTGTCGATCTCGGCCTGGGACAGGTCGCGCACGACCTTGGCCGGCGAGCCCAGCGCCAGTACGCCATCCGGAATGCTCTTGCCTTCGGTTATCAGCGAGCCGGCGCCGATCAGGCTGTGCTTGCCGATCACCGCATGGCTGAGGATGACGCTGTTGATGCCGATGAGACTGCCATCGCCGATGCTGCAACCGTGCAGCATGACCATGTGACCGATGGACACGTTGCGGCCGAGGGTAAGTTTAACGCCCGCATCGGTATGCAGCATCGAACTATCCTGCACGTTGCTGCCTTCACCGATGGTGATCAGGTCGTTGTCGCCGCGAATGACCACGTTGAACCAAATACTGGCCCTGTCCTCGATCAGCACCGAACCGATGACGGTGGCGCTGTCGGCGATATACCAGTCCGTGCCCTGCACCTGCAGCCGGCGTTCGCCGAGCGAATAAACAGCCATGCTTGTTCCTCGCAAAAAATCCGCTGGAATGATAGCAGAAACCGCCATCTGCTATGATGGCCGCCGAAAATGAAAACCAACAGTTCCATTTTTCTCGACATTCGCGGCCTGCGCTATCACTGCCGCATCTGGGGCGAGGCAGATCAGCCGAAGCTATTCATGCTGCACGGCTGGATGGATGTATCGGCCTCGTTCCAGTTTCTGGTCGATGCCCTGCAGGCCGACTGGCACGTGATCGCGCCGGACTGGCGCGGCTATGGCCTGTCCGCATGGGGGCCGGCCGATAGCTACTGGTTCCCCGATTACATGGGCGATCTGGACCGGCTGCTGGCGCATTTCGAGCCGGATCGGCCGGTCGCGCTGGTCGGCCACAGCATGGGCGGCAATATCGCCAGCATGTATGCCGGCGTACGTCCAGAGCGCGTGTCGCGTCTGGTGAATCTGGAGGGCTTCGGCATGAGCCGTACCGAGCCGGCCAAGGCGCCGGAGCGTTACGCCAAGTGGTTGGCACAACTTGCCGACAAGCCGGGATTTCGCGATTACGCCGATTTCAACGAACTGGCTGCGCGCATGCGCGCCGGCAATCCGCGCCTGTCCGAGGCGCGCGCGCTGTATCTGGCGCAGCACTGGGGCGGGCAAAACGCCGCGGGACGCGTCGAGTTGAGAAGCGATCCGGCGCACCGGATGATCAATCCGGTCGCGTACCAACTGGAGGAGGCGATGGCCTGCTGGCGCAATGTCGCCGCGCCGGTAATGTGGATAGACGGCGCCGAATCCAAGACCATGGAGCGCATGCGCATCAATGGCGATGACCACGAAGCGCGCAAGGCCTGCTTCCGCAATTTGAGTGCGCATACCGTTGCCGAAGCCGGACACATGCTGCATCACGACCAGCCAGAGCGGCTCGCCGAACTGATCGGAACGTTCCTGCGCCGGACTTAGGCGGCTGTTAACGGGCCCCGGGTCGGGACGCCGCGTGTGGCATGTTAAAATAAACATTCGATGCCGGCCACGCCCATGCCCAACTACGACCTGCACTGCCACTCCACTGCTTCCGACGGTTTGCTTGCGCCGGCGGAACTGGTGCGGCGCGCGGCCGGCAACGGCGTCGACATCCTCGCGCTCACCGACCACGACGAGATCTGCGGCTTGGCGGAAGCGCGCGCGCAGGCGCAGGCACTGGGCCTGCGTTTCATCGACGGCGTCGAAGTGTCGATTACCTGGGGCGGGACCACCATCCACGTAGTCGGCTTGAACCTTGATCCGGACGATCAACAACTGCAGCACGGCCTGCATGCGATACGCCAGGGCCGCGCCGAGCGTGCCAAGAAGATGGCCGAGGACCTCGCGCGAGCCGGCATTCCGGGCAGCCTCGAAGGCGCCTACGCCTACGTCGAGAATCCGAATCTTATCGGCCGCACGCATTTCGCCCGTTTTCTGGCGGAAAAACGCTACGTCAGCGACGTGAAAAGCGCGTTCCAGCAGTATCTGGTAAGCGGCAAACCGGGCTACGTGCCGCACCAGTGGGCGACCCTGGAGGAGGCTCTCGGCTACATCAAGGCGGGCGGGGGGATCGCGGTGCTCGCGCACCCGGGGCGCTATAAGCTGACACGCGCCGAGATGCGCAAGTTTTTGGGGGAATTCAAGGACGGCGGCGGCGCCGGCATCGAGGTGATCACCAGCAGCCACACCCCCGAGCAATTCTTGGAGTATGCCATTCTGGCCAGGGAATTCGGGTTTCTCGCCTCGCGCGGGTCGGATTTTCACGGGCCGGGCGAGTCCCGCGTGGATCTGGGCAAACTGCCCGATTTAGCTGCCGATCTGAAACCGATCTGGCACGATTGGTAGGGTGCCGGCCCAACCCCGGCCTGCTGTTCCAACCTTTTGACTCCATTGTCGCTTTCAAATGTCGCAGTATTTTGCCGTCCATCCGACGCATCCGCAGCCGCGCCTGATTGCACAGGCCGCCGCCATCATCCGCGCGGGCGGCGTGATCGCCTATCCTACCGATTCGTGCTACGCCATCGGCTGCCACATCGGCGACAAGGAAGCGATGCGGCGGCTGCGCAACATCCGCAAGGTTGACGACAAGCATCACCTGACGCTGATGTGCCGCGACCTGTCGGACATCGCAACCTATGCGCAGGTGGACAACGTGCAATACCGGCTGTTGAAAAAACTTACCCCGGGCAGCTATACATTCATTCTCCGGGCGAGCCGGGAGGTGCCGCGGCGCCTGCTGCATCCACGGCGCAAGACCATAGGCATGCGCGTACCCGAGCATGCCGTTGTGCAGGCTTTGCTGGCGGCCCTAGGCGAACCGCTGCTGTCGGCTACGCTGAGTCTCCAGGGCGATGCGCTGCCGCTCAACGACGGCGGCGAGATCCGAGTGCGCCTCGAGCATGCCCTCGATCTGGTGCTCGACGCGGGCTCCTGCGGCATCGATCCGACCACGATGGTGGATCTGACCGGTGCAGTACCGCAATTGCTGCGGCAGGGCAAGGGGAGCGTTGAACCTTTCGGATTTGAACGTCGAGTCTGATAAAATCATCATTTCTTTGCATTGCCGGATCAATGGAATTCAATCTCGTCCAAACCCTCGCCATTTACGCCCTTCCCGTCATCTTCGCGATTACCTTGCATGAAGCGGCGCATGGCTACGTGGCGCGGCATTTCGGCGACAACACCGCCTACGTGCTCGGTCGCGTGAGCCTCAATCCGGTGCGCCACATCGATTTGGTCGGGACCATTCTGGTGCCGCTGCTGATCTTGGTGACCAGCAAACTGCTCGGCTCCGGCGGCATCCTGTTCGGCTGGGCCAAACCGGTGCCGGTAGATTTTTCCGCCCTGCGCCATCCCAAGCGCGACATGCTCTGGGTCGCAGCCGCCGGCCCGTTCGCGAACCTGTTGATGGCCGTAATGTGGGCTTGCGTGCTCAAAATCGCGCTGCTCACGCCGCATAACGCGTTCACCCTGCCGCTCAGCCTGATGGCCGAGGCGGGGATTACAGTCAATCTGGTGCTGACAGTGCTGAATTTGCTGCCCATCCTGCCGCTCGACGGCGGCCGCATCGCGGTGAGCCTGCTGCCCCACCGCCTGGCCTACAGTTATTCACGGCTTGAGCCGTATGGGTTTCCGATCCTGCTGCTGCTCCTGTTCACCAATACGCTGGGGGTCATCCTGAACCCGGCGCTGCTGTTGTCGATGCAGCTTATCGAGTCCGTTTTTCAGATTCAACTTTAGGACGACTCAAGAAAATGTACGAGCAGCGCGTCGTCTCGGGCATGCGCCCTACGGGGAGTTTGCACCTCGGGCATTTCCACGGCGCCCTCAAGAACTGGGTCAAGTTGCAAAGCGAGTATCCGTGTTTGTTTTTCGTCGCCGACTGGCATGCGCTCACGACGCACTACGACACCCCCGAGGTGATCGAAGAGCACGTCTGGGACATGGTAATCGATTGGCTCGCCGCCGGTATCGATCCGGCGCGGGCGACGCTGTTTATTCAATCGCGGGTGCCCGAGCACGCCGAGTTGTACACGCTGCTGTCGATGATCACGCCGCTGGGCTGGCTGGAACGGGTCCCCAGCTACAAGGACCAGCAGGAAAAACTCGCCAATCGCGACCTGGACACCTACGGTTTTCTTGGCTACCCTCTGCTACAGAGCGCCGATATCCTCATGTACCGCGCCGCCTGGGTGCCGGTGGGCCAGGACCAGGTCCCGCATATAGAACTGGCGCGCGAGGTGGCGCGCCGCTTCAATCACCTGTTCGGGCGCGAGCCCGGCTTCGAGGACAAGGCGAAGGCGGCGGTGAAGAAACTCGGCAGCAAGAAAGGCAGGCTGTATAACGAGCTGTGCACCCGTTACCAGGAGCAGGGCGACGGGGAGGCGCTGCAGGCGGGCCGCGCGCTCCTGAATGAGCAGCAGAATTTGTCGATGGGGGACAAGGAGCGCTTGTTCGGCTACCTCGAGGGCGGCGGGCGCATGATCCTGGCCGAGCCGCGGGCGCTGTTGACCGAATCGTCCAAGCTGCCAGGCCTGGACGGCCAGAAAATGTCCAAGTCCTACAATAACGCCATCACCTTGCGCGAAGACGCCGCTTCCGTAACGAAGAAAGTACGCACCATGCCGACCGATCCGGCGCGGGTAAAACGCAACGACCCCGGCGACCCGGAGAAATGCCCGGTGTGGCAATTCCATCTGGTGTACTCCGACGCGAGCACCCAGGCTTGGGTGCAGCAGGGCTGCAGGAACGCCGCGTTCGGGTGCCTTGAGTGCAAGCGGCCGCTGATTCAGTCGATACTGGTGGAGCAAACGCCGATGCGGGAGCGCGCCCAGCGCTACCTTGACGATCCGTCCCTGGTGAAAAACATCATCGCCGACGGTTGCGAGAAAGCGCGCGCTCTCGCCGCCGAAACCATGCGCGAGGTGCGCGAGGCCATGGGATTGAATTACTCGTGATCGGCGCCGCCGCAGCCAATGACGCGCCGCTCGAACCAGTCCACGGCGCATTGAATTTCCCCATGTCCCCAGCCCGCGCGCGCGTGGCCGGCGCGTCCGGCGCGCGTGTTGCGACAGTCCGTGGCGAAGCATTTCTTGAAATGCCGTTGGATCTGTACATTCCTCCGGATGCGCTGGAGGTGTTCCTCGACACCTTCGAGGGCCCGCTCGACCTGCTGCTCTACCTAATCCGCAAGGCCAGTATCGACATTCTCGATATTCCCATGGCGCGGCTCACCGAGCAGTATCTGGAGTACGTCGAGCTGATGCGCCGGCGCAACCTCGAGCTCGCCGCCGAATATCTGCTGATGGCGGCGCTGCTGATGGAAATCAAGTCGAGAATGCTGCTGCCGCGTCCCCGCGCTCTGCGCGAGGACGAAGAGGATCCGCGTGCTGAATTGGTGCGCCGGCTAATGGAATACGAGAGCATCAAGCTGGCTGCGCACAAGCTCGATGCGCTTCCGGTGCTGGGGCGCGATTTTTTCACACTTGAGGTGTGGCTCGAACAGGTGGCGGGGCAGCGCCTGCCCCAGGTGTGTACTCGGGACCTGATCGCCGCATGGCAGTCGCTGCTGATGCGGGCGCGGATGACGCAACACCACAAAGTGACGCGCGAAGAGCTCTCCGTGCGCGAGTTTATGTCCTCCATCCTGCGCCGACTGCAGGGCGGCCAATTCACCGATTTCAACTCGCTATTTGAACCAGGCAAAGGGGTGGCGGTGGTAGTGGTGAGTTTCCTCGCGCTACTGGAACTGGTACGCGAAAGCCTGATCGAAGTGACCCAGTCGGAGCCTTATGCTCCCATCTATTTGAAGCTTGCACATGCTCAATCCGAATGAAGCAAAAACCGTCCTCGAGGCTGCGCTGCTCGTGGCCCAGGAGCCGCTCGCGCTCGCCGATCTGCGCCGGCTGTTCGAGGACGACCTTGGCGCCGACACCCTGCGGCGCCTGCTTGACGAACTACGCCTGGACTGGCAGGGGCGCGGGGTGGAACTGGTCAACCTGGCGAGCGGCTGGCGTTTTCAGACTCGCCCCGAGTACCGGCAATACCTGGAGCGTTTGTCGCATGACAAACCGCCGCGCTATTCGCGCGCGGTAATGGAGACGCTCGCCATCATCGCCTACCGCCAGCCGGTAACGCGCGGTGATATCGAAGACATCCGCGGCGTGACCGTGTCCACCAACGTGATCAAGAGTCTGGAGGCGCGCGGCTGGATCGACGCCATCGGCTATCGCGATGTTCCGGGCCGGCCCGCGCTGTATGCAACGACCAAGACATTCCTCGACGACCTGGGCCTGCGATCCCTGCAGGAATTGCCACCGCTTGAACAGATAGGCAGCACCCTCGAACTTGCCCCGCATATCCCGCCCGACGAAAAACCGCTCGCGGCCGCAGCGACTGCCGCACCGGCCGCCGCAGCCGACTAGCGCGCCTGCGGCTTCGGAAAAGCTGCACAAGGTGCTCGCAGGCGCCGGGTTCGGTTCGCGCCGAGAAATGGAACAATGGATAGCCGCTGGCAGGGTACGCGTCAATGGCGAACCGGCAGCGGTAGGGACGCGTATCGGCGCGGGCGACCGGGTACTGGTGGACGGCCGTTCGCTAAGGCCGCATCGCGGCGAAACGGCGCGGGTGCTGCTCTATCACAAAACCACGGGCGAAATCGTCAGCCGCGACGATCCACAAGGCCGTCCAGAGGTATTCGAGAAATTGCCGCGTTTGCACGGCGCGAAATGGGTTGCCGTGGGGCGGCTCGACTTCAACACCAGCGGCCTGCTGATTTTCACGACCTCGGGCGAACTCGCCAACCGCCTGATGCATCCGCGCCATAGAATCGAGCGCGAGTACGCGGTGCGCCTGCTTGGGGAACTGAGCGAGGAGCAGATGCGGGCCCTGCGCACGGGCGTACAGTTGGCAGACGGCCCGGTCCATCTGGACAGCATCGAAGATGTCGGCGGGCAGGGCAGCAACCACTGGTACAACGTGGTGCTGAGCGAGGGACGTAATCGCGAGGTGCGGCGCTTGTTCGAAGCCTTGAACCTGAAGGTGAGCCGATTAATGCGGGTGCGTTTCGGCCCGATTGCATTGCCCGCGCACTTGAAGCGCGGCCAAATGCGCGAATTGGACGAAGCTGAAATCTCCCGTTTGCTCGCCACGCTGGAGTTCCAGCCTCGGATCGCTGCGTCCAAAATTTCCACCGGACGCCCGGCGCGTCCCCAGCCGTCCGAGCCCCGCCACCAGCGCCGGGGTCGTTGATTTGCCGTAGAAAAAATCTAAAGTTCGCCCGCCAAGCATCGCATCGCCAAGGACAAATGGATTGTTCTTGAAATAATTTTCTGCTATAATTTTTTCTCTATGGAATGCGGTTTGTTGGATGGGCGGTCAGCCCATTTTTTATTTGTGGCTATGAAACTGCAAGGCTTGCTGGAACGAACGGTCGAGGGGCTCGGTTACGAGCTCGTCAGCGCCGACTTGTCCAATCGCGGCAGGATGTTGCGGATTTTCATCAACAAGCCGGCAGCGGGTGCGCCAGGCCCGCAGGGCGCGCTTGCGAGCGGGATCACGGTGGACGACTGTGCCCGGGTCAGCAACCAGTTGGCGCGGGTGCTGGAGGTCGAAGATATCGATTACGACCGCCTGGAGGTGTCCTCGCCCGGGCTGGATCGGCCATTGAAGAAAGAGGCGGATTTTGTGCGCTTTGCCGGAGAGCAGGCGCGGCTGACCCTGAGGCTGCCGGTCGAAGGCAGGCGCAATTTTACCGGACGGATACGCGCGGTGGGGGACGGCAAGCTGCAACTGGAAGTCGAGGGCGGCATGGTGAGCATCGATCTCGCCAATATCGACAAGGCGCGCCTGGTGCCCAAGGTTGAATTTTGAAGTTGGAGGTGCTGTAAATGAGCCGTGAGATTCTGTTGCTGGTGGACGCCCTGGCGCGTGAGAAGAACGTCAATAAAGACGTGGTTTTCGTCGCGCTGGAGATGGCGCTCGCCTCGGCCACCAAGAAGCGTTTCAGCGACGACGCTGACGTACGCGTGGCCGTGGACCGCGAAACCGGGGATTTCGAATCATTCCGCCGCTGGCAGGTAGTGGCGGATGAAGCGGTGGAGAACCCGCCGCAGCAGATTCCGCTGTCGGAGGCGGTCAAACAGCACGCCGACATCCAGCTCGAGGAATATATCGAAGAACAGCTGGAGCCGATCGAATTCGGCCGCATCGGCGCACAGGCAGCCAAGCAGGTGATTCTGCAGAAGATCCGGGATGCCGAGCGCGAGCAGATCCTGCAAGATTTCCTCGGCCGCGGCGAGAAGCTGGTGACCGGAACGGTGAAACGCATCGAGCGCGGCAACGCCGTGATCGAGTCCGGCCGCATCGAGGCCGTCCTGCCGCGCGACCAGATGATTCCGAAAGAGAACCTGCGTGTGGGCGACCGCGTGCGCGCGCTGCTGCTGCGCATCGACCGCAATATCCGCGGCCCGCAATTGGTGCTATCGCGCACGGCGCCGGAATTCATCATCGAGCTGTTTCGGCTGGAAGTGCCAGAAATCGAAGAAGGCCTGTTGGAGATCAAGTCGGCGGCGCGCGACCCGGGCGTGCGCGCCAAGATCGCGGTGCATACCAATGACAAACGCATCGACCCCATCGGCACTTGCGTCGGCATGCGCGGCTCGCGCGTGCAGGCGGTGACGGGCGAACTGGGCGGCGAGCGCGTCGACATCGTGCTGTGGTCGGCCGATCCGGCGCAATTCGTCATTGGCGCGCTGGCGCCAGCGGATGTGTCCAGCATCCTGGTGGACGAAGATAAGCACAGCATGGACGTGGTGGTGGACGAGGCCAATCTAGCCATCGCCATCGGCAGAAGCGGTCAGAACGTGCGCCTTGCCTCTGAACTCACCGGCTGGACCATCAACCTGATGAACGAAGCGGAATCGGAGAAGAAACAACAGCAGGAGAGTGCCGGCATTCGCACCATATTCATCGAAAAGCTCGACGTTGACGAGGAAGTGGCCGACATCCTGATCCAGGAAGGCTTTTCCTCGCTGGAAGAAGTCGCCTACGTGCCGATCAACGAAATGCTGGAAATCGAGGCTTTTGACGAAAACACCGTCAACGAACTCAGGAACCGCGCGCGCAATGCCCTGCTGGTTCAGGAAATCGCGAGCGAGGAAAAAATCGAAGGCGTGGATCCGGAATTGCTGCGCCTGGAAGGCATGGACAGCCACATCGCGGCCAAGCTTGCCGAGTCCGGTGTCAGGACGCGCGACGACCTGGCGGATTTGGCCACGGACGATCTGATCGAGATCTGCGCCATCGACGCCGAGCGCGCCAAAGCCTTGATCATGAAGGCGCGCGAACATTGGTTCGCGCAAGAGGAAGAGAAGTAGGGGACCGGTATGGCGCAAACCAGCGTTACACAATTTGCCGGCGAGCTTAAAGTCCAGGCTTCGGTGCTGCTCGAGCAGCTCAAGGCCGCCGGCGTGCACAAGCAGCAGGCCGAGGACACGCTGAGCGAGCAGGATAAGACTAGGCTGCTCGATTATCTGCGCAAGGCGCACGGCGCCACCGAGGCGAAGAGCAAGATCACGCTCACGCGCAAGCAAACGTCCGAGATCAAGAAATCGGATTCGACCGGTAAATCGCGCACCATCCAGGTCGAGGTCAAGAAAAAGCGCGTGTTCGTCAAACGCGACGCGGCCACGGAGGCGCCGCCCGGAGTCCCGGTGGTTGAGCAAAAGCAGGCGTCGGTGGTGCGGCCGGCGGTGGTGGACGCACAGCAGCTCGAGTTGCGCGAACAGGAGCACAAGCGCCAGGCCGAGTTGATAGCGCGCCAGTCGGAGGAATTGCGCGAGAAGCAGGAGCGCGAGAAGAAGCTTGCCGAGGTCCGCGAAACCGAGGTGAAACGGATCCCGCCGGCGCCCGCCAAACCCGGCGAGGCGCCGCCCACCGACGGCACGCTGCACAAGCCCAAAGTCGACGAAGCCGCCAAGGGTGACAAGAAAAGCCCGAAGAAGAAAACCACGACCATCTGGAAGGACGAGACCGCCAAGCGGCGCACGATCAAGACGCGCGGCGACGTGGGTGGCGCCTCGGGCTGGCATACGCCCAAGGGCGCGCGTCACAAGCCCGCTTCCGCGGTGGAGTCGGCGCCGACCTTTGCCGCGCCGACCGAGCCCGTTGTGCGCGAAGTGATGGTTCCGGAAACCATCACCGTCGCCGATCTTGCGCACAAGATGTCGGTGAAGGCGGCCGCGGTGATCAAGACACTAATGAAGCTGGGCAGCATGGTCACGATCAACCAGGTGCTGGACCAGGAAACCGCCATGATCGTGGTCGAGGACATGGGGCACATAGCCAAAGCGGCCAGGCTGGACGAGCCCGATACCTTTCTTACGGAACAGCCACAGACGCACGAGGCCGCGCATGAATTGCATGCGCGGGCGCCGGTGGTGACGGTGATGGGCCACGTCGACCACGGCAAGACCTCGCTCCTCGACTACATCCGCCGCACGCGCGTCGCTTCGGGCGAAGCCGGCGGCATTACCCAGCATATCGGCGCCTATCACGTGCAGACGCCGCGCGGAATGGTGACTTTTCTCGACACCCCGGGCCACGAGGCCTTCACCGCGATGCGCGCACGCGGCGCGAAAGCCACCGACATCGTGATTCTGGTGGTCGCGGCCGACGACGGTGTGATGCCGCAAACGATAGAGGCGATCGCGCATTCCAAGGCCGCCAACGTGCCGCTGGTGGTGGCGATCAACAAGATAGACAAACCGGATGCCAATCTGGACCGCGTCAAGCAGGAACTGGTAGCGCAGGGCGTGGTGCCGGAGGAATACGGCGGCGAGTCGCCGTTCGTGCCGGTGTCGGCCAAGACCGGAGCGGGCATAGACGGTCTGCTTGAACAAGTATTGCTGCAAGCCGAGGTGCTGGAACTGAAGGCGCCGGTGGAGGCGCCGGCCAAGGGTCTGGTGATCGAAGCGCGGCTGGACAAGGGTAAAGGCCCGGTCGCGACTATCCTGGTACAGTCGGGCACCCTGCATCGCGGCGACGTGCTGCTGGCGGGTTCCGTGTTCGGCCGCGTACGGGCGATGCTCGACGAGACCGGCCATGCTGTGGACCAGGCCGGACCGTCGATCCCGGTGGAGATACAAGGCTTGTCGGATGTGCCGCTTGCAGGCGAAGAAGCGGTGGCGCTCAACGACGAGCGCAAGGCGCGCGAAATCGCCTTGTTCCGCCAAGGCAAATTCCGCGACGTCAAACTGGCCAAGCAGCAGGCGGCAAAACTCGAGAACATGTTCGAGCAGATGGGCGAGGGCGGGGTCAAGACCCTGGCCCTGCTGATCAAGGCCGACGTGCAGGGCTCGCGCGAGGCGCTTGCACATGCCTTGTCGCGGCTGTCCACCGACGAAGTCAAGGTCAATGTTGTGCACAGCGGCGTGGGCGCCATCAGCGAGTCCGATGTGAATCTCGCGCTTGCGTCCAAGTCGGTGATCATCGGTTTCAATACCCGCGCCGACGTCGCAGCCAGAAGGCTGGCCGAGTCGCAGGGCGTGGACATCCGCTACTACAACATCATCTACGACGCCGTGGACGAGGTGAAGGCCGCGCTTTCGGGCATGCTCGCACCGGAAAAGAAGGAGAGCGTGCTCGGGCTGGTGCAGATTCGCCGGATCTACAAGATCTCCAAGGTCGGCACGGTCGCAGGCTGCATGGTGCTCGAAGGTCTGATCAAGCGTGGCGCGCACGTGCGCCTGCTGCGCGATAACGTGGTCATCCACGACGGCGAACTCGATTCACTCAAGCGCGTCAAGGACGATGTGCGCGAAGTGAAGGCGGGTTTCGAGTGCGGCCTGTCGCTGAAGAACTACAACGATATCAACGAAGGCGATCAGCTCGAAGCGTACGAAGTGCTGGAAATCGCGAGGACGCTCTGAGGCGGGACTCCCGTCCCGCCTTACGCATGTCGGCAGGCAATTGCCGACCTACCAGCGCATGAGGTTGACGTATGCCTAGAGGTCCTGCACGCAGTCTGCGCGTCGCCGACCAGATCCAGCGCGAACTAGCAGAAATCATACGCACCGAGCTGAAAGACCCGCGCGTTGCCATGATCACGCTGACCGGTGTCGAGGTGACGGCCGATTATGCCCACGCCAAGGTGTTTTACACCCTGATGGGCAGCGCCGAGCAGCGCGCCGAGACTGAAGTGGGCCTGAAGAAGGCCGGCGGCTTCCTGCGCAGCCAGCTTGCGCGCCGTATCAAACTGCATTCCATACCGCAACTGCATTTCGTATACGACGCGTCGGTCGAGCGTGGCTTTGAATTGTCGCGTCTCATCGACGCGGCGGTGGCCGACAGCAAGGAACCGCGCGGCTAGTGCAAGGACATCGAATTAAGCGGCCCTTGAACGGTGTGCTGATGCTGGACAAGACGCCGGGCGCGAGCTCTAACGCCGCCCTGCAGCAGGCGAAGCGCATGTACCAGGCGGCCAAGGCGGGACACGCGGGCACCCTGGATCCGCTTGCCACCGGGCTGTTGCCGATACTATTCGGCGAGGCGACCAAATTTTCCTCCGACCTGCTGGAAGCCGACAAGACCTATGCGGCGGAGATCAGGCTGGGCGTGAGCACCACCACCGCGGATGCCGAAGGCGAGGTAATCGCCGCGAGAGCGGTGAACGTCAGCCCGGATCAGCTTGCCGCGGCCCTGCTGAATTTCCGCGGCGGCATTCTGCAGATCCCACCGCTTTATTCCGCGCTGAAACATGCCGGCAAGCCGCTGTACGCCTACGCCCGTGCCGGCATCGAGATCAAGCGCGCGCCGCGTCTGGTCACGATACACGCCCTCGATCTGCTATGGTTCGAAGGCGAGCGGCTGGCCCTGTCCGTGACCTGCGGCAAGGGCACCTATATCCGATCGATCGCTCACGATCTGGGCGAAATGCTCGGCTGCGGCGCACATCTCGCTGCCCTTCGCCGCACCGCACTAGCTCGCTTCGGCCTGGACTGCGCGCATACCCTGGAAAGCCTGGAGGCGATGCCGGCGGCCGCGCGCGATACCTGCTTGTTGCCGGTGGATGCCTTGCTGCTGAACCTGCCTGAAGCGCGCCTAACGCCCGCACAGCAGGTCAGGTTCGTTCAGGGGCAGGGGGTGCCATGGGATGGGCCGCCGCAGGCACGTGTGCGCGTCTACGGCGCCAGCGGAGTGTTGCTGGGGGTGGGCGAGGCGGGCGCGGACGGCACAATCTCGCCCAAGCGAGTGATCGCTAAGGTCTAGGTCAACCCCCAACACGCCAAAGCGTCCCAAAAAATCGGGGAAAGCCCTTGAAAAACCACTCGTTTTTAGTGTAGAATCCGCGCCTTTGCTGCAGCGACGAAGACTCAACAGACCCAGGAGAGTACCAGCATGCCATTTACCACCGCGCACAAAGCGCAAGTCATGAACGATTACCAGCGCGCCAAGGGCGACACCGGTTCGCCGGAAGTGCAAGTTGCCCTGCTGACGACGCGCATCAACGAGCTGACCGGTCATTTTAAGGCCCACGTCAAGGATCACCATTCCCGCCGCGGTCTGCTGAAGATGGTCAGCCAGCGGCGCAAGCTGCTGGATTACCTGAAGGGCAAGAACGCGGACAGCTACCGCGGCCTGATCGAGCGGCTGGGTCTGCGCAAGTAAGCAAGTCGGCGCCCGTCCGTAACAGGATGGGCGTTTTGCATTTACGCGGGCGCGTTCCCTGTTGCAGATGCCGCCCGATTCCCTCATATGAACGCCGGCGCGCTACGCGCCGCCACGCAAAGGATCCTGCCTTGAATCCGATCAAGAAAACTTTCACTTACGGCGCCCACCAAGTTACGCTGGAAACCGGCGAAATCGCGCGCCAGGCCGGCGGCGCGGTCATGGTCAACATGGACGATACGGTGGTGCTGTGCACCGTGGTTGGCTCCAAACATGCGAAGTCCGGCCAGGACTTCTTTCCGCTCACGGTAGATTACATCGAAAAGACCTACGCCGCGGGCAAAATCCCCGGCGGTTTTTTCAAGCGCGAAGGCAGGCCTTCGGAAAAAGAAATTCTTACCTCACGTTTGATCGACCGTCCAAACCGTCCGCTGTTCCCCGATGGGTTCTACAACGAAGTCCAGGTCGTGGCGACCGTCATGTCGGTCAATCCGGAAGTCGATCCAGACATCGCGGCCCTGATCGGCGTTTCGGCGGCATTGACCCTGTCCGGTATTCCCTTCAACGGCCCGACTGCGGCCGCGCGCGTCGGCTATGCCAACGGCCAATACATCCTCAACCCGACCGCCACCCAATTGAAAGATTCGAAACTCAACCTGGTTGTCGCCGGCACCGAGCACGCTGTGCTGATGGTGGAATCGGAAGCGCAGGAGCTGTCCGAGGAGGTGATGCTCGGCGCGGTGATGTTCGGCCACCAGCAGATGCAGGCCGCGATCACTGCGATCAACGAACTCGCCGATGCAGCTGCGCGGCCGATGTGGGACTGGCAGCCGTCCGCCAAAGACGAATCCCTCACCGCGCGCATCGCCGCTATGGCTGAAGGCGATCTGCGTGCGGCGTTCCAGGTAAAGGAGAAGCAGGCGCGCTCGGAGGCCATCGATGCCCTGTGGAAGCGCGTGTTTACGGAGGTCGGCGTCGGCGGCGACGGCGGGCCGGATGCGAACGCGGTAAAGGAAATCTGCTTCGCGCTGGAATCCAAGATCGTACGCAACCAGATCCTCGACGGCGAGCCGCGCATCGACGGCCGCGATACGCGCAGCGTGCGTCCGATCAGCATCCGCCTCGGCGTGCTGCCGCGCGCCCATGGTTCGGCGCTGTTTACCCGCGGCGAGACCCAGGCCATCGTGGTGGCGACGCTGGGAACGGCGCGCGACTCGCAGATCATCGATGCGCTGATGGGCGAATACAAAGACCGCTTCATGCTGCATTACAACTTTCCCCCGTACGCCACCGGTGAGACCGGCCGTGTCGGCTCGCCCAAGCGGCGCGAGATCGGCCACGGACGCCTGGCCAAGCGGGCGCTGCTGGCGACGCTGCCCTCGGTGGAGGAATTCGGCTACAGCATGCGCGTGGTGTCCGAGATCACCGAGTCCAACGGTTCGAGCTCGATGGCCTCGGTGTGCGGCGGCAGTCTGGCGCTGATGGATGCCGGCGTGCCGATGAAGGCGCATGTGGCCGGCATCGCCATGGGCCTGATCAAGGAAGGCAACCGCTTCGCCGTGCTCACCGACATCCTCGGGGATGAAGATCACCTGGGCGACATGGATTTCAAGGTGGCCGGCACCCAAAATGGCGTGACCGCGCTGCAGATGGACATCAAGATCGAGGGCATCACCAAGGAAATCATGCAAGTGGCGCTGTCTCAGGCGCGCGAAGGCCGCATGGTGATTCTGGAGAAAATGACCGATGTGCTGCCTTCGTCGCGCTCGGACATTTCCACTTTTGCGCCGCGCATCATCAAGATCAAGATCAATCCGGACAAGATCCGCGACGTGATCGGCAAAGGCGGAGCGGTGATCCGCGCGCTGACCGAGGAGACCGGCACCACCATCGATATCGAGGACGACGGCACGGTCAGCATCGCCTGCATCAGTTCCGAGGGCGGGGAACTGGCGAGAAAGCGTATCGAGGCGATTACCGCCGACGTGGAAGTGGGCAAGGTCTATGACGGCACGGTGCTCAAGCTGCTCGACTTCGGCGCCATCGTCAGCGTGCTGCCCGGCAAGGACGGCTTGCTGCACATCTCGCAGATCAGCCAGCAGCGCGTAGCCAGCGTCGCCGACCATCTCAAGGAAGGGCAAGTGGTGAAGGTCAAGGTGCTGGAAGCCGACGACAAGGGCCGACTGCGCCTGTCGATGAAGGCGGTGGAGGCGGCGGCGCCGCAACCGGGGACAACGCAACCCAGCTAACAACAGGCGCGCGGTAGTAAAAAAGGACGCCGAGGCGTCCTTTTTTTCCGCTTCCACCATATAGTTTCGACATAAGCCGCCGCTTCGTGGTGGCTTATGTCTCCACCGAAAGCAACTGGCGAAGTGTCACTTGGCTAGCTGTTTTTCCCTCAGTTCATCCAGGGTTTTGCAGTCTATGCAGAGCGTCGCCGTTGGGCGCGCCTCGAGCCGCTTCAGGCCGATTTCGACACCGCAGCTTTCGCAATAGCCGTAGTCCTTGCTCTCGATCTTGGCGATGGTCTCCTCGATCTTCTTGATCAGTTTGCGTTCGCGGTCGCGGTTGCGCAATTCGAGCGCCATGTCGGATTCCTGGCTGGCACGGTCGTTGGGATCGGCAAATACCGTGGCTTCGTCCTGCATGGTGTGGACGGTGCGATCGATATCCTGCGACAACTCGACCTTGAGCGCTTCCAGGATATTGCGGAAATGCGCCAGTTGTTTCTTGTTCATGTACTCCTCGCCCTTTTTCGGGGCATAGGGCGGGAAGGTCTTATAGCGTACCAGTTGTTCTGTGGACATATCGAACCACTCTCAGTTCCAAAAACGAAGGCGCTTTAATAGCAGAAATCCAAGCGGGGAGCAAGTCTATTATCTTTTCCAGTTCTGCGCCACCGCGTTCTGCGACAGCCACCGCGTTCCGCGTTGACCGCCGAGGAGGGCCAGAGTATCATACGCGTCCGCTCGGGGTGTAGCGCAGCCTGGTAGCGCGCCTGGTTTGGGACCAGGATGTCGGGAGTTCAAATCTCTCCACCCCGACCAATTTGTTACCCGCCGCTACGCCAAGTGCGGGTATGTATTGCGTTGCCCGATGGGGGTGCCCGTAGCTCAACCGGATAGAGCACCAGCCTTCTAAGCTGGGGGTTGTGGGTTCGATTCCCGCCGGGCACGCCAGAACCGATCAATGGTGGCTGTAGCTCAGTTGGTAGAGTCCCGGATTGTGATTCCGGTCGTCGTGGGTTCGAGTCCCATCAGCCACCCCAATATCTCGCCGCTATGAACCGGCGGCTCGTGGCGGAACTGCCAGACCGGTGCGCGGAAATTCGACGTGGCCGTAACAGCTAAGGACGATCTGCCGCGCGTAGCGCAGCCGCACCCACGTGCGCTGATCAATGCGGGAAGTTGTAGTAGGTGACGTTCAGATAGGCAATGACGTCCTCGATTTCCTGAGGCGTCATTTTCGGGTTGAGATAGTCGTTGCGCCGGTTCACTCCTGCGCGCAACTCCGTCATCGACTTGATCTTTCCCCTGAACCGCGTTGGTTCGGCGGGCGGCAAATCGGAAAGCCCGCTCGCGCGCAGCACCGAATCGATAAAACCGGCTGCGGCGTACGTTACCGGCGCCACATAGCGCTCGATGCCGTGACACGAAAAACATCCCCGGTGCAGCACGGCGCCTCTTAGCGGGTCTCCGGTCAGCGGTTGCACCGGCGCCGGTTTGTCCGGTGTTTTCGCATACTCGGCGCGGATTTTGGCTTTCTCTTCCGGTGTGGCGGCCACAGCCATGCGATGGCGATAGGCGTCGCGCTCCGCGCTGGTCATCCGGTCCGCACCCGGAATCACCTCGCGCTCGACTACACGCGTTGCCGGGCTTCCGACGCTTGTCGCGTTGTCCGTCCCCTTCGTGGCCTGGGCGGTCACGGTGCCCGAACTGAGGGCGAGAAGAATGAGGGCATGTCCCAGAACTGCGAGGCTTGCATTGAAGGATTTCATGGTGTGCTCCTCCGTTTGTTGAGGGCGCTTTAATTTGTACCCCTTCCCGGCGTGCCGCATTTTGATTCAGATCAATGATGGCGCGGCTGAGCTTGCCGGATTGCGGCGCGATCTCAGCGGCAGCCGTTACGCTCGGCGCGAACGCGCTTCACCAGGCGACATAGGCGACCGTCTACGGGCAACAGTCGAATCGGTAGCGGGCATGTTCTTCGTCCTACCGCGTTCGGCCTGACGCCGATCCAGTTGCGCGTTTGCCGCGTCCGGCCGTTCGCGTCCGCTCAGAGCGCGCGCATCACCCTCTGTAGTTTTTCGCGCACGTCGTTGCCAATCGGGCCGACATCGCGGTTGCCGGTCAGTTGACCCATCAGTCCAGGGTCGAGAAATTCCACCTGCACCGTGCCGGCCTCATCCTGGCGAACCACGACATTACAGGGCAGGAGCAGGCCTATGCTCGGCTCCGCCGCAAGGGCGCGCCTGGCAAACGAAGGGTTGCAGGCGCCGAGTATGCGGTAGGGGGGCATGTCGTGACCGAGCTTCTTTTTCAAGGTGCCGGCAACGTCGATTTCCGTCAATACGCCGAAGCCTTCCTTCTCCAGTTCTGCAACGACCTTGGTCATCGCTTCATCGTAGCTCATGGACACGCACTTGCCAAAACCATAACGGTTTTCCATGGTCTATCGTGCTCGAGCGCGTTTGCCCTGGGCCGGGAGAAAGACGTAACCCCGATCCTTTGCATTGGCCAGGCATGCTTCGTAATTGCTGTAACCCTTGGACGATTCCGCCACGATTGCCTGGCCTGCGCCAATCTGCTGCCAGTTCCAGCGATGGCCGCCGTCCATGTAAAAACGCCAAATCACATTCATCTTTATTTACCTCTCCGTTTGCGTATGGTTTGAACCAGGCGCTTATTGAAGGCGTGCAACCCCTCTTGTTCTCACTCAGCTCCTCTTGAATCACCCGAGTCAGAGAAAGCTCTGATTGCGCCACAGACTTAATCAGCGCTGTCTCAGGCACGCATTCCACATTGACGCTACACCGCTACACCGATTGGGCAAGATGGATAAGGTTATTGAATTATAACAAAAAAAAATGATTTGTCACGTTTTGCAAAGTGACAGTGTTCGCAGGATTCATCGGGGTGTAGCGGGCGGAGTGGTTTCGCGAGGGTGCTGCTACAACTAGGAGAAAGCCGCGCTTATCTCCTACAATGATGGCTACGGTTTGCGCCGTCTGATTTATGGCATGAACCACTCTGTTCTGGAGATCTCTCATGAAAACGAAGGATGTTATGAAACCAAGCCGCCGCCGATTGCTCCGGGCCGCCGGGGCCGCCGCGGCGAGCCTCGGCCTGGGCGGGCTGCCGCTCGCAGCGCGCGGCGCGGGGGAGGCCGCCGGAAAAATGAAAATCGGGGTTATCGGATCGGGCCGGGTCGGGGGCACGGTCGGCGAGCTCTGGGTCAAAGCCGGGCACGCGGTGATGTTCTCCTCGCTCGACCTCGTACACGATAAAGCGCTGGCGGCGCGCCTCGGGGCCGGCGCCGGCGCCGGAACGACCAGGGAGGCGGGCGCGTTCGGCGAAGTACTGTTCATCGCAGTGCCTTACGCCGCGCTGCCGCAGGTGGGCCGCGATCTGGGCGATGCCCTTAAAGGCAAGATCGTGCTCGACGCTTGCAATCCGATACCGAGGCGCGACGGCGACATGGCGATCGAGGCCGGGGCGAAAGGAACCGGAATTGCATCGCCGCAATTCTTGCCTGGCGCGCGCTTGGTGCGCGCCTTCAACTGCGTTGGCTACACCAGCATGAAAAGCGAAGCGCATCGCGCCGGAGAGCGGCTCGGCATCCCGCTGGCCGCCGACGACGCGGCGGCACTGCAGGTCGCCGTGCGCCTGGTTCAGGATGCCGGCTTTGAGCCGGTCGTGGTCGGAGGCCTGGTCCGGGCGAAAGATTTCGACTACGGCACGCCGATTTTCGGCAGGCCTAGGACTGCGGCGGAGGTGCGCCAAGTACTCGGCATCAGATCGTAGTGATCCTATTGCATCGCGCCGTAAGCGAGACCGGACACCGGACGATTCGGCAGGGGCGATGGTGAACGAAGCGCTTGCCGAACGCTGGCTGGGGCGCGTGGTTGCGGCGCGTCCGGGCGAGATGCGGGCGCTGCTTTGGTCGTTCGCCTATTTCTTCTGCCTGCTCGCCGGCTACTACGTGCTGCGGCCCCTGCGCGACGAAATGGGGATTGCTGGCGGAGTGCGCAACCTGCAGTGGCTGTTCACCGCGACTTTTATCGTGATGCTGGCCGCGGTACCGGTGTTCGGCGCGCTGGTCGCGCGCTTGCCGCGCCGGCGCTTCATTCCGCTCGTTTACCAGTTTTTCGTCGCCAACCTCGCGATCTTCTGGTTGCTGCTGACGTTCGATGTCGGCAAGGTTCACGTCGCGCGCGTGTTTTTCGTCTGGATCAGCGTGTTCAACCTGTTCGCGGTGTCGGTGTTCTGGTCGTTCATGGCCGACCTGTTCGCGAGCGAGCAGGGCAAGCGGCTGTTCGGTTTCATTGCCGCCGGCGGTTCCGCGGGCGCGCTGCTCGGCCCGGCATTGACGGTGGGGCTGGCGGCGCCGCTCGGCCCGGTCAATCTGCTGTTCGTTGCGGCGATGTTTTTGGAACTGGCCGTGCTGTGCGCGCACCGCCTGGAGTCGGCGACAGCGCCAAGCGCAAACGCGCCGACCGCCGCGAGTGCGGCGCCCGCGCTAGGCACGCGTCCGGTGTCAGCGGCGCTGGGCGGCGGCTGGCTTGCCGGCATCGCTATGGCACTGCGCTCGCCTTATCTCGCGGGGATCGCGCTATGGGTATCGTTGCTGTCCCTGGCCGGAACGTTTCTTTATTTCCAGCAGGCGAACATCGTTGCGGCGGCCTCCGATGACCCGGCGGTGCGCACGCGCATTTTTGCCGCCATCGACCTCTCCATCGGTTTGTTGACGATCATCGTTCAGTTCTTCGCGACGGGGCGGCTGATCGGCCGTTTCGGCGTCGGGCGCGCGGCTGCGGCCCTGCCGCTGATATTCGGCCTCGGTTTTCTGGCGCTGGCCTTCACGCCCGTGCTGTTCGTGGTGGTCGCGTTTCAGGCGATCCAGCGGACCACCAACTTCGCCATCTCGAATCCGGCGCGGGAAGTCTTGTTTACGGTGCTCGAACGCGAGGAGAAATACAAGGCGAAGAACGTGATCGACATCGTCGTGTTCCGCGGCGCCGATGCGCTGAGCGGCTGGCTGTTCGCGGTGCTGCGCGGGGCTGGGTTGGAACTGTCGACGATCTCCCTGGCAAGCGTGCCCGTGACAGGAGTATGGCTGGTTCTCGCCCTCGCGCTCGGGCGCAGCCAGGAGCTACGCGCCGGGCGCGGCGACCAGGGGGCGCGCTGAAATAGTGAAACAGTCGCCGCGAGCCGGTATGATTCATTTGGCAATTGGCCCGTACCCGTTCGTCGGCATACGCGAGGCCTAAGCAAGAAGGGCAATTCCAATGAGCAGCGCAAGCAAAGCACGCATGCCGGTCATTTTTTTTGGCCACGGCAGCCCGATGAACACGCTGGCCCGCAACCGGTACACCGAGGCCTGGCGCAATCTTGGCACAAACGTGCCCAAGCCCAAAGCGATCTTGGCAATCTCCGCGCATTGGTTCACGCGCGGCACGGCGGTGACGGCGACGGCAAAACCGAAGACGATCCATGATTTTGGCGGCTTTCCCCAGGCGCTGTTCGACGTCGAGTACCCCGCGCCGGGCGACCCGGTGCTCGCCGCGCGCGTGCGCGACCTGCTCGCGCCGATACCGGTGCAGCTCGACCAGTCCTGGGGCCTGGACCACGGCACCTGGTCGGTGCTGGCGCATGCCTATCCCGATGCCGGCATACCCGTGGTGCAGTTGAGCATGGACGGCACCAGGCCGGCCCGGTTTCATTACGAGCTCGGCAGGCAGTTGGCGCCGCTGCGCGACGAAGGCGTGCTAATCGTCGGCAGCGGAAACGTGGTGCACAACCTGATGCTGATGCAGCGCGGTGAAGACGCGCCAGCCTTCGATTGGGCCAATCGGTTCAACGAGATGGTGCGCGCTGCGCTCGCCTGCGGCAACCACCAGGCGCTGATCGAATTCGAACGCATGGGCGAGGACGCGCGCCTGTCGGTGCCTACGCCCGAGCACTACCTGCCCTTGCTCTACATCGCGGCGCTGCAGGCCGAAGGCGAGACCATGGCTTGCATAGTGGACGGATACGAGGCCGGTTCTCTAGGTATGCTGAGCGCGGCGGCAGGGATGCCCGCAAGCCAAGAGACCGTTTCAGAATTAGCTAAACGGCCCCTGACTTAGGGGAGCAAGAGGGTGCATGCCCTCATTTCGTAATGAGCTCTAGATCTGGCCGATGAAATCTTTCTTCCCGATGTCCACCCCGCAGTGGCGCAGGATCGCGTACGCAGCAGTGACGTGGAAAAAGAAATTCGGCAGCGCATTGTGCAGGAGATAGGTCTGGCCGGTGAGGGTTTGGCTGACGCCGCCGATTTTCAGCGTGATCTCGCGCGCCTCCGAGCCTTCGATCTGCCCCTGCTTTAGGGTATTGATGAAGGTGATGGTCTTGTCGATCCTGGCCTTGAGGTCGGCGAAGCTGGCTTCATTGTCTTCGTACACCGGAGGCTCGATGCCGGCAAGCCGGGCGGGTGCGCGTTTGGCGTGGTCCGCCGCGATTTGCACCTGGCGCGTCAGGTTGAACATGTCCGGCGCGAGGCGATAGGCGAGCAGCACCGACGGATCGACTTTCTTGGCTGCGGCGAAGGCCGCGGCTTTGTCCAAAATCGCGGCAAGATTGGCTAGGGTCTTGACGAAAACCGGAACGGATATCTGGTACATGGATATTGCCATCATGAATCCTTTAGATTGTGCTGCAATTAAACGGAGAATCGTAAGCAAACGGCATACGGCTCGGCGCTGCAACCCGAACGGCGCCGGTTGGTACTATTGTAGGGGATAATGATCTGCGCGGTTTGGTGGCGAAGTATCTACCAGGGAAGCGACACGCGGGTGTTGGCAGCGATTGCGGCTGTCCTGGCGTTCAGATGATCTAAGCAGTGCCGGGCACGCGGCCGATCATGAGTGGCCGCTCATCACGCTCATCATCGTGATGTCAAAACCTTATCCACAGAATCTGTGGATAACCCTGTGGATTTCTTCACAAAACAATATCGCGTACTTCGAAAAAGTGCGGAGAATTTTGGGGGAGATTACAAATTG
>SCTX01000162.1 GCA_004298385.1 Betaproteobacteria bacterium | reverse complement strand
GCTGAAAAAGCAGGCAACGGGGAACCGAGAAAACGAAACGGCCGGCGTAAGCCGGCCGTTTCCTTGGTTCAGTTCGATCCTTAAGGCATCGCTTTGATGGCTGCGGCAAGGCGGCTCTTGTGGCGCGCGGCCTTGTTCTTATGGATGATCTTCTTGTCGGCGATGCGATCGACGATGCTTGAAGACTGGCTAAGTACCTGCTTCGCGCCGGCTCTGTCGCCGCCGGCAATTGCCTTGTTCACGTCCTTGATCGCCGAGCGTAGCGTCGAGCGCAGGCTGGCGTTGTGCCGCCGCTGTTTTTCGGCTTGGCGGGAACGCTTGCGCGCCGAATCGGTATTGGCCATGATGAAACCCAAGTAAGGAATACGAAAGGGCGCAATGATACTGATTTAGTCCCTGTTACGCAAGCGCATTTTAGTTCCGGCATAACGCGCTTCGCGCATTAGCCTCCACTGAAACTTCGTTTTCGTATAATCGGGGCATGAATCTTCTACGCGCGCTCGCCACGGTGAGCGGCATGACGCTCGTGTCCCGCATCCTAGGTTTCGTGCGCGACGCAGTAATCGCGCGCCTGTTCGGCGCCGGACTCGCCACGGACGCGTTTTTCGTCGCTTTCCGCATTCCCAATCTGCTGCGACGCCTGTTCGCCGAGGGCGCCTTCTCCCAGGCCTTTGTGCCGATCCTGGCCGAATACAAGACCAGGAATGGCGAAGGGGAGACCAGGCTGCTGGTCGATCGCGTTGCCACGGTGCTCTCGATCGGAGTCCTGGTAGTCAGCGTTCTGGGTATCCTCGCCGCGCCGTGGATCATCTATGTCAGCGCGCCCGGATTCTCCGCCACGCCGGACAAATTCGAACTCACGGTGGCGATGCTGCGCATCACCTTTCCCTACCTGCTGTTCATTTCGCTCGTGTCGCTCGCCGGCGGCATCCTCAATACCTGGAGCCGCTTCGCCGTTCCCGCATTCACGCCGGCGCTGCTCAACTTGAGTTTCATTTTTTGCGCGCTGGTGCTGGCGCCGTATTTTCGGCCGCCGGTGCTGGTGCTGGCCTGGGCGGTGCTCGCGGGCGGCGTGCTGCAGCTTGCCTTTCAGTTGCCCTATCTGGCAAAAATCGGCATGCTGCCGCGGCCGCGCCCGGGTTTTTCCGACGTGGGTGTTCGGCGCATCCTCAAGCTCATGGGGCCGGCGGTGTTCGGCGTTTCCATCGCCCAGTTGTCGCTGCTCATCAACACCATCTTCGCCTCTTTTCTTGCCAACGGCAGCGTGTCCTGGCTGTATTACGCCGACCGGCTGATGGAATTTCCCACCGGCATGCTGGGGGTGGCCTTGGGCACCATCCTGCTGCCCGGCCTGTCCAAGTATTACTCGAGCGATGCCACCGAGCAGTACAGCCGCCTGCTCGACTGGGGCCTGCGCCTAACGCTGCTGCTGGCGCTGCCGGCGGCCGTGGCGCTGGCGCTGCTGGCGGTGCCCCTCATCAGTACGCTGTTCCGCTACGGCGAGTTCAGCGTCGAGGACGTGTGGATGACGCGCCAGGCGCTTGTTGCCTACAGCATCGGCCTGCTCGGGCTGATTCTGGTGAAAGTGCTGGCCCCGGGTTTCTACGCGCGCCAGAACATACGCACGCCGGTGAAAATCGCCGTGATCACGCTCATTGCGACGCAGCTCATGAACCTCGCCCTGATCGGGCCGCTCAAGCACGCGGGTCTCGCGCTGGCGATCGGCCTGGGGGCGTGCCTGAACGCCGGCTTGCTCTATTACAAGCTGCGCCAGCACCGCATCTACCGGCCGCAAACCGGCTGGGCGGAGTTCGCGTACAAGCTGGCGCTGGCGCTCGCGGTGATGGCCGCGGCGTTGTGGGGGGCAATGGGTCGCGAGGACTGGTGGCTGGTTGCCGCCTGGCAGTACCGGATGGCAGGCTTAGTTAGTATAGTGTGCCTCGGCGCCGGAATCTACTTTGCCACCTTGTGGTTGCTCGGCTTTCGCATTGGGGATTTCGCCCGCCGCGCTGCAGATTAGTTAGTCGTTAGTGTTAGTGTTAGTCTATGGAATATCGACTGGACCAGTTTTCTGCGCTGCTGTGTCGGGAGAATTTCAGCCTTGCCGAGGCCTGCCTGCTGATCGCGCAGGATGCGTACCCCGACCTGGACGTAGCGCACTGCCTGTCGCGTATCGATGCGCTCGCCGCGACGGTGAAGCGCCGCCTGCCGAGCGATGCGTTCGCCGAGCAGAAGGTAGTGGTGCTGAACCGGTATTTGTTCAACGAGCTGGGTTTTTCCGGAAACGCGCACGACTATTACGATCCGCGCAACAGCTACCTGAACCAGGTGCTGGAGCGGCGAATCGGCGTGCCGATCACGCTGTCGATCCTGTACATGGAGATCGGCCAGCGCCTGGGCCTGCGTTTGCAGGGCGTGTCCTTCCCGGGACATTTTCTGGTAAAGCTGCGCGTGACCGGGGGCCAGCTCGTGATCGACCCTTTCTGCGGCGGCGAGACGCAATCCGAATCGGACCTGCGCGCGCGCCTGGCGCTGGTGTTGCCGCAGCGTGAAGCCGACACCTTGCCGCTGCCGCGGTTTCTGCAGGCGGCCACGTCGCGGCAGATTTTGGCGCGCGTGCTGCGTAATCTGAAGGGCATTTACCTGCAGTCGGGGAAGGCGCAAAATACGCTGGAGGTGATGCAGCGCATGGTGATGGTGGCGCCGCATGCGGCCGAGGAGGTGCGCGACCGGGGTCTTGCCTACTACAAGCTCGACTGCTTCCGCGCGGCCCTTGCCGATTTGCAGGATTACCTGGAGCGGCGGCCGGATGCGGCGGACGCGGACGAGATCAGAGACAAAGCCGCGGTGCTGCGGCTGCTGTGTTCGCGGCTGAATTGATGGTCGAAGGTTTGATCACAAGGAACACGATCAGAGGCCATTTCGGTAATGCTGAAATGGCCTCCAAGTACGAAGGCGACGAAGCGGATGAAATTCGATTTGACCCCGAGACGGGTATTTGCAGCGTTCACGGCGGTTCCCCTCGCGCTGCTCGCCGAAGCCCTGATTCTGCAGCATCTTCAGGGCCAGGCACCGTGTCCCCTTTGCATCCTGCAGCGCGAGGGATTCTTTCTGTTCGGCCTGATCGCGCTCGCCGCGGCCGTGCACAACCCGCAGCGCCGCGGCGCAGCGATCTATGCCGCCGCGATGGCGCTGGTCTCGCTTGCCGGCATGGGTGTGGCGATCTGGCATGTATGGACGCTGCATCACCCGAAATTCGGCTGCGGCATCGATGTGATGGAGCAGGTTGTCAACAATCTGCCCACCGCCAAACTGCTGCCTTGGATTTTCTATGCGAACGGCGATTGCGCGGCGAAACATGAACCCATCTTCGGACTGCTGGTGCCGGAGTGGTCGCTGGCATGGTATGCGGCACTGTTTCTTGGCGCCCTGTTCTTCGGGTTCAAATGGCTGTTGGCGGTGCCGGCGCGAGCCGCAGCGTAGACGTTTCGGAGCCTCCGGCGCGGACCGGATTTCCTATTCCGGAGGTGGTGGAAAGCCGCTATAATTCAGGATTTTAGCTTTCCAAAGCCGATCCTGAACATGCGCGTTTGCCGCACCATTTCCGCTCGCAGCCAGTCGCCCACGGCACTTACCATCGGCAACTTCGACGGCGTGCATCAGGGCCATCAGGCGATGCTCGCCCGACTCAAGGAACAGGCGCGCGCACTCGACCTGTCCGCCTGCGTGCTCACCTTCGAACCGCATCCGCTCGAGTTGTTCGCGCCACGAACGGCGCCGACACGGCTTACCTCGCTGAGGGAGAAACTGGAATTGCTTGCGGCCCACGGCATCGAACGCGTGCATGTCAGCCGTTTCAACCGCGCATACGCCAGCAGGTCGCCGCAGGATTTCATCGAGCGCGTGTTGCTCGAGGGTCTGGGCATGCGCTGGCTGCTGATCGGGGATGACTTCCGTTTCGGCGCTCGGCGCGCCGGCGATTTTGCCGTGCTGCAGGAGGCATCGCGCAAACACGGCTTCGGTCTGGAGCCGATGCCCACGGTCGAGCAGGACGGCGTGCGCGTGTCGAGCTCGGCGGTGCGCGCGGCGCTGGCCGCGGGCCGGTTGGCGGAGGCCGAAGCGCTGCTCGGCCGGCCCTACAGCATCAGCGGCCGGGTGGTGCACGGCGACAAGCTCGGCCGGCAGATCGGTTTTCCCACGGCCAACGTGCAGCTTCGGCACAACCGGCCGCCCTTGTCCGGGATCTTTGCCGTTCGCACCCTCGATGGGCACGGGCACGCGTGCAACGGCGCGGCAAGTCTGGGCCTGCGCCCGACGGTGGACAACAGCGGGCAGGCCAAGCTGGAGGTGCACCTGTTTGATTTTGCCGGCGACCTCTACGGCCAGCATCTGCGCATCGATTTCCTGCACAAGATACGCGACGAAAAAAAATTTTCCGACATCGAGGCGTTGAAAGCGCGCATCGCCGAGGACTGCGACGTCGCCAGGGAATATCTGGCGGCGAAAGAACGCGCATGAACGCGGGAATCCGTTGCGCGGTTTTTCCTGGGGCGCAGCGCCTCCTTCCACACATGACCAAGCGAAACTTTCTAAATGCAAAATGGCTGATTACAAGAACACGCTAAACCTTCCGGACACGCCTTTCCCGATGCGCGGCGACCTCGCCAGGCGCGAGCCGCAGTGGGTCAAACAATGGCAGGATGAAAAGGTCTACGAGAAGATCCGGGCCGCGTCCAAAGGCCGGCCGAAATTCATCCTGCACGATGGCCCGCCCTACGCCAACGGCGACATCCATCTGGGTCACGCGATCAACAAGATTCTGAAGGACATCATCGTCAAGTCGCGCAACCTCGCGGGCTACGACGCGGTGTATGTGCCCGGCTGGGACTGCCACGGCATGCCGATCGAGCGCGAGATCGAGAAGCACCACGGCAAACACCTGCCGGTCGAGAAGACGCAGAGCCTGTGCCGCGCCTATGCGGCGGAGCAGATCGAGCGGCAGAAACAGGATTTCCAGCGCCTGGGTGTGCTCGGCGACTGGGACCGTCCCTATCTCACCATGGCCTACCGCAACGAGGCCGACGAGATCCGCACGCTCGCGAGGATATTGGAGAAGGGCTACGTCTACCGCGGCCTGAAGCCGGTGAACTGGTGCTTCGACTGCGCATCGGCCTTGGCGGAAGCAGAGGTCGAGTATGCGGACAGGAAGGATTTTGCCATCGACGTCGGCTTTGCGTTTGCCGAGCCGGAAAAAATCGCCAAAGCGTTCGGCCTGGCCAAGCTGCCGGCCGAAAAAGGCTGGATCGTCATCTGGACCACCACGCCCTGGACCATCCCCGGCAACCAGGCGCTCAACGCGCATCCGCAGCACGCCTACAATCTGGTCGCGACCGAGCGCGGGCTGTTGATTCTTGCCGCCGACCTGCAGGAGGCCTGTCTCGCGCGCTACAAGCTCTCCGGCAACACCCTCGCATCGTGCAAGGGCAAGGCGCTGGAACTGATCGCATTCCGCCACCCGTTCTACGATCGCCTTGCGCCGGTGTATCTGGGCGAATACGTGGTGCTCGACACCGGCACCGGCATCGTCCACAGCGCCCCCGCCTACGGCGTCGAGGACTTCGACTCCTGCCGCCAATACGGCATGAAGGACGAGCAGATCCTCACACCGGTGATGGGCGACGGGAAATTTGCCGCATCGCTGCCGTTCTTCGGCGGCATGATGATCTGGAAGGCCAACCCCGAAATCGTCAGGAAGATCGAGGAATGCGGCGCGCTGTTCCACAGCGAAGACTACCTGCACAGCTATATGCACTGCTGGCGCCACAAGACGCCGATCATCTATCGCGCGAGCACGCAGTGGTTCGCCGCCATGGACGAGCCACCGGGCTTCAACGGCGTGAAACCGGCCGAGTCGCTGCGCGCGACCGCCTTGCGCGGCATCGCCAATACGCGCTTCTATCCGGACTGGGGTCAGGCGCGCCTGCGCGGCATGATCGCCAACCGCCCGGACTGGACGCTTTCGCGCCAGCGCCAGTGGGGCGTGCCCATGCCTTTTTTCATTCACAGGGAAACGGGCGAACTGCATGCGCGCACGCTGGATCTGCTCGATCAGGTGGCCAAGCGTGTGGAGCAGGGCGGCATCGAAGCCTGGCAGACCCTGGACCCGAAGGAACTGTTGGGTGCGGAAGCCGGGCACTACGTCAAGATCAAGGACACGCTCGACGTGTGGTTCGATTCGGGCTCGACGCATCAGACTGTCATGGGCGGACCGGAGGGCAAGGCGACCGGGGCCGGTTCGCACGGGATAGATCTGCAGTTTCCGGCCGACCTGTACCTGGAAGGATCCGACCAGCACCGCGGCTGGTTCCACTCTTCGCTGCTCGTCTCCTGCATGCTCAACGGCGTGCCGCCGTACAAGGGTCTGCTGACGCATGGTTTCTTCGTCGACGGCCAGGGCCGCAAGATGTCGAAATCCCTGGGCAACACGCTCGAGCCGCAGAAGGTCGCAGGCAGCCTGGGCGCCGAGATCCTGCGCCTGTGGGTGGCGGCGACCGATTATTCGGGCGAACTGTCGATCTCGGACGAGATCCTGAAGCGCGTGGTCGAGGGCTACCGCCGCATCCGCAACACGCTGCGCTTCCTGCTCGCCAACACCGCCGACTTCGACCCGCAGGCGCACGCGCTGCCGCTCGAGGACTGGCTGGAAATCGACCGCTATGCGCTCGCGCTCACGCAATCCCTGCAGCAGGAAATGACGCGCGATTACGACAATTACGACTTCCATTTCGTGGTGCAGAAACTGCAGGCCTTCTGCTCCGAGGACCTGGGCGGGTTTTACCTCGACATCCTCAAGGACCGGCTGTACACCGCCGGCAAGGACTCGAGGGCGCGGCGCTCGGCGCAGAACGCGCTGCACCAGATCCTGCAACGCCTGGTGCGGCTGATGGCGCCCATCCTCTCCTTTACCGCGGAAGAGATCTGGGCGGTGACGGGCGGCGGCAAGGATGAGACCGTGTTCACGCATACCTGGGACGAATTCCCGGCCGCGGCTTATTCGCAGGAGCTGCTCGATCGCTGGGGGAACATCCGCAGCGTGCGCGCCGAAGTGCAAAAGCGGCTGGAGGAAGCGCGCGTCGCCGGAAAAATAGGCTCCTCGCTGCAGGCCGAAGTCGAAATCCGCGCGAGCGGGGCGAAGCTGGCTCTGCTGCAATCGTTGCAGGACGATCTGCGTTTCGTGCTGATCACCTCGAGCGCAGCGGTATTACCGGTCGCCGCGAGCGCCGATGAAGCGGTGATCGTGACGCCGAGCGCGCACGCCAAATGCGAGCGCTGCTGGCATTATCGGGATGACGTCGGTCGCGAGGTCCCCGGCGCCGATGGCGGACACCCCGGGCTCTGCGGCCGTTGCGTCGCTAACCTGTATGGCGCTGGCGAAGCGAGGGCGCATGCGTAGGCTCGCTCCCTGGTACGCCTTGGCGGTGCTGGTGGTGGTGCTCGACCAGTTGACCAAGTATTGGGTCAGCGCCGGCTTGGACTACGGCGAGGCGCGCGCCGTCACCGGCTTTTTCAATCTGGTGCTGACGCACAACAAAGGCGCCGCGTTCAGTTTTCTTGCTGCTGCCTCCGGCTGGCAGCGCGGTTTTTTCATCGGCATTGCGCTTGTCGCGATCGTCGTGATCGGCGTGCTGCTGGCGCGCCATGCGGGCGAGAAACTGTTCTGTCTCGCGCTCGCCCTGATCCTGGGCGGGGCGATAGGCAATGTCATCGATCGCATTGCACTCGGTTACGTCGTCGATTTTCTCGATTTTCATCTTGCCGGCTGGCACTGGCCGGCGTTCAACCTGGCCGATTCGGCGATCACCGTGGGCGCAGTGCTGCTGGTCGCAGACAGCTTTCGTCCGGGCGCGAGGCGGGCGGGAGCGGCGCGATGAGTGTTCGCCGGAACGGGCCTCTAGGAATTGCCATCCTGAGGCCGTAGGCCGGAGAATCTGCTTCTTGCATGCCGTGAAAAGCAGATTCTTCGTTTCGCTCAGAATGACAATTTGTTGGATGTTCATTTGAGTTGCAACGGCATTACTGAGGTTGAATCATGGAAATCCTGCTAGCCAATCCCCGCGGTTTTTGCGCCGGCGTAGAACGCGCCATCAGCGTCGTCGAGCGCGCGCTCGCGTTGCACGGCACGCCGATCTACGTGCGCCACGAGGTGGTGCACAACAGATTCGTGGTCGATGACCTGCGCCAAAAGGGCGCGGTGTTCGTGGAGGACCTGGATCAGGTGCCGGCCGGCAGCACGCTGATATTCAGCGCCCACGGCGTGTCGCAGGCGATCCGGCGCGAGGCCGAGGCGCGCGGCCTCAAGGTGTTCGACGCCACCTGCCCGCTGGTGACCAAGGTCCACGTCGAGGTCGCCAAGATGCGCGAGCAGGGCCGCGGCATCGTCATGATCGGCCATCGCGGGCACCCCGAGGTCGAGGGCACCATGGGGCAGGCGACGCGAGGGATGTACCTGGTGGAGACGGTCGCGGACGTCCTGCGGCTCGAGGTCGAGGATCCGGCCCAGCTTGCCTACGTCACCCAGACCACGCTGTCCGTGGATGACGCCGCGGCCATCGTCCTAGCGCTGAAACAGCGTTTTCCGCTCATCATCGGACCGAAGAAGGACGATATCTGCTACGCCACGCAGAACCGCCAGGATGCGGTGAAATTCATGGCGCCGCAGTGCGATCTGGTGATCGTGGTCGGATCACCCAACAGCTCCAACTCCAACCGCCTGCGCGAAGTGGCGCAGACCCTGGGGGTGGAGGCGCATATGATCGACCAGGCCTCCGAGCTGCGCCCCGAGTGGCTGCAAGGGCGCGAGCGCATCGGCGTCAGCGCCGGCGCTTCGGCGCCGGAAATGCTGGTGCTGGAAGTCATCGCCAGGCTGCAGGCGCTAGGGGCGAAGCGCGTGACTCAATTGAAGGGCAAGGAGGAGGGCGTAACCTTCCCCCTGCCCAAGGATCTATCCGCCACCGCCTAGCGCTACGGCGAACCCAAGCCCGCGTTCTTATTTTGGCGCGGCCGTATCAGCGGTTTCCTGCGGGGCCGCCGCGGGCTTACCCTCGGCCTCGGCAGCAGCGGGCGCGGCTTTGCGCACCGGCTTGGCGACGGGCTGCCGCGCCTGGACGCCGGGCGGCAGCAGCGAACTCGCGGGATAGCCTGCGGTGTCGAGGGCGGCTTTGTAAATCCCGCTCTCGAAACCTTTGTACACCTCGCGTCCCACGGTCATTACCGGAACCACCGAGCCGCCGGAGAGCTTTTTCAGTTGCGCGATGTCCACTTCATCGGTTACGGTTGTTTCGCTGTAGGGCACGCCGCGCTGGTTCAGTAGCTCGCGTGCCTGGGCGCAGGTGTCCTTGCAGGCCTCGGAGGTGTACAGCGCAACCGGGAAATTCTTGACCGCCTGCTGCAACGCGTAAGGCAGGCCTGCCGATGAACTCTGCCCTACGGACAGGGATTGCTTCTGCACGTTCTTGGCGCCGGAGGCCGGTACTTGGTCGGAATAGTGCACCTTGCCGCTGTCATCGACCCAGCGGTACATCTGCGCTTGCGCGAGCACAGGGAGCAGCAGCAAAGATGCAAGAAATCGCATGCGCATAGGCGAACTCCGTTTTTCCTTGGTTACAAAGTAATCATAGCACCGTGGTGCTGCGGCGCATTCAACCCGGACGCATTGACGCAGCTTTCGTCTATTAGCGCGATCCGGCCAGGTACTGCTCCCGCAGCTTACCCGCCTGAGCTTGCCGGAATGCAGGAGTTAGACAAAGTCAAAATTCTAATTTAGAATACAAACATGGAGTTAGAAAACCACACCCGCGAAAGCGTGGCGCAATTGCTGCGCAGCCATGGTATCAATCCTACGCACCAGCGCATCGAGATCGGCTTCGCCCTGTTTGAAAATCCGCAGCACCGGTCGGCCGATGAAATCCTGGCGATGGTCAACGCGCGCCATACCGAAACCTCCAAAGCGACGGTCTATAACACGCTCAAGCTGTTTGTGGACAAGGGGATGGTGCGCGAACTGATCGTCGATCCGAACAAGGTTTTCTACGACCCCAACACCAGCGCGCACCATCATTTCTACGAAGTTGCCACGGGCGAACTTACCGACATCCCTGCCGCGGGGGTGCATATCGAAGGCCTGCCGCAGTTGCCGCCGGGCATGGTTACCGAGGGTATCGAAATCATCGTGCGCACCCGTCCGGGGCGTTGATCGGCAGCAGCCGGGCTACACTTTCCTCGCGGGTTTTCCCGAGCGGATTGAAACGCCTGCGCATATAATGGCGCCCTTGCGCCGATGCTCGGTTTCGCATCGGCGTGCCCGATAGGCCCAGGGCCGGGTTAGCTCAGTTGGTAGAGCAGCGCATTCGTAATGCGAAGGTCGGAGGTTCGACTCCTCTACCCGGCACCCTTTTCATGCCAGCCCTCAGTCGGCGCCTTTAATGTACTTGTAGGTCCGCGTGCGCGTCTGGTTGATCGGCGGCGTGATCTTGTCCGGCTTGATCGGGGAGCTCGCGCTTCCGTCGCGTTGCACCGCGCCGATCAGCACCGCCGTCGGTACGCCGTCGATGGGCACGATGCCGATCACCGGAGAGGGCGGCAGCCCGCCGCCCGCAAAGGTCGATGAACGCGAGCCGCCGCAGGAGGCATTGTTGGTCGTGCTGATCGCGCCCGAGGCGTTGAACAGGTTGACGAAGTAACCGCGCGCCTCGCCCAGCCTGGTGCTGCAGGATAAACCGCTGCTCAGCGGCCGGTTGGTGCTGAAGGTGACCATGCCGCCGACGATGACCGCGGCGGTGACGCCCTGCTCGCCCTGTCCGAACTGATTCAAATACATGAACCAGCCCTTCTTGTCCGTGCTGGTGAGCAGGTTTCTGCTGCTGCAGGTCGCGTCGCTGAGATCGGTCTGATTGAGCATGTCGCTACCGTCCAGATTGACCGCCGCCGTGCTGGGGGTCGAGGTCAGGTCGTCCTTGTATACATAGGCCTTGTTCGGGAAGGGCAGCGTGCTGTAGGGATAATCGGTGATCAGCGGATGCTCGCGGTCACCCGACACGATCGCCAGGTAGGTCGAGGTCTGGTACGGGAACAGCCCCGGGCCGAACAGGAACTTGCGCCCCTGGCCGCTCAGGTTGGTCTGGGCGACCTTGTGCATGACCCATTTGGTGGTGTCCGTCGTGTTGTTGATTGAGCTCGATGGGGTTGTCGCCGTCAGCGATCCCGGGGAGCTGACGAAATCGACGCGGTAGATGCGCCCGCCGACGTCGGCGACGTAGGCGTAATCGACCAGGCCGTCGTTGTTCAGGTCGATCATGTTCACATCCGCCGCCACGGCGCGGTCGGTCGTGAAGGAAGTGATCAGCGCGCCGGTGTCGGCGTCGATGAAATAGACCACATTGCCCTTGGTCGAGCCGCACTGGGTGGTGATGATGGAATTGGCGTCCTCGCACGGATCGTAGCCGCCGCCCATCACCACCACCGGCCTGGTCGTCGGCGTCGAATAGCCGCTGATGAAGGCGACGTTCGGCGTGGACCAGGTCTGCCCCATCTGCTCGAAGCCGGCGTCGCAGCCGCCGCTGTCCGAGGTGCAGCCATGGCGCCATTTGAGCGTCGGGTTCGCGGTGGGGTCGCTGACGTCGAAGGCATAGACCATCCTGCCGCCGCGGCGCTGCGTCGGGAAGATCCATACCGGCGGATTGGTTCCGCCCGTAGGCGCCTGGTAGATGCCGATCGAGCCGTCGAAAAAGTAATCCTTGCGCGGAAAACCGACGGTGGCGGGAATGCCGTAATCGATGCCGGGGCTGTTGTCCATCAGCCGCTGCAGCTTGGAGTAGTGCTCGGGGGCGACGAAGGACCAGCGCTCCTTGCCGTTGGCGGCATTGACTGCGCGGAAGGTGCCGTCGTTCGCGCCGTAATAGACCGTCACGCCGGCGGCGCCGTAGTTGACCGGCAGCGGCCGCGAATGCACCACGTCGCCGTGAATCGAGGGGCGCGTCTGGTAGGGGTTGGTGCTGGCGTTGTACAAACCGGTGGCGTTGCCGGGGTCGGCGGGGGACGGGTTGGCATTGATGACGTCGATGCCCTTGGTGAAATCAGCGAGATTGCTGGAGAGGCTGCTGGAAGCCGCGGTGAAGCTGACCAGCGCGCTGCCGCTCAGGGTAAGCATGTTGCGCGCGGTCGTGGTCTGCGCAGTCGTCACCCCCGGGTCGTTGCCGCGGCGCAGGATTTCGGCCACCGCGCCTTTTTCCACCGTCGGACCGTCGGGGAGGTCGGAATAGATGGTGCCGGCGGCGATGGCGCTGGCGCAATTGCTGGCCGGATCCGGATTGACGGTCTTGTTCGCCCAGTAATTGCTCGAGTCCGTGGTCCAGAAGCTGGCGGCGCAGTCGTCGATGAAGCCGGTCTGATTATTGGTCGCGGCAGCGCCGTTCTTGTCCACCAGATCGAGGTCGCCGCCGACCCTGCCGATCTGGTATTGCTTGAGGTTGCCGAACCAGCGCGGATTGGCGTCCGGGTCGGGGCGGAACATGCCGATGAACACCTGGTTCTGGTTCTGCGTGCGATTGGTGGCGTTCACCGGCAGGCTGGCCGAGGCGAAGGTAGTGTTCACCGACTGGATTTCGGCGAGGATTTTCTTCAGCGCGGCGACGATGGCCGCCTCGTTGGTCGCGGCAAAATACTTGCCGCCGCCGATCCGCGCCATGCTCATGTACAACTGCGTCTCCTCGGCGTTTTGCTGCGCGTTGAACACGTCGATGGTGTAGGTCGTGATCGACTGCTTGATGGTGTCGGTGCCGCTTTGGGTATTTTTCGCCTTGGGCTGATGCATGAAGCGCGCCCATTCGTCCGCGTTGGCGGCGGTGCTCGGGCTGATGAAATTGCCCGTGGGCGTGACCACCGTGCCGGTGTTGTTGCCGGTCACCATGTAGCGCGCGCCCGAGGTGCAGATGCCGGCGCTGGCGGTGGGCGCGGCGTAGCTGCAGCCGCCGTTGTAGGTCGAGCAGGTGGCGGCAAATTCCGTGATACTGCCGGTACCGGCATAACACTGCGCGGTGTTGCCGAGCAGGGTCGTAGTGGTAGTAGCGCCGAACGAGGTGACGGCCACCGCGCTCGCCTGGACCGTTTGGGTGACGGTGAACTTGTAGCGCGGGGTGGTAGTGACCGTGGAGGGGGATCCCGTTATCGTATTGGTTACATTCACAAGGTTCTTGCCTCCGCCGCAGGAGGCGCCCAAAGCGCCGGTGACGGCGCAGGTATAGGTAGTCGTGGTGGTGTCGTTTCCGGAGGTGGTGACCAGTGGCGCGGGGCAACTGGTGTCCACTCCGGCATAGTCACCGGAAGCGCCCCATCTGGGCGTTGCTCCGGTCGTTGTTCCGAGACTGCCGTAACAGGTCGTGGTCGTCCCGGTTCTGTAGGTGATTTGATTGCTGCCGAGGACGGCAGCGCCAACCGAGGGAGTGCAGCTCGCGCTCGCGGCGGCGTCCACGGCGCCGATCGTGTAGGTATCGTTGCTATAGGTGGTGGTCGTGGTAATGGTGTCCGCGCCGCTGGTGGTCGTGCTGGTCGAGGTAGCGGGCAGGCTCATGCCGCCGTGGTCGTTGGCGGCGGCGGCGGCGGCGGCGCTGGCGTAGCAGGCCGAGGTGCCGGTGTTGGTGGGAAAGCTGACTACCGCCGGCGCGGTGCTCGTGCCGCTGCTGGTGATGGTGTTGCCCGTCACCGAGTAGCGCTGCGTCCCGGCGACGCAGGTGTCGAGCGAGGTGGTGGTATTGCTGTTGCTGCAACTGCAACTGGCGTAGCTCCCCCCGGCGGCGCAGGCCGCGGCATTGGACGTGTTGTCGGTGGTGCCGCTGGTGGTGCAGGCGGCTTGGCTGGCATAGCACTGCGTGGTGTAGCTGAGATTGGTCGCTATGGTCTGGGTTGTGCTGGTAAAACCGGGTACCAGAATTTGCGGGCTGCAGCTACCGCCCAGGTTGGTGAGCGCGGTACAGTTGGCGGCGGTGTCCGCCGCGGGGCCGTTGGCGTTCGGGTTGCCGATGAATATGATGAAGTTGCGGCCGCAGGAGTTCGCGTCGGACAGCGGCGAGCGGAAGCGGGTGTAGTTGGCGGTGTAGCCGTTGGCGTCGGCCTTCGCTGCCAGCACGGCGGAGGGGGAAACCGAATAGCCGCCGGTAAAGTAGTTGTAGGCGTCGTACATCAGGTTTCCGTATTCGGTGTTGGCGTTGCGCTTTTCGTCCGGGTCGTTGATGTTGTTGTATATCGTGGTCAGTTGCGTGCTGAAGGCGGACTTGTTGGCGTCGCTCATCGGCTGGACGGCGAAACGGATGAAGCCGCCGGTGTCGTTGGCGTTGCCGCCGGTGACGAATTCCATCAGGCCGAGATTCACGTCGCTGCCGATGGCGCTGAGGACGGTGTTGATCGCGCGCGCCTCGGACTGGCCCTGCGCCAGGCCGCCGGGCCATTGCTGGCTCTGCCGCGCCCAGTTGGACGTATTGTCGAGAATGATCAGGATCTTCGGGCCTACGGCCGTGCCGCCACCGGCGCCGGTGAATATGTCGATGTCCTCGGCCATGGAGTGGGTCGGGACGAGCGCTGCCGCGGCGCAGAACAGCAGCGCGGGCAGGCGGTGTTGGATCGAGCGCTTCATGGCACTACTCCCACAAAAAAACAGTCGGTTGACGCAAGTCTTCATCAGCAAGGTACGACGCTGCACACGCTGTCGGCGGGAACTTGCACCGATATCCCCTGGTGTATTTCCACCGACGTGTTGGTCGAGGCTTCCGTTGCGAGGACGCGCAGGTCGTACAGCGTGCGCGCGCAGAGCGAGTTGCCCACGGCCGCGCCGACGACACCGAAGGCCTGCGCCTGACCGAGAGCGCAGCCGTGTTGCCTTTTTGCTGGGTCTGGGTCGGTCAGATTGAGCGAGGCGTTGGTCAGGACATGTGCCTGCACCAGCACCGGCGTAATGCTCACGGCGACGTCCGGCGTGCCGTCGGCATTGACGTCGACATTGGCAGTCGAGGCGACGGAAATGCTGGTCGGCAGGCTGATGGCTGCTTCCACCGCCTCTTCCGCGGCGCGCACGGTTTCGGTGCGATACTGCATGTTGCCCACGATCTGCAGATTGCTCTTGCCCAGGCGGAAACTGGTGACTGCCATCAGCGTCAGCAGCACCAGCATGATCAGGCCGACGAGCAAGGTTGCGCCCCTCTGGCGCCGCATCGGGGCGTTCATGGCGTCACCCTCCCCGACGGATTGTCCAGCCTCACCACGGCGTTGTAGGCGTGCCGCTTGTACCGGTCGCCGTAGGTGCCGCTGGCGGGAAACACATTGGCGCTTCCGTCGGCCTTCAGGCCCAGCGCATAAACCTTGTTGTCGGTCCACCCGGGCGACTGTTCGACGTTGCGCGCCAGCAGATTGACCTTGACCGAATAGGTGTGGAGCCAGTTGAGCAGGCAAGCCGTGCTGGCGCAGGCATTGTAGGTGTTGGGATCGGCGGTGTAGGCGTCTATCTTGGCGCTGTTGGCGGTGTTGCCGATGCCGTATTCGAACTGGATGGTTTCGATGCCCTCGACCAGCGGCACGATGGTGTAACCGCCGGCCCCCAGCTCCGCGCGCTTGAGCGTGGGAATGCCGTCGCTGCCGACGTTGTTGTTGGCGACAAAATAAATGTGCGTCAGATAGCGGCGGTAGTCGGCCGCGGGCGCGGGCGCGCCGAACGAGGTCAGGCAGCTAATTGTGCGCAGGGTAGCCAGTGTAATGTCCGTATTGAGGACGAAGTGCGACAGATAATCCAGGCGTGATCCGGTATTTCTTGCCAGTTCGGTCGCCTGGAAGCAATTGGACGCCTGAAAGTAGGGCGCCCCATTGGGCAAGGCATCGCAGCCCGCTTCCAGCGTGGGACCGGCGACGCAGGTGGCGAGCCGGCGGATCACCAGGACATCGGAGCCGGTGCGCACATCGCTGATGCAGGTGGGTAGGGCCGCGCTGGTGTAGGGGTAGTCGTAGCCTTGCACGTGGAAGAAATAGGTATTGTTCAAATTGGCGACGGTGGTGTCGCAAGGGTCGGGCCTGGCGGTCATCGCCGGAGTGACCGGGGCACTGTTCGGCCCCAGGGGCGGGGCGTTGACCGATATCACCAGCTCGTCGGGATTGAAGGACGAAAAATAGCCGGCCATGCGCAGGTCTTCGGTCAGCAGGTTCATGGCGTAGCGGCCGCTCTCGAGTTGGCGGTTATTGCGTTCGATTTCGGTGCGCGCCTGGCTGTTCTTGACGAATATCGTGACCAGTCCGGTCATGATCATCAGGCCCAGGGTAATCGCGATCATCAGTTCGATCAGCGAAAATCCGCCGGAGGACTTGTGGCGATCGTTTCGCGGTGGCAGCGGCTTGGTCATATGCGTCGTCCGGCTGGGATTACTGGCAAGAGGGCAGGCCGATGGCAAGGCGCGCCGAAATGGCACGCCGCAGGCGCTCGTCGCCGCCGAAGGTGCCCTGGCCGCAGGCCGCGCTGGGAATGCTGGTCGGGTTCAATCCCTGCCAGGCAACGCTGACCAGGTAGATGCCGGGACGGCACAGCGTGGGCGTCTGGTCCTCGGCCTGAATCTGGGTGACGCAGCCCACCGCGCCTATCATTCCGCCGACTTTGGTGCCGCCGCTGGTCTCGGCCGCCCCTTTGAGCGCATTGCTCCATTCGCACTGGTCGTTCGCAGCCACCTGCGCCGGAGTCGGGTTGGCGGGGAGGGCGGGGCAGGTCGCGGGCTGGGCGTCTCCGGTCCCAAAGGCGTTGGCGGAAACATAGCTCGCGGCGACGGTGCGGTTGGCATTGATGCGCTCGATCATGCTGTTCAGCAGGACGACCGCCTGGCCGCGCTGGTAGGATTCCATTTCGGCGACGAATATCTTGCTTTGCAGTCCGGCCAGGCCGAGCATGCCGAAAGCCAGAATCACAATGGTGACCAGCACCTCGAGCATGGTGGTGCCGAACTCGGCCCTGTGGCTGCATGGGTGGCGCGCTAACATGCCGCGGCCTTGATGTAGGGGCGACCGCTCAAATCCACGCTGACGCAGCGCTGCGCGGTGGTGCCGGTGGCGCTGATGTTGAACGAGGGCGCGGCGCCCGCTATGCGGCCGGAACTGCGGTAGATCACGCTGTCCGGCCCGGTGGCGGTGAGTCCGGTGAACGCGGAATGGACTTCGATATTGCCGGCGAAGTCCGGATCCGCAATCTGCCAGCCGTCCTGCCAGGAACCTACGGTCACGGGCGACATGGTTACGTTCTTGTTGCGCTTGATCGCTTCACTGCGCGCCAGCGTCAGCGATGAATTGAGGTCGGTCGCCATGGACTTGATTCGCTGGCTCTTGATGAGCTCGTTGAACGAAGGTGCGGCGATGGAGGCCAGAATACCGACGATCGCAATGACGATCAGGATTTCGATCAGGGTGAATCCTTCCTGATCGATCCGCGGCCGGCGCAATGGTCGGTGGAAGGATTTCATCCGGGCTCGCTACCAGTAGTCCGAGGGGGTTTTCGCGCCGGACTGGGTGATGGTCATCGCCTGCTCGTTGTTCGTCGCCTGGCTTCCCTGCGGCGTGGCCACCATGGAGAAGGTCGGCGGGGGCCCTACGGCAGTGGCGATGGTGATCTGGTAGTTCTTGTTGACGTCGGCGGGAATCAGCGAGGCCGATCCGAACAGCGTGGCGACGTCGGGGGCATAGCTGCGGTTGTCGAGGAAATACTGCGCCTGCCTCTGGGCGGCGTCCATGAGGAAGGCCTGCGCGCTGGCGCGGTTCCCCTTGAGAACATAATTCCGGTAGGACGGAAAGGCAATCCCTGCCAGCACGGCAATGACCGCCACGACAATCATCAATTCGATCAAGGTAAAGCCGAGGGTGCGTAGCTTGGAAGTCATGGTTCACCTTTCTGCGGTTTAACTCAGGGTTTGCCGCCGGGCCCGGGCCCGGAGCAAAGCACAATGTTGTCCACGCTCGAATCCTAGTGGACGCGCCGCACCGGCGCCAGGGGAAGTTGACGGGCGGCGAGATTTCGGGAACGAGCGGCGGGGGAGTCGGCTCGCCCAAAACAATGCCTGCCAGCCCGGCCGCGCGGTCCGTGCAACAATTCGCCTGCGGCGCATCGGGAGGGTCGAGCGGCTCATGCAATTGTTCCGCCGGGTCGGGGCGAGGGCGCCACTCCTATACAATGTGAATGGCGCGTTTCGGCAGGGTTCAAATCGAGAAGGCAATATGAGTTCAAACCCATTCAAGCAGGTGCTGGGCATCATCGGCGGCAGCGGGGTCTACGACATCGACGGCCTCGCCGGCAAGCGCTGGGAGAAAGTCTCGTCCCCGTTCGGCCAGCCTTCGGACGAGTTGCTCTGCGGCGAGCTCGACGGCCAGCCGATGGTGTTTCTGCCGCGGCACGGGCGCGGCCACAGGATTCCGCCTTCCGAGATCAACTTCCGCGCCAACATCGACGCCTTGAAGCGCCTGGGCGTGACCGACGTCGTTTCCGTCAGCGCCGTGGGATCGCTGCGCGAGCATCTGCATCCGGGAATGTTCGTCATCGTCGACCAGTTCGTCGACCGCACGTTTGCGCGCAGCAAAAGTTTCTTCGGCACCGGCGTGGTAGCGCACGTTTCCATGGCGCACCCGGTGTGCGGCCGCCTGGGCGACCATCTCGAGGCGGCGGCGCGCGAGGCCGGCATCGACACGGCGCGCGGCGGCACCTATCTCGTCATGGAGGGGCCGCAGTTCTCCAGTCTGGCGGAATCGGAGATTTATCGCACCTGGAACTGCGACGTCATCGGCATGACCAACATGCCCGAAGCCAAGCTCGCGCGCGAGGCCGAGATGTGCTACGCGACGGTGGCCATGGTCACCGATTACGACTGCTGGCACCCGCAGCACGACGACGTGACGGTGGATGCGATCATCAAGGTGCTGCTCGCCAACGCGGAGAAGGCGCGCACGCTGGTGAAAAAAGTGGCGCCGAGGATCAAGCATGACGCGAGCGCAGTCCATTGCGGCTGCCGCATGGCGCTGCGGCACGCGCTGATCACCGCGCCGGAGGCGCGCGACCCGGAAATGGTGCGGCGGCTTGACGCGGTGGCCGGGCGTCTGCTGAATCCAAAGTGATCCGATAGGAGCAAGTCATGCCGATTAAATCGCTCATCCGCACCGTTCCGCACTATCCGAAGCAGGGCGTGATGTTCCGCGACATCACCACCCTGCTCAAGGATGCCGTCGGCTTTCGCGTCACCATCAACGAATTCGTCCACCGCTACACCGGCGCGAAAATCGACAAAATCGCCGCCATCGAGTCGCGCGGCTTCATCATCGGCGCCGCGCTGGCGTTTCAACTGGGCGTGGGTTTCGTGCCTATACGCAAGAAGGGCAAGCTGCCGGCCGCGACCGTCGGGCACGACTACGAACTGGAGTACGGCTTCGACCGCGTCGAGTTGCACGTCGATGCGATCGCCAAAGGCGAGCGGGTGTTGCTGGTGGACGATCTGATCGCCACCGGCGGCACGGCCGAGGCGGCGATCAGGCTGATCGAGAAAATGGGCGGCGCGGTGGTCGAAGTTTGCGCCGTGATCGATCTCCCGGACCTGGGCGGGCGCAAGCGTCTGGCGAAGCTCAAACACAAGGTGTTCACCTTGTGCGAATTCGAAGGCGACTGAGCAGACTGCCCGGAAACGCCCGTCCCTATTGGCTTCCGGGCCAAAGTACCCAGCGTAGCGCCGTTCAGTCGCGATAACCGACTTCGCGCTGGTGGCGAACGCGCAGTATCCGAGCGATATCGCGAACGGGGTCGAAGCGGTATAGGGCGAGGTAGCCAGAGGCGCCGCGCAGAATCACCAACTCGCGTAACTCGCCCTCCACGCGGCGGCCGATGAGCGGGTGATCGGCCAAGATCTCGATCGCATCGGTCACGCGAGCCAGAACGGCAGGTGCCAACTCCGGGGCTTGCTCCAGCAGGAACTCGGTCAGCCGCTCTAGATCCGCGAGCGCTTCGTCGGCGTAGATTACTTGCGCCACTTCACCGGACTTGGCCGCTTCGCCCGCTTGCCGCGCACCTTGGCCGCGACGTATGCGTGCACATCCTGCATCGCATACCCGACGCCGCTCTCCTGCATGGCAACGTCGGCACGCGTGGCGTCATCGAGAAAACTGCGATAGCGCTTGGCCGCCGCAACGTGTTCGGACAGTGCGCGCACCATGACCGCGTGGGTAGTCTCACCGGAGCGCCGGGCGAGTTTCTCCAGCTCGGCCTTGAGGGTGGACGGCAATTTAATGCTGGTGGCGGCAGTGGCCATGACTTGGCTCCGTAAGGTAGTCGGATTGTACTACATCAGCCTGGCGCTGGTGCGTGTCTGCCTGACGAAAGTAGCTGCGGGTTGGGCTGAGTGCGTAGCGAGAAGCGTGGTCCAACGCATCCTCAAATGCGTGGAGATGCCCGTCCCTATTGGCTCACAGGCTTGTTTGCCTGATGGTTTGCCGGCGCGTATAAAGGCGCTCATGAACTTGCCGTCGATCCGGGACGCAATGGCGTCCACATACGGCCTCAATCTATTCAAACGCCGCGCTCATACCAGGCGCGCGAGGCATTGACCACCTTGACCACCAGCAGCATCACCGGCACCTCGATCAGCACGCCGACCACGGTGGCCAGCGCCGCGCCGGACTCGAAACCGAACAGACTGATGGCCGCGGCCACGGCCAGTTCGAAGAAGTTCGAGGCGCCGATCAACGCAGACGGGCAAGCCACGCTGTGCTTTTCTCCCAGGGCCCGGTTCAGCAGGTAGGCCAGCGAGGAGTTGAAGAAGACCTGGATCAGGATAGGCACGGCCAGCAGCGCGATGACCAGCGGCTGCTTGAGAATGGCATCGCCCTGGAAGGCGAACAGCAGCACCAGCGTGAGCAGCAAGGCGGCGACCGACCAGGGCTGAATCCCGGCCATCGCGGCGTCGAACGCTGCCTGGCCGCGGGCGAGCAATTGCTTGCGCATGAACTGCGCGAGGATCACCGGGATGACAATGTAAAGCACGACCGAGGCGAACAGCG
>SCTX01000161.1 GCA_004298385.1 Betaproteobacteria bacterium | reverse complement strand
GGCCGTCGGCGGTTGAAGCCATCGACAATTCGCAAGATTTAGTTTGCCTTTGTCCGCACCGATTCTGGTTTATCGGCCGATCGTCTTGCCAATTTTTACAACGGAATGGTGGCGCTGGAAACCTTCAGGCTCGAATTTGTAGCAACACTTCCCCTGCCTCGACTTTCACCGGGTAGCGCCTGGCGCAGCCCTTGTCCGGCGCGACCGCGCAGCCGTCTTCGAGCTGGATATTCCAGTTGTGCATCGGGCAGGCGACCTTGCGCCCGAATACGATGCCCTGCGACAGCGGCCCGCCCTTGTGCGGGCATTTGTCGGCGAGCGCGAACACTTCATCCTCGGCGTTGCGGAATATCGCGATGTCGCCCCGCGCGCTTTTCACCACGCGCGCGCCCAGCCGCGGAATGTCTTCGACGCGGCAGGCCCTGACCCACTTCACTGTGACTAGCGGCTCCGCCAGCGCTCCCATCGCTATACCTCCAGCAATTCGAATTCGTGTTTGGCCGCGCCCGCGGCCCGCTCCTGCCACGGGTCCTTCTCGCCGGAGAGCGCATACTGCAAGCGCGCGTAGAGCGCCTTGCGGGACTCCGAGTCGTCGACGGCGCGCTGCTTGATGTAATCCAGACCGACGCGTGCGACGTAGTGTACGGTGCGGTCGAGGTAGCGCGCCTCCTCGCGGTAGAGCTGGAGGAAGGCGCCGGCGTATTCGAGCACCTCGGCTGCGGTTGACACTTTGCACAGGAACTGCGCCACCTCGGCCTTGATGCCGCCGTTGCCGGCTACGTAGATCTCCCAGCCCGAATCCACTCCGATCACGCCCACGTCCTTGATCGTGGCCTCGGCGCAGTTGCGCGGGCAGCCCGACACCGCGAGCTTGACCTTGTGCGGCGCGTACATGCGCCAAAGATCCTTTTCCAGCGCGATGCCCATGTTGGTCGAGTCCTGCACGCCGAAGCGGCACCATTCGGAGCCGACGCAGGTCTTCACCGTGCGCAGCGCCTTGGCATAGGCATGGCCTGAAGGCATGCCGAGGTCGCGCCACACCGCGGGCAAGTCCTGTTTCTTCACGCCGAGCAGATCGACGCGCTGGCCGCCGGTGAGTTTCACCGTGGGAATCTTGTACTTGTCCACCACGTCGGCGATGCGGCGCAATTCGGCGGCGCTGGTGCTGCCGCCCCACATGCGCGGCACCACCGAGTAAGTGCCGTCCTTCTGGATGTTGGCGTGCGCGCGTTCGTTGATGAAGCGCGACTGCGGATCGTCCGCCGCTTCGTGCGGCCAGGTGGAAATGAGGTAATAGTTGAGCGCCGGGCGGCAACTGGCGCAGCCGTTGGGCGTGCGCCATTCCATGAACTTCATCACCTCCGGGATCGACAGCAATTTGTGCTCGCGGATCATCCGCCGCACGTCCTCGTGGCTATGGTCGGTGCAGCCGCACACGGGCTTCGCCTTCGAATCGGCCGGCTGGTAGGCGCCGCCCACGGTCGAGGCGAGGATCTGCTCGACCAGCCCGGTGCACGAGCCGCAGGAGCTCGAGGCCTTGGTGTGCTTCCTGACCTCGTCCAGGCTGAACAGGCCTTGCTCCTTGATCGCGCGCACGATCGCGCCCTTGCACACGCCGTTGCAGCCGCACACCTCCATCTCGTCCGACATCGCGGCCGCATTGCTTCTGCCCTGGTGGCCGCTGTTGCCGAGGTGGCTTTGCCCGAACATCAGATGATCGCGGATATCGTGTATATCCTGCCGGTCGCGCAGGAGCTGCAGGTACCAGGAGCCGTCCGCGGTGTCCCCGACCATGATGCCGCCGACAATGCGGTCGTCGCGGATGACGAGCTTCTTGTACACTCCGCCGACTGCGTCGTGCAGCACGATTTCCTCCGTCTGGTCGCTGCCGATGAAATCGCCGGCGGAGAACAGATCGACGCCGGTGACCTTGAGCTTGGTCGACACAACCGAGCCCTCGTAGCGGCCGATGCCGAAATGCGCCAGGTGATTGGCGCACACCTTGCCCATCTCGAACAGCGGCGCGACCAGTCCGTAGGCCACGCCGCGGTGCGCAACGCACTCGCCCACGGCATAGATCTTGGGATCGTAAGTCTGCATGGTGTCGTTCACCACGATGCCGCGCTTGCAGTACAGCCCGGCGGATTCGGCGAGATCGGTGTTGGGCCGGATGCCCACCGCCATCACCACCAGGTCGGCAACGAGTTCGGTCTCGTCCTTGAACCTGACGGCTTGCACGCGGCCCGCTTTGCCGTCGCCTTCGCCGCCGACGATTTCGCTGGTCTGAGTCTTGAGCAAGAAGTGCAGGCCCTTCGCTTCGAGCGACTGCTGCAGCATGTCGGCGGCGGTGCGATCCAGTTGCCGCTCCATCAGCCAGTCCATCAGGTGCACCACCGTGACGTTCATGCCGCGCAGCTTTAGGCCGTTGGCCGCCTCAAGTCCTAGAAGTCCGCCGCCGATCACCACCGCGTGCTTGTACTTGGCCGCCGCCGCGATCATGGCGTTGGTGTCGGCGATGTCGCGGTAGCTGATCACGCCTTCAAGTTGCGCACCCGGCACCGGCAGGATGAAAGGGTTGGATCCGGTCGCAAACAGCAGCCGGTCATATTCCGCTTCGGCGCCGTCGGAGGCGAGGACTTTCCTCGCGACGCGGTCGATTTTCACCACCTTTTTGCCCAGGTGCAGGGTGATGCCGTTGGCCGCGTACCAGTCGACATCGTTCAGCATGATGTCCTTGAGCGTCATCTCGCCCGCCAGCACCGGCGACAGCAGGATGCGGTTGTAGTTGGCGTGCGGCTCGGCGCCGAACACCGTGATATCGTACAGATCCGGGGCGAGCTTGAGCAGCTCTTCCAGGGTGCGTACTCCGGCCATGCCGTTCCCGACCATCACCAGTTTCATCTTCTTCATTTCGATTCCTCCAGCAAGCGCCGCGCAGCACGCATCTCAGGCCGCCACGCGCATCTGCTTCTGGTACAGGAACTGCAGCACCGTTTTGCGGTAGTGCAGGTAACGCGGATGAGCCGCGAGCGCGAGCCGCTCGCGCGGGCGCGCGAGGTCTATGTCCAGCACCTCGCCTATGCCCGCTGCCGGCCGGTTGCTGAGCATGACCACGCGGTCGGAGAGCAGCACCGCCTCGTCGACATCGTGCGTCACCATGAGCACGGTGCTGCCGGTGGCGGCGACGATGCGCATTAGCTCGTCCTGCAGGTGGGCGCGCGTGAGCGCGTCGAGCGCACCGAAGGGCTCGTCCAGCAGCAGCATGTTCGGCTCCATCGACAGCGCGCGCGCAATGCCGACGCGCTGTTTCATGCCGCCGGAGATTTCGTGCGGGAACTTGGATTCGGCGTCCCCGAGGTGCACCAGTTCGAGCGCGCGGCGCGTGCGCGCCTTCAGTTCGGCGCGGCTCTCGCCCTCGCCGAACACGCGCTCGACCGCCAGATGCACATTGTCGAAACAGCTTAGCCAGGGCAGCAACGAATGGTTCTGGAACACCACGCCGCGATCCGGGCCCGGCCCCGCGATTTCGCGCGTGGCGAGAATCATGGCGCCGCTCGTGGGCTTGAGCAGACCGGCGACGAGGTTGAGCAGCGTCGATTTGCCGCAGCCGGAGTGCCCGATCAGCGACACGAACTCGCCCTGGCCGACGCCGAGGTTGATGTCCGCAAGCGCGGTGAACGGCCCCTTGCGCGTGTCGAACACCATGTCCACATGCTCGATGCTCAGATACTTGTCCATGCCCGTCCCTTTCCCGTCGTGCTGCTATGTCACTCATACTCGAACCGGCGTGCCACGAGGAGCAGCAGTTGCTCCAGCAGCAGGCCGATAACGCCCACCGTGAAAATCGCGATGATGATGTGCTCTACGTTGAGGTTGTTCCATTCGTCCCAGACCCAGAAGCCGATGCCGACGCCGCCGGTGAGCATTTCGGCGGCGACGATGACCAGCCAGGCGACGCCCATCGCGAGGCGCACGCCGGTCATCATGTAAGGCAGCACCGCTGGAAACAGGATGCGGGTGAACACTTTCCATTCCGAAAGATTGAGCACGCGCGCCACGTTGAGGTAGTCCTGCGGCACCTGGCGCACGCCGGCCGCGGTGTTGATGATCATCGGCCAGATGCTCGAGATGAAAATCACCCAGATCGCCGCCGGATTCGCCGCTTTGAACACGAGCAGCCCGATCGGCAGCCAGGCCAAAGGGGACACCGGCCGCAGCAGGCTGATGATGGGCGCGCTCATGTCAGAGAGGAAGCGAAAGCGCCCGACCATGAAACCCAGCGGAATGCCGATCAGGGCCGCCAGTCCGAAGCCGATGCCAACGCGGCTGAGCGAATTGAGCACGTTCCAGCCTATGCCCTGGTCGTTCGGCCCTTTGCGATAAAACGGATCACCGAAGACCTGCACCGCGGACACCCAGGTTTTCGCCGGACCCGGAAGATTGGGGCTGGAGGCCGCGAGCAGCGCCCATAGTCCGATGAACAGGGCGATGCCGATCACGGGCCCGATCACGCGCGACAGCCATTCGGGCGCCCGGGCGCGGATGTAGGGCGGCGGCTCCGCCGCTTTCGCTTCAAGCGCGGCTTTGCGCACTGGCGACGGCGCGTAATTCTCGAACGGTTCTCGTTTTATTGTTTTTGCGACCGCGCTCATGAGCCCCCCTAGGCAACTTTGATCTTGAACGTGCCCGCGTACTTCTTCGGATCCTTTCCGTCCCACACCACGCCGTCTATCAGTTTCGAGGTGCGCATCGGATCTTTCGGCACCGCGGCTTTTGCGGCCGCCGCCGCGTCCTTGTAGACATCGATGCGGTTGACCTTCTTCGCCACGGCCAGGTAATCCGGCTCCTCCTTGAGCAGGCCCCAGCGCCGATGCTGCGTCATGAACCACATGCCGTCGGAGAGATACGGAAAATTGACGGCGCCGTCGTTGAAGAACTTCATGTAATTCGGATCGTCCCAGGTCCTGCCTATGCCGTTGCTATAGCGGCCCAGCATGCGCGCGAGGATCACTTCTTTGTCGGTGTTGACGTAGGACTTGTCTGCCACGGTCTCGGCGGTCTTCTGCCGGTTGGCGAGCGAAGAGTCGATCCAGCGACCGGCGTCGATGATCGCCGCAGTCATGGCGCGCGCGCTGTTGGGGTATTTCCGCACGAACTCGGCAGTGGCGCCCAATGTCTTCTCCGGATGGTTTTTCCAGATGCTTTGCGTGGTCTCGACGGTGAAGCCGATCTTGTCGACGATGGCGCGGTTGTTCCAGGGCTCGCCGACGCAAAAGCCGTCCATGTTGCCCACGCGCATATTGGCCACCATCTGCGGCGGCGGCACGGTGATGGTCTTGACGTCGGCAAACGGATTGATGCCGTTGGCCGCGAGCCAGTAGTAGATCCACATCGCGTGCGTGCCGGTCGGGAACGTGTGCGCGAAGGTGTATTCGCGCTTCTCGCGGTCTATCAGCCCCTTCAGGCTGGCGCCGTCCTTCACGCCTTTTTCGTGCAGCTTGGAGGACAGGGTGATCGCCTGGCCGTTGTGGTTCAGGTTCATCAGCACGGCCATGTCTTGTTTCTGGCCGCCTATGCCCATTTGCACGCCGTAGACCAGACCGTAGAGCACGTGCGCGGCGTCGAGTTCCCCGTTCACCAGCTTGTCCCGCACCGCTGCCCATGACGCTTCCTTCGATGGCACGATCTTGATGCCGTATTTCTTGTCGAACTCCATCACGGACGCCATCACCACCGAAGAGCAGTCCGTGAGCGGGATAAAACCGATCTTGACTTCTTTCTTTTCCGGAGCATCCGAGCCGGCGGCCCAGGCGGCGCTGCGCACTGCTGCGGGAATCAGGTTCATGATCGCGGCCGCGCCGGCAGTGGCGCCGGCCCGATTGAGGAAACGGCGTCGACCGCTAGCGGTTTTTTGCGTTGTTAAACTCATGCTGCTCTCCGTAAGCAAGAAATTTGTTCAATCGCGGCGAATTTCCTCCGCATCAACGCCTGGGCCAAAACCATGGCCGTTTCGGGTGTGACACCACAGCTAATGCAAGCACCATGCCATGCATGGGCTATTGCACGGAACGCCAGTATTGGCGCGGATTTGGGGGCGGTTGCTAACGCGTGAGCGCAGCGGCGCGCTGCGCCGATGCGCACTATTGCGGTGCAGCATGCGCGGCAACTGCACCGTCTATGCGTCGCTGCGCCGCGCGCATTTTCTTCAGCTCCGGCACGCACGAGCCGCACTCGGTGCCGCACTTGAGCCTGGCCTGCAATTCGTCCAGCGTGACACCCGACGCCAGTTCGCGCCGGATTTCGGTCTCGGACACGTCGAGGCAGTTGCACACGATGCGGCCGCGATGGAACGTGCCGCGCGGCGGCGTCGACACCGGCGCCAGCACCCAGGGCCGCACCGCCTCGGCGGAGGCCCCTTGCAGCATCATGTTCTTCAGCCATTCTTCGCCCGCCGTCTCGCCCACCAGACGCACCGCAATGACGGCGTCGCCCTCGACGCGAGCCGCCTTGAACACGCCGCGGCGCAGGTCGCGGTAGTGCATGGTGGACTCAGGCACATCCAGCCCAAGCAGGCGATCGAGTTCGCTCAGCGGCGCGGCATCGGGCGGCGCCGCGCTGTAGGCACGGAACACCAGCACCGCATGTTCTCGGCCAGCGAGGTTCATGCTGGCGTAATCGAATCTCGCCAGCAGCGGCTGCAAGCGCTCGGCCAAGTGCTGCGCCGAGGGCATCGCATCGATGCCGAAGCGGCGCAGCGCCACCAGGGTGTGCGGCAAGTCCACTTTTTCCGCCTGCACCGCCGCGTGCTTCAACTCCGGCTGTTTCGAATGCGGGTCGAAGTCGCTCGCGGTGAGCGCATTCGCGCCCGCGCCGTGCATGAACTGGCCACCCCAGTGCATGGGCACGAACACCTGCGCCGGGCGCAACTCGTCCGAGCCCTGCACGCGCAAGGTCAGCTTGCCGCGCCGGCTCTTCAGGCATACCAGGCCGCCGTCCGTGAGGCCGCGGCGCGCCATGTCGTCGCGGTGCATCGTGGCGTAGGGTTCGGGGCCGTGATCGAACAGGCGCGCCACCGTGCCGGTGCGGCTCATGCCGTGCCACTGGTCGCGCAAGCGGCCGGTGGTGAGATGCAGCGGATAGCGCGCGTCGGTGCGCTCCGCGGTGTCCTGATGGCGCACGCCGGCGAAGCGCGCGCGGCCATCGGCGGTGGCGAAACGGCCGTCCGTATACAGCCGCGCCGCGCCGCCTGCGGCGCCTTGCGCGAGCGGCCATTGCTGCGGGCCGTCGGCTTCGAGCCTGGCATAGCTAAGCCCGGTGATGTCGAGGTCGCGGCCGCGGGTGCTTTCGCGATGCTCGTTGAACACCTCCTCGGTTGTGCGATAAGCGAACAGTCTTTCGGCGCGCGCGTCGCCGAGCTTGGCGCCGAGCCGGCGCGCGAAGTCGCCGACGATTTCCCAGTCGGCGCGCGCCTCCCCCGGCGGCGTAACGGCGGCGCGCACCCGGCTGATGCGCCGCTCCGAATTGGTGAGCGTGCCTTCCTTTTCCCCCCAACTGGACGCAGGCAGCAGGATGTCCGCGTAGGCCGCGGTATCGGTGTTGCGATAGGCCTCCTGCAGCACAACCAGTTCGGCCGTGGCGAGCGCCTTGCGCACCAGGTTCTGATCCGGCATCGAATGCGCCGGGTTGG
>SCTX01000160.1 GCA_004298385.1 Betaproteobacteria bacterium | reverse complement strand
CCGGCGCCAAAGCCCTGGTTGACCATGGCGCCGACGGCATCAAGGTAGGTATTGGTCCCGGGTCTATTTGCACCACGCGGGTCATCGCCGGTGTCGGCGTGCCTCAGATCTCGGCTGTCCAGAACGTATACGCGGCGCTCAAGGGCACCGACGTGCCATTCATCGCGGACGGCGGAGTTCGTTACTCGGGCGATGTCGCCAAGGCGGTCGCAGCCGGCGCGGACGCGGTGATGATGGGCAGCATATTCGCCGGCACCGAAGAGGCGCCGGGGGAGACCATTCTCTACCAGGGCCGCTCCTACAAACTCTATCGCGGCATGGGCTCGCTCAGCGCAATGCAGGACGGCGCCGCCGACCGCTATTTCCAGGATCCGGCCAACAATGCCGACAAACTCGTAGCCGAGGGCATCGAGGGGCGCGTTCCCTACAAAGGCAGCGTGGTCAGCATTATCTACCAGATGGTCGGGGGCCTGCGCGCCAGCATGGGCTACTGCGGCTGCGCCACCATTGACGACATGCGCACCAAGACCGACTTCGTCGAGATCACCTCGGCGGGCATGCGCGAATCGCATGTGCACGACGTGCAAATCGTCAAAGAGGCTCCAAATTATCAGGTCGAATGACTTTGTTGGCTCTACGCCCCGACTCTACGATCCGAATCGAGGGCCCGACTCCATGACCAAGGGCCGATCGTGCCTCAGCCAGCACGACCGGCCTTATCATTTGTGAAGGCTAGACGATGCATCAGAAAATCCTGATCCTCGATTTCGGCGCGCAGTACACGCAACTGATCGCGCGCCGCGTGCGCGAAGCGCGGGTCTACTGCGAAATCCATCCCTACGACGTCAGCGACCGGTTCGTGCGCGAGTTTGGCGCCAAAGGCGTAATCCTATCCGGCAGCCATATGTCGGTGACCGAAGAGGCCAGCGCGCGTGCGCCACAGGCGGTATTCGCTCTGGGCGTGCCCGTGTTGGGCATCTGCTATGGCATGCAGACCATGGCCGGACAACTAGGCGGCAAGGTCGAGGCGGGCAAGGTGCGCGAGTTCGGTTATGCCGAGGTGCGCGCGCGCGGCCACACGCGTCTCCTCGACGGCATCGAGGATTTTCGCGCGCCCGAGGGCCACGGAGTGCTCAAAGTGTGGATGAGCCACGGCGACAAAGTCACCGAGATGCCTGCCGGGTTCAAACTCATGGCTTCCACCGACTCCTGTCCGATCGCCGCCATGGCCGATGAGCAACGGGGTTTCTACGCGGTGCAATTTCATCCAGAAGTCACGCACACGCTTCAAGGCGCGGCCATCCTCAGGCGTTTTGTAAACAGCATTTGCGGCTGCGCCGGCGACTGGAGCATGCCTGACTACGTGTCCGAGGCAATCGCCCGGGTACGCGAGCAGGTGGGTCGGGACGAGGTGATCCTGGGGCTTTCGGGCGGGGTCGATTCGTCCGTCGCCGCCGCGCTGATCCACCGAGCCATCGGCGAGCAACTTACCTGCGTGTTCGTCGACCACGGTCTGCTGCGGCTGAACGAGGCCGAGCAGGTGATGGCGATCTTCGCCAGGAGCCTGGGCGCCAAGGTGATCCATATCGACGACAGTGCAACATTCATGACCAAGCTCGCCGGCGTCGCCGACCCGGAGCAAAAGCGCAAAATCATCGGCCGCGAATTCGTTGAAGTATTCCAGCGCGAGGCGGCGAAGATCAAGAACGCCAAATGGCTGGCCCAGGGCACCATCTACCCCGATGTGATCGAATCTGCGGGCGCCAAGACCAAGAAGGCAAGCAACATTAAATCGCACCACAATGTCGGTGGCCTGCCCGACACCCTGCACCTCAAGCTGCTCGAGCCGCTGCGTGAGTTGTTCAAGGACGAGGTGCGCGAGCTGGGCATCGCGCTCGGGCTGCCGCACGACATGGTCTACCGCCATCCTTTCCCCGGGCCGGGGCTGGGCGTGCGCATACTGGGCGAGGTGAAGCAGGAGTACGCCGACCTGCTGCGCCGCGCCGACGCCATATTCATCGAGGAACTGCGCGCGGCACGCGATGCCGACGGCGAAAGCTGGTACGACAAGACATCGCAGGCTTTCGCCGTATTTCTGCCGGTGAAGGCAGTGGGCGTCATGGGCGACGGACGCACGTATGAGTACGTGGTGGCGCTGCGCGCGGTGCAGACGCGGGATTTCATGACGGCGCATTGGGCGCACCTGCCGCACGAACTCCTGGGAAAAGTATCGAACCGCATCATCAACGAAGTGCGCGGCATCAACCGCGTGGTCTACGACATCTGCGGCAAGCCGCCGGCGACCATAGAGTGGGAGTAAGAAAAATCTATGTAATAACAGTATATTAACTTATATACTTACTGTAATTAATGAGGTTTGTTGAGTCTGATGTGATGCGATCTAAAGCTGAGATTTCAACAGCAATTGATAGCGTGGAGCTGGGGGCGGCTTTCCTTGGCACGCTCTTGTGATTGGCCTTATCCGCGCCGACGATTTGGACCGATGGGCGTCCCGGATCACCTCGGCGCCGGAATTCCCGCGTCTCGTGCGGCGCCTTGTTCACTCCACCGGCCGCGGTTTGCAGAAGGTGGACTTTCCTGCTGATGAAGCCATTCGATTGGCGGGTTGGGATGGCAAGGTTTTCGCCGATGAGGCATCTCCCTTTGTCCCGGCCGGGTATTCGGCGTGGGAACTGGGTTCTAGCCAAGATCCACGCGCTAAGGCCAACGAAGACTACAAGAAGCGAACCGACTAGCCTGCTGGCGTTGATCCCACGCAAGCGACGTTCATCTTTGTTACACCGCGACGTTGGCCTGCAAGGGACGCATGGATCGCCGAAAAGCGTGCCGAAGGCAAGTGGAAAGACGTGCTTGCCTTCGATGCCGAGAGCTTGGCTCAGTGGTTGGAAACCGCTCCCGGCGTCGCCGCTTGGTTTGGGCAGGTGGTCGGCGCCGTGCCGGCGGACGTACGCGCTCTGGAAGAAGTATGCGAGACCTTCAAAGCTGACACCAAACCGGCCTTCGACCTGTCTGGCATTCTCATCGGCCGCGACTCTGAGCGCGAGAAGCTGATCGGGCTGCTCCAAGGGCCACCTGTCGCAATAGAAATCTCGGCAACGACTACGGCCGAAGCTGCCACATTCGTGGGAGCATGTATTGAGTCATTGCCTGAGGATGCGCGTGAACCCCTGTGGGCACGAGCGATCTGGATTGATTCCAGCAATGGCGTCAAGGCAATTGCAGCGGCAGACAGATCGTTGATCATCGCTGCTTCTGGCGAGCTTCAAGGTCTTTCCAGCAGGCATCACCGTATTGTCACGAAAACGAGTCGGAGCCGCAATGCAGGTAACGCCATAGAGCTCGGACCACAGTCCGTTACCGCACTCGTAGAGTATCTCGCCAAACTGGGACTGGACCGCAACGACGCTTATGAGCGTTGCCAGGAAGCTGGGGGTATCTCGAACGCGTGCGCCACACGCTGTTTGTTGTCGCGCCGCCTGCGCCGGTTTGGGCTGCAGCCCCGGCGGCCGTAGCGGTTGCGGCACTGATTCTCATCGGCGAGTGGGATGAAAGGTATGAGACCGATAAGTCCATTGTGGCCGCCGTTTCGGGCATGAACTACGAGGACTTCGTACGAGCAATTACCCCTTATCAGTCAGGTCCTGCAGCCGATTCAACGTCGGGGTCGTCGTCGAGATCATGCCAATACGAGTTCGTGACAAAAGTAGGACTGGGTGCTATACTAAGTCATGCCAAAGAAACCTTTGACGCGAGCTTTCAAGACGGCCTGGTTCAGCAAGGCGGCGAGGAAGGCGCGCATCGGTGATCCTGCATTGATCGCAGCGATCCGTGAGGTCATGCAGGGACAGGCTGACGATCTGGGTGGGGGTGTGTTCAAGAAACGGCTGAACAAGAACATGCACCGCTCGATCGTGCTGGGAAAGGGTAGGCGGCATTGGGTGTTTGCGTATCTGTTCGCCAAGAAGGACCGGGCCAACATCGATGACGATGAGCTTGCAGATTTCAAGAAACTGGCGCAGGCCTATGACCGCATGACGGACTCCGAATTGGCGTCTGCACTAAGACAGGGTGACTTACTGGAGCTATGCGATGAAGAGTAAAAGCAAGTTCAAAAGCGATGCATTCGAGGCGATCCATAGTGCAGCTCGAGGGCTGTATCGCGTCGGGACCATTGACAAGGCGACCATGCGCGAATTTGACGAATCGTGTCTCACGGCGCCGCCGGTGATCCCTCCAGAGGAGATCAAGCGAATCCGCGAGGGGGCGCATGTCAGCCAACCTGTATTTGCGCGCTATCTGAACACCAGCGAGTCCACGGTACAGAAGTGGGAGGCCGGAACCAAGCGGCCCAGCGGCATGGCGCTAAAGTTGCTGGCCGTGGTCGAAAAGCACGGGCTCAAAGTGTTGGTCTGAACTTGAGACCAGTGTCCTGATTGACCGTGGCCATCAATCCGCCACCCCGTGTGGTCTGACGGTAAAAAATTGGCAAAAAGATTTTACAATACAGAGTGTTAAGTCGTTTGATGCTGGCACTTTTTTTACGCGATTTCGGCCAGCAACACGGCTCGTTGACGGTGTCAGCGAGCCTCGCTGTGGCCGATAGATCTCGATACATCTCGAAAGGTGACCCGCAAGAGCTCGTCGATTGATCTCGATAGATGCTGAATGTAATTTTCCAGGATCAGTTCAAGTTGACGGTAAATCTGACGGTAAAAATGCTACTCGCAGAACGAACTTCTAAATGGGACAATGGCTTAGATATGCCGTTTATGATCGAGTGGGAATAATTCTTGGTCTTTCATGGTCTATCGATATCAATCGAAAATTGACAGTGTCGGCGCGCGTTTAAATTTGACCAGCTCTGCGCGTTGAATTTTGACCAGGGGAGTTTTGCCTGCCCGTCATAGGCTGGCCTGTGGATAAGTGTACCGTATTCGCTGGTTTTGACGTCCTCCCGTAGTTGTCGTTCTCTTCTCGCATGACCATGAGTGCTCTGGCGGCGCGGGGGAAGCCGCGCAGGGCGTAGCCCGAAGCGGATTTTCCCGCGCCGCGTTCGATCAGAATGGCTCGTCCTTTGCGGCTGGCTTGCGCCTACTCTGTTCCCTGGCCTTGATGCGCGATTTCGCCGTCGCGCTGCTGTGGTGGAATCGACAGGACTCGTTGCCCGTCTCCACGATGTGGCAGTGATGCGTCAGGCGATCGAGCAGCGCGGTCGTCATCTTGGCATCGCCGAAGACGCTCGGCCATTCGGCGAAGGTGAGGTTGGTCGTGATCATCACGCTGGTGTGCTCGTAGAGTTTCGAGAGCAGGTGGAACAGCAACGCGCCGCCCGACACGGACTTCACCCCGCTCGCACGGCGCCCTTGGCCAGCAAGGCTTCCACGTCCGCCGCGCCGAATCCCCATTGCTCCAGTGCGTCGCGGGTATGTTGACCGGGGTTCGGGGTGGGTCCTTGGATGGCTGCAGGAGTGCGGGAAAAACGAGGTGCGGGGGCGGCTTGTAGCGCGCCGTTGGCCTCCACGAAGGTGCCCCGCGCCCGGTTGTGGGGGTGGGCGGGAGCTTCCCTGAGGGACAGCACCGGAGCAACGCAGGCTTCGACGTCGCGGAAGGCGGCGTCCCATTCGTCCCTGGTGCGGGTCTTGAAGGCGGCGGCGAAGCGGGCCTTGAGTTCAGACCAACGGCTGCGGTCGTTCTGGGCGGGCAGCTCGGCTTCGTTCAGGCCTAGCACCTTGAGCAGGTTGCGATAGAACTTGGGCTCGATGGCGCCTACCGACATGAACTTGCCGTCGCCGGTTTCATAGACCTCGTAATAGGGCGAACCGCTGTCCAGAACGTTGGCGCCGCGCTCGTCTCGCCACGAACCCGCCGCCAGCCGGCCCAACACGGAGCTGAGCAGCAGTGCGGTACCATCAACGATCGAAGCGTCCACCACCTGGCCCTTGCCGGAGGTCCGGGCTTCGTAGAGTGCGGCCAGGATGCCGATGGCGAGGATCGAGCCGCCGCCGCCGTAATCTCCCACCAGGCTCAAGGGCGGCACCGGCGCTTGGCCCTGCCGGCCGATGGCGTGCAAGGCTCCGGTCAGAGCAATGTAGTTGATGTCGTGGCCAACCGCGTCGGCCAGGGGACCGTCCTGACCCCAGCCGGTCATGCGTCCGTAGATCAGCCGCGGATTGCGCTGCCAGCACGCTTCCGGAGAAAGCCCCAGCCGCTCCATTACGCCGGGGCGGTAGCCCTCGATAAGCACGTCGGCCTGTTTCGCGAGGCGCAGCACCACCCCCGCGCCCTCGGGATGCTTCAGGTCCACCGCCACCGAATGGCGGCCTCGGCCAGTGACGTTGTAGCGGGTCTCGGGCAGTATGCTCGGTTCGGTTTCCACCGCCCGGTCCACCCGCAGCACCTCCGCCCCCAGGTCGGAGAGCAGCATGGCGCAATAGGGTCCGGGCCCCAGTCCCGCCATTTCGATCACTTTGAGTCCGTTCAAAGGCCCCATGGGAAGTCTCCTGCTCGAGAAATATTGAACATTACATGACATGATTTGCATCGGGCCAACTCAATTTGTCCCGAGCCGCGCCGAAGATCCTGTCTCGGTCCCCTTCAGTAGGACTTCGGCAGGCCCAGGACCTTCTCGGCGATGAAGCACTTGACGAGTTGCTCGCTAATAGGAGCGATACGAAACAGCATCACTTCGCGCATCAGGCGCTCGACGTGGAATTCCTTGGCATAGCCGAATCCGCCGTGGGTCAGCACTGCGGTTTGCGCCGCCTTGAATCCTGCCTGGGCCGCCAGGTACTTGCCGGTATTGGCTTCGGGGCCGCAGGGTTTGCCCTGGTCGTAGAGCGTGGCCGCCTTGAATACCATGAGGTTGGCCGCTTCGAGTTCCATCCACGCTTCGGCCAGCGGATGCTGGACACCTTGGTTCATGCCGATGGGGCGATCGAAGACGATGCGCTCCCCGGCGTACCGGGCTGCTCGCTGCAACGCGTTGCGGCCGATGCCGACGGACTCGGCGGCGACCAGGACCCGCTCCGGGTTCATGCCGTGCAGAATATACTCGAAGCCTCTGCCCTCCTCGCCGATGAGGTCATCGACGGGGACCTTCAGCCCGTCGATGAAAAGTTGATTGGCGTCTATCGCCTTGCGCGACATCTTTTCGATTTCGCGGATTTCGACGTATCTGCGGTCGAGATCGGTATAGAAAAGCGACAAGCCCAACGATGGGTGAGCGACTTCGTTGGGCTCCTGGGTGCGGGCAAGAAGCAGGATCTTGTGTGCCGCCTGGGCAGAGCTGATCCACACCTTCTCGCCATTCACGACATAGTGATTGCCCTGGCGCACCGCCTTTGTTCTGAGCTTCAAGGTGTTCAGTCCGGTGTTCGGTTCGGTGACGGCGAAGCAGGTCCGTTCTTTCCCGGCGATCATGGGGGGCAGCATGCGGCGCTTCTGTTCCTCGGTGCCGAATACCGCCACCGGGTTCAGGCCGAAGATGTTGAGGTGAATCGCCGAAGCGCCGGTCCCGCCCGCGCAGGACTCGGTGACCGCCTGCATCAAAATCGCCGCCTCGGTAATCCCCATGCCAGAACCGCCGTATTGTTCCGGCATGGCAACGCCCAGCCAGCCGGCCTCAGCAAAAGCCCGGTGAAAGTCCAGGGGATAGCCGCCCTCTTTGTCCTTGGCGAGCCAGTAATCGTCCCCAAACCCTTCGCAGATTTTGAAAACAGCTTCGCGGATGGCCTGTTGATCGGGGGAAAAAGAGAAATCCATGAATCACTCACCTCGTGGCAACGCGTAGCGGGCTTCGGGTCTAAAAAATCAGGCGGGGCGGCGACGGTACAGCATGGTCGCCCGCATCTCCTGGGCGATGCTGCCGTCCTGCTTTACGCAGCGGCGTTCGAACACAATGATCCCGCGGTCCGGTTTGCTGGTTTCCTTCTTGTCGACGACTTTGGAAACCATATGGATAGTATCGCCGTGCTTGACCGGACTCAGCATCCGCCAAGCGTCCATTTGCAGCAGCGTCAACAGAGTGCCGTCGTTGATGCCGGTGGCGTAGGACAGGCCGCCCATGATGGCGAGCACCAGCGGCCCGTGGGCGATGGGCTCTCCGAACGGCGTCGTCTTGCAGTACTCGAAATTGGCATGAACGCCGTTGAAGTCCCCGGACAAGCACGAGAAATTGACGATGTCGGTCTGGGTCACCGTGCGCGCCGAAGTGGTGAACTCGCGGCCTACCTCGAAATCCTCGTAGTACAAGCCGCGTATGGTTTGCTGTGTCATGGCTTCCTCCAAGTATCGGGCTACGATTACCGTCCGCGATTCACCAGAAAAGAGAAGAGGGGGTGACGTTTTTCCTCATTGATCCCCGTCTATTCTGCTCGGACCAAACAAGCCTTCCTGCCTTATCGGTCCTGCCAGGCGGTCACCAACCACCAAGCAGTCTGCTTGCTCGCGCCATCGTAGGCAATCAACAAATCATCCATTGCATCCAGCCCGCGTGTCGATAGCAGTTCCTATCGGGATCAGCGCGACTGCTGGACTGCGGCGCGAAAAGCCTTGAACACCTCGGTTCCCGGCTTGCCTCGCTTGTCCAGGGTTTCAGCCCATTCCGTTTGAACACCGGCCAGCAAGCCCTGGAGTTCCTTCTTGTCGGACGCCGGTAGCTGCACGGTCACTAGCCCCCCCTGCCTGAGTTTGGCAATATCGGTTTGCAAGTCCTGATCCAGCGCCGTGCAAAGCCGCCGGGTCGTCTCCTCGCCGGCATCCGTCATGGCCTTCTGCACGTTCTCCGGAAGTTTCTTCCAACGAGCGTCGCTGATGACAAAATTGACTACAACGGCTCCAAGGCTCTCGTCTAGAGTCGCATATTTCGCCAAGCTGTCGAGTTTATAGGGCACCAGGCTGGAAAACGGAAAAATCATTCCGTCGATAGTGCCGCGGGACAGCGCATCATAGATTTCCGGAGTGGAAAGCCGTACGGGTACCGCCTTGAGCTTGCGCGCGGTGAGATCCAAGGCCGCGCCGGCGGTACGCAACTTCAGCCCCTCCACATCCTTCAGCGATTCGATCTTTTTCTTGCTGGTGATGAATTGGTAAGGCGGCATCACCGCAGTGAACAACAATCGAACCCCGTTGGGCGCAAAATCCTTCTCCGCCAAGATGCCATCCTTGGCCAGCTTCCAATAGGCTAAGGTCCCTTGGCAGGAGGTGATGAAACTGCCGGGCAATTCCGCCACCCCAGACAACGGCATTTTATTATCGGAGATGAAGGATGGCACGACGTAGGCGATATCGGTCACCCCCGACAGGGCCAAGGCGAGCATGTCCTTCGTCTTACCCAACTGCTCGGAGGGATAATATTCGAAGGTTACCGCTCCTCCCGTAGCCCGCGTCACCGCCTCCATCCACGGCTTAATGCCGTTATCCACCAACCAGTGTTTTCCGCTGGGAAGCGAATCCGCCACACGCAGGGAGAGTTTCTCCGTGCCTTGAGCCGCGGCCAGATTTGCCCACATCGAAAACACTACGCCGCATACCGCAATCAGTTTCCCAACGTGCTTCATCATCTCCTGCTCCTTCGTTTCAACGGTCACGTTACCACCTTCAGTTTCTCAGACAAACGCACCCATCTGATCAACCCATCAATCACGGCAAGGGCTGCGCCGCTTCGCCGGCGTAGAGCCTCAACAACCCGGTCCGGCGGTCATTGCCGTAGAGAAATTCAATGTTGCGGATACCCAAAGGGTCCACTTGCTCCCGCAATAAGCGCAGCGTGTCGGCATCGGGCAACTGCGTGACCGCCGCATCCTCCACCGCCACGCCCGCAGGGGTCGCCTCGCGCAAGACGGTTTTCGACACCCTGGGATGGCGGCTCACCGCCCGGGCACCGTCACGGGTGAATTCGAACACCGCCAAGTCGGTGACCAAAACGATCGATGCATCTGGGTTCGGGTTCGCGGCCAGCGGGTCGCACACCACGAAGTCGACCTCATCGACGAAGCAGCGCCGGTCCTGCCGGGGCAGATAGGCGAAAAACGGCCGGGCGATCTCGGCCAATTCGGCCAGCCCGGCTAATCCGGCGAAGCGCCGCGGACGGCCTTGGGCGTCGGCGACTTGCAAAGTGTTGATGCGGCCACGTGAGTCGATCTGCAGCGGGCGCACAAACTGCCCCATGCGTCCGGCGAGCCGCGGCATCATCTGGGTAATCCACTCTGGAGCCTCGAAACGCCGCACCGCTCCTTGCTGCGCGGCGCGCTCGCTGCGGCTCAAGCTGGCGCTGCGATACGCCCGGCTCAAGGTCAACCCCGCCGGGTCTTCCACCGCCGGGCCCCGGCCTTGCGCCACGGCATGGGCCAAGAGCGCCGCGACCTGATTCAAGGCCGAAGCCAGACCTAGTTGAATGACTTCGGCCCGCGCGAGGTGGCGGCTCATCAGCCACGTCATCAATTCGGCGGTATCGATATCGGATTTCATCCCATCCCCTTCCGAATGCCGCGCTTTGCCCACTCGGTCACTGCCCCCCGCTCCAGGCCGACGTATTCCAACAGCGCCGGCCAGTCGGGCTCGTAACCCGGCAGGCAGCCGCCGGGCCGGGCGCCGCCAGGCAGATGCACCACCTTATCCACCAAGGGTTCGGTGAGGTCGGCCTCCACGCCGGTGGCGGCAATGTCGTCCACCAATTCTTCGCAAGTCACCACGGTGCGCCGTGCCGCCAAGGCGAGCAAGCGATCGGCGCCTTTGTGCCCTCCCAGCACCACATTGCCCTTGGGATCGGCCCGCCATCCATGGATATAGGCCACATCCACCGGGATCGGCGGGATGGCCCAATACTCCGCCCCACTGTAAGGGCAGCACACCGCCTTAAGCTCTGGACGCATCCGTGACAAAGCCTCGCCGTGGTGTTTTGGCAATGGCAGAAAAGAAACGCCCTCCACCGCGGCATTCAGCCCTAGCACCAGGGAGGTTTCGGTCTCCTCGGTCACTTCGGCACCGGCCTTGAGCCCAGGGCCCATGCCTAGTGCTTCCATGCCCAGATAAAAACTCCTGACCCGCCGCGCCACGCCGGAGGCCAACAACAAATCGGTTTCCAGCCCGCCAGTCATCACCACCAGCTCTCCGAAACGTAGTCCCCGAACGACCCACTCTATCGCCATCCGCACCGGCCGGCGGCTGAAACTCCAGCCCCCCAGGGCGACGCGGGACGCGCCTGCGGCCAAGGCCGCGGCTTCCGCCAATGTGGCCAGCTTGGCGCCGGGAATCACTTAAAGCCCCAGGCCCCGGGCGATGATGTCGCGTTGCACTTCCATGGCGCCGCCGCCGATTTCGAACAACTTGGCATCCTGGAAGTGCATGGGCAGGCCGGAATCAACGCAGTAGCCGAGCCCCCCCATGAGGTGCAAGCCGGTGTAGGCGCAGTGCATGTAGCACTCGGCGCCGGCCACCTTGGCGTAGGACGCCTCATTGTGACAACTGCCGGTCTTGGCCAGCACGGCCGCGCCGCGATAGGTCAACAGCCGCGCAGCTTCCACCCGCATTTGCATGTCCACGATCTTATGGCGCACCGATTGCAGCTTGGATAGGGGCTTGCCGAACTGCACCCGCTGCTTGAGGTAGGGGATCACCTCGTCGATGATGCCCTGGGAAGCACCGACGCCGATGGCCCCGTGGTACAAGCGTTCGTTGTCCAGTCCGTGCAGCATGTATTTCCAGCCTTGGTTTTCCTTGCCGATCAAGGCCGAGGCCGGCAGCTTGAGATCGCGGAAATTCACCGCGAAGGTCGGCACCATGGCCATGCCCATAGTCTCAATCCGATTGATCTCGATGGCCGGATTGGCGCCCGGATCTTCGACCAGGAACAGCGAAATGCCTTCCTGCTTGATCGCTTCCGGATCGGTGCGGGCGGCGAGAATCATGAAACCAGCGGACTGCGCCTGGGTGCAAAACATTTTCTCGCCGTTGATCACGTAGGAGCCGTCGGCCTGCTTTAGGGCTCGAGTCCGCAACGAGGCGGCATCGGAACCGGATCCCGCTTCGGTGAGGCCCAGGGCCATGAAGGTTTCCCCGGCGATGACTTTGGGCAACACCTTGTCTTTCTGTTCTTTGTTGGCGGCACTTGCCACCAGCGGACCCAGGATCACGGCGGCGCGGCCGTAGGCGGTGGTCAGGGCGGCGGAACAGCGAGCCAGTTGCTCCACAAAAGCGATCATGCCGATGGGATCGGCGCGCTCCAGCCCGCTGTATTTCGCGGGCAGCAGAAAGCCATACATACCAAGCTCCCCCAGCTTGCGGAACAACTGCCGGGGCGGCTCCACCTTCTCGCGCACCCAGGCCAGGATCAGGCTGCGGGGCAACTCCTTCTCGACAAAGCGGCGGGCGGTTTCCCGGATCGCCTGATGCTCTTCGGAAAGCTCGAAATCCATGGAATGACTCCTCGAAAGAATGAATTAATTTTCTACCGCCAGCCTCCGCTCACTCCTCCGCCGGGGAAACCCGGCGAAGAGCGAGCGGGTTGAGCGACGATTGCGGCGCGGTCAGCGCAACTCCTGCAACGCCGCACGATACGCTTTCAGCACTTCGCTGCCGGGCTTGCCGCGTTTATCCAAGATTTCCGCCCATTCGCCCGCCACTACTGAAAAGTTGGCGTCGATTTCCTTGCGCTCGGATTGCGGCAGCGGGGCAAGGACCACGCCCTGCTGGCGGATTTTCTCCTTGTCGATCTCCATTTGCTTATCCGTAAAACCGCACAGGTTGCGCGTCGCCGCCTCGCTGGCCTCGTTCATGGCTTTCTGAACGTTCTGGGGCAATTTCTGCCAGCGCGCTTCGCTGATGGAATAAGTAATCAATCCGCTGCCGAAATTCTCCCCTTCGGTTCCATACTTAAGCAATTCGGTCAGCTTATTGGAAATAATGCTGGCGTAGGGAAAGAAGATTCCGTCGATGGTGCCGCGCGATAGCGATTCGTGCAGTTCCGGAACGGCAATGCGCACCGGCACCCCCTTGAACGTGCGCACGGTGGCGTCGGACGCTCCCCCGGCCGTACGCAGTTTCATTCCTTCGATGGTTTTGATGCCGTCGATCTTCCGTCTCGCCGCGAACAACTGGTACGGGGAAGCGGCAAAAGCGATCAACACCCTGATCCCATTAGGCTCGAATTCGCGCTTGGCGAGAATCCCATCCCCCTTGACCAGTTTCCAATAGGCCAGAGTACCGGTGCAGGAATTCTGAAAATTCCCGGGCAATTCCACGACGGCGGACAAGGGCATCTTGTCGGAAGCGTAAGCGGGCACTACATACCCGATGTCCACCACCCCGGATTGGGTCAGCGCGAGCAGATCCTTGGCCTTGCCCAGTTGTTCCGCCGGGTAGTGTTCGAACTCGACGGCCCCGTTGGTCAGGCGGGTCACTTCCCGCATCCAATACTTGGCGCCCTGCTCGGCTATATAACTCCCCACCGCCAGCGAATCCGCCACCCGCAGCTTCATCTGCTGCGCGGCAACCTCTCCAACAAAAGACGACAATACCAAAATGGTCGCGCCCAAAAAAGCAAAAATCCTTTTTCCCGATCTCATCGCTACCTCCTCTATGTCTAACCGATACCAAAGCCGGGTTCCCTACCTCCGCTCCAACATCGCCGAATCGCATAACTCGAATTCGCTTTTCTCCACCTCCTGCGTCAAACCATTCCGCAATGTCAATAAGCCGAAACAGGAGCATTTTTTTTCGTCCACCACTCGCAGGGTCTTGTGGCCGACATAGGGGAGCCGATCGTGAAAGCCGGCTTGCACCGGAACCCTCAGTTCTTTGGAAAGATGCGCCGCGATGCTTCGTTCGGTCTCGCCAGCGGTCTCCGCGACCGAGGTGGCGGGGCGCAGCAGGCGCACTTCCAGGGTTCGCGCCGAACCCTGACGTCGCACCAGGGAGACCCGGCGCCTACCCTCCAGGCGCAGGCGCTGCTGCTCGGCCGGAGCGCGGCCTTCCGCCGCGGCGTTCCAACAGGGCCGCAGAGCAGCTTGGCTCACGGCGTCATACCAGGCGGAAGGTCGGCAGCGGCACTTCCCGGTCGGGGAAGTTCACCTGCACCCGCTTGTCCACCGCCATGTCCTCCGGCTTGCCTTCGATCTCGGCGAACAGGAAATAATCCTCGTCAAGCCGGACTAGGCCGATGGTGTAGGGCGCGTGGCTCTTCCAAATCGCGGAAGGCGGCCGGTGCACCACCGAAAAGCTGTAGATGCTGCCCGCGCCCTTGGATTGTTCCCATGCTGGCTTGGCGCCGGCATCGCACATGGGACAGATGGAGCGCGGCGGGAAAATGGCGCCACTGCAGGCCGGGCAGCGCTGGAACAGCAGTTTTTTGTTACGGACCGCTTCCCAATAAGGCAGCGCATCCTGGGTGACCCGGGGTTGGGGATAGCTTTCCTTGAAATTCGCGAATTCGCCTTGTTCCAGCATGGTCGTCCTCCTTACGATTTTTCCGTGCCCAGGATTACGGCGCTGTGACAGGCCAGCATGCCGCCGGCGGAATAGGCCATCGCCACCTTGGGGTTGTTGCCGGCCTTGAGCCCCAGGGGATTGCCCCGCAGTTGGCGGATAGTTTCCACCAGGGAATCTGCGGCCACTGAAATGCCCGGCTGGCCGAAACCCATCCAGCCGCCGTTGGTATCCACCGGGAAATCGCCGCCCGGACGCATGCGGCCGCTTCTCATCAAATCCATGGCCTTGCCCTTGGGAGCGAAGCCCAAGTCCTCCAGTTGCACCAGTACGGTGTGGGAAAAATTACCGGCGAGGGCCGCTAATTGCATGTCTTGGGGTTGCATGTCCGCCATTTCGTAGGCTTCCTTGGCGGCGTAGGCGGCGCCGGTGGTGGTGAGGGCGGGCAGCGGCCCCAGCGGAATGCGGCTCTTGCGCAGGTTGATGCGCTCGCACAGATATTCATGCGTGGTGCAGGTGCCGAAACCGTGAATGTAGATGGGATTCTTGGCACGCGCCGCCCGCTCCACGCTGGTAACGATGAAAGCCCCGGCGGTGCCCCCCGGCCCCCAGACGGCGCACATCCAGCGCCGTAGCGGCGAAGAAATGTAGGGAGATTTCATCACGTCTTCCACGGTGATGAGACCGTGCTTGCGCTTGGCCGCCTTGGGGTGATGCACCGCCCACTCTTGGCGCTGCACCGCCACCTCGGCGAAGTCCTCTTCGGTGACGTCGAATTCGTGCATGTAACGGCAGGCCAGCTGGGCGTAGATGGTGGGAATGGTGGGCCCGTAAGGAAACTCGAACTGGGGGCAGGCGTCGGTGGCGGCGCCCACCGCGGTGGCGTCGATGAACAACTGCACGGCGTCCGCCTGAACGCACAGTACGTAATCGGCCACGCCCGCGGCTACGGCCAAGGCCGCCTGGCCGATCATGGCGTTGACCCCGGCGCCGTGGAAAGTCAGCTCGGTGGTCATGCGCACCGGGAGTTGCAGGTAGGAGGCGAAGATATTGTTCCACTGGGGCCGGCGGTCGGCCCAAGGGGCGCGGCCAGTGAGCAAAATATCGATGTCGTCCTTCTTGATGCCGGCATCCCTGATCGCTCCCCAGGTGGCTTCGTTGGCCAGTTGCAGCGGATCCTTGACATTTTGTTCGTCCGCGTAGGCATCCCCCATGCCGACGATCGCCGCGACCCGGCCCAGGGATCGATCTGGTTTTTTCATCTCACTCCCCCTTCATTCATTACACGGCAACTTAATCGCACGGCAACCCGAGCTGTTTCGCGATCACCCGCAATTGAATTTCGTAAGCGCCCACCGTCACCGGCGCCACCAGGGCGTCCAGGGCCATGCGCATCACCGGCAGCTCCTCGGTGATGCCCCAGCCGCCGCCGATATGCAACGCCGCCTGAGTCACCCGGTACACCGCTTGGGTGACGAACAGCTTAGCCGAGGAGATGTCGAGAATGATGTCCTGGATGGGCGAGCCGCTGTCCCAGCGGCTCGCGGCATGATAAGTATAAAGGCGCGAGGCTTCCACGTCGACGTGGGATTGGGCTAGTTGGAAAGCGATGCTCTGGTTGGCGCCGATGGGCTTGCCGAACTGTTGGCGGACCTTGGCGTAATCCAATGCCCAGGCCAGCGCCGTTTGCATGTGGCCCAGCCAGCGGGCGCACACCATCACCCGCTCCCGGTTGAAGCCCGCCATGAT
>SCTX01000159.1 GCA_004298385.1 Betaproteobacteria bacterium | reverse complement strand
CGCCGGCGTCAAGGACAGCGGCGCTCTGCTGCCTGGGCATGGTGGCGTGCTGGATCGCATTGACGCCCTCACTTCGGTGCTACCGGTTGCGGCCCTGGTGTATCTCTTATGAACAGGTCGCAGAACATTGCGATACTCGGGGCGACCGGATCCATCGGGCTTAACACCCTCGATGTAGCGGCGCGCCATCCGCAGCGTTTCCGCATATTTGCCTTGAGTGCAAACGAACGCATCGATGCGCTGGCCGAACTGTGTCTGCGGCACAAACCGCGCTTCGCCGTAGTGGCGCTCGCCGCGCAAGCCGACGCGCTGGGCAGCCGCCTCGGGGCGGGTGTCACGGAAATCCTGATCGGCCAGGCGGGATTGGAGCAGATCTCGGCCCACCCGGAAGTCGACTGTGTCATGGCGGCCATTGTCGGCGCGGCCGGCCTCGCGCCCACTCTCGCCGCGGCACGCGCCGGCAAGAAATTGCTGCTCGCCAATAAGGAAGCTCTGGTCATGGCGGGGCCCATCTTCATGGAGGCGGTGCGTACGCATCATGCGACCCTGTTGCCCATAGATAGCGAGCACAACGCCATATTCCAGTGCCTGCCAAATTTCCTCTCTGGCGACCTGGACGGGCACGGGGTGCGGCGGGTGCTGTTGACCGCCTCGGGCGGACCGTTCCGCGAACTTGCGTTGGAGCGGCTGCAGAGCGTCACGCCCGATGAGGCCTGCGCCCACCCGAACTGGGTAATGGGGCGCAAAATTTCGGTGGATTCCGCCACCATGATGAACAAGGCGCTCGAAATCATCGAGGCGCACTGGTTGTTCGGCGCGACGCCCGAGCAGATTCAGGTAGTGATTCATCCGCAGAGCGTGGTGCATTCCATGGTGGAGTACGCCGACGGCTCGGTCATCGCCCAGCTCGGTAACCCCGACATGCGCACGCCGATCGCACACGCGCTGGCCTACCCCGAGCGGATCGAAGCGGGCGTGGGTTCGCTCGACTTGTCCGGCATAGGCAGGCTCGATTTCGCGCCGCCGGATTATGCGCGCTTTCCGGCGCTGCGCCTGGGATATCGCGCCTTGAAGGAAGGAGGGACCAGCCCGGCGACGCTGAACGCGGCGAACGAAGTCGCGGTGGCGGCCTTTCTCGAGCGGCGCTTACCGTTTCTCGCCATCACGGCGGTGATAGAGGCGGTGATGAACGACTCGTGCCCGCGCCCGCTGGCCACGCTCCATGACGTGCTTGACGCCGATGCCGCCGCCCGCCGCAATGCCGCGTTGCAGATCGATGCAATGGCGGCCAAGGTATGAACCTGCTGCAGACGATCGCCGCGTTCATGATCGCGCTAGGAGCGCTCGTCATCGTGCACGAGTACGGGCACTACCTCGTCGCGCGGCTTTGCGGCGTCAAGGTGCTGCGTTTCTCGATCGGCTTCGGCTTGCCGCTGTGGAAGAAGCGATTCGGCCGCGACCAGACCGAGTGGGTGGTGGCCGCGGTGCCCTTGGGCGGCTACGTCAAGATGCTGGATGAACGCGAGGGCGAGGTGGCGCCGCAGGAACTCGATCGCGCCTTCAACCGGCAAAGCGTGTGGCGGCGCTTTGCCGTCGTCATCGCCGGGCCGCTTGCCAATTTCCTGTTTGCGATTCTGCTCTACTGGCTGCTGTTCATGCACGGCGTGCAGGAAGCGCGGCCAGTGGTGGCTTTGCCTCAGCCGGGCACGCCGGCGGCCGGCGCCGGCTTCGAACCCGGCGAAACCATACGCGCGATCAACGGCGAGCCGGTGACATCCTGGCAGGAAGTGCGTTGGCGCATGCTGCAACTTGCGCTTGAACGGCAGCAGGTGAAGGTGGAAGTGCTCAACCGAAACAAGCAGCTCAACTGGCGCGCGCTCGATCTATCTTCCTTCGACGCGGAGCAGCTTGACGGCGACACGCTGGCATTGATCGGGCTGAAACTCTACCGGCCTGAAATCAAGCCGGTGATCGGTCGGATCGTGTCCGGCAGCGTGGCCGAACAGGCCGGGCTCCAGACGGGCGATCTCATCCTTAGCGCCAACGGCAAGCCAATATTTTCCTGGGACGCTCTGGTGGAACTGGTGCGCAACCATCCTGGTCGGGAACTGTGGCTGACATACGAGCGCGGAGGCGAGCGCGGCGAGCTCGCGCTCGTCCCGCAAACGGTGCTGCAGGACGGCTCGACAGTAGGGCGTATAGGCGCGGCGGCAAAGCTCGATCAGCAGGCCATGGACGAACTCGTTGGCGTGGTGCGCTATGGCGTCGCAAGTGCGTTGGCGAAGGCAGTCGAAAAAACCTGGGACACATCCGTATTCAGCGTCAGAATGCTTGGACGGATGCTGATCGGGCAGGTTTCATGGAAGAATCTCAGCGGGCCGGTAACCATCGCCGATTATGCCGGCCAGTCGGCGCAGCTCGGTCTCGTCTCGTACCTGAGTTTCCTCGCGCTGATCAGTATCAGCCTCGGAGTGCTTAACCTGCTGCCGATTCCATTATTGGATGGGGGACATTTGATGTATTATACGATCGAAATTTTTAAAGGCAGCCCGGTATCGGATCGAATGATGGAAATCGGCCAGAAACTTGGGCTCACGCTGTTGCTGGTCCTGATGGCGTTTGCCTTCTACAACGATATTAACCGCTTGATTTCCGGCTAAGCCAGAACATGATCAGACTCCTCGTCGTCGCTCTTCTGTCCCTGTGGGCAGGCGTCGCGCACGCATTCGATCCTTTCGTGGTGCGCGACATCCGCGTGGAGGGAATCCAGCGCATCGAGGCCGGCACGGTATTCAGCTATCTCCCGGTCAAAGTCGGCGAGACCATGACCGATGAAAAGGCCGCCGCGGCGATCAAAGCCCTGTTCGCGACCGGTTTTTTCAAGGACGTGCGACTGGAAGTCCAGCGCGATGTGCTGATCGTAATGGTAGAGGAGCGCCCGGCCGTGTCGCAGATCGACTTCATCGGCAACAAGGAATTCGATAAAGATGCATTGCGAAAGGGAGTGCGCGACATCGGCCTGGCCGAAGGACGGTCGCTGGACAAGGCGCTACTCGATCAGGCCGAGCAGGAGATCAAACGCCAATACCTGGCGCGCGGGCGCTATGGCGCCAGCGTGGTCACCACGGTTACGCCGCTCGAGCGCAATCGCGTGGGCGTCAGTTTTTCCGTCACCGAAGGCGATGTAACCAAGATTCGCGAGATCAACATCATCGGCAACCGGGCGTTCAGGGAAAGGGATCTGTTGCAGTTGTTCGTTCTGCAGACGCCGGGTTGGATGACCTGGTACACCAAGAACGATCAGTATTCGAAGCAGAAATTGTCCGGTGACTTGGAAACGTTGCGCTCGCACTATCTCAACAACGGTTATCTCGAGTTCAATATCGAATCGACGCAGGTATCGATCACGCCGGACAAGAAAGACATCTACATCACGATCAACGTTGCCGAAGGCGATAAATACACCGTATCGGATGTCAACCTCGGCGGGGAAATGCTTCTGCCGGAGGCCGAATTGCGCCGGCTGATCCAGTTGAAACCGGGCGAGACCTTCTCGCGCGAAAAGCTGAGCGAGAGCACCAAGAAAATCACCGACCGCTTGGGCAACGAAGGCTACGCTTTCGCCAACGCCAACGCAGTTCCCGAATTGGACAAAGCCGCCAAGCGCGTCGCTTTGACGATAATGATAGATCCGGGGCAGCGGGTGTACGTGCGCCGCATAAACATCTCCGGCAACAGCCGCACCCGCGACGAGGTCGTCCGCCGCGAGATGCGCCAACTCGAGGGCGCCTACTACGACGGCGACAAGATACAGAAGTCGAAACAGCGCCTGCAGCGTCTGGAGTATTTCTCGGAAGTCGACGTGGACACGCCGGCCGTGCCGGGTGCCCCCGACCAGGTGGACGTGGACTTTAAAGTCAAGGAAAAACCGACTGGCGCCATCATGCTCGGCGGCGGATTTTCAAGCACGGAAAAGGTGATCCTGAGCGGCTCGATCACGCAGCAGAACATTTTTGGCAGCGGCAAGTACCTCAGCCTGCAACTCAACACCAGCAAAATAAACAAGAACATCGGCATAAGCTACACCGACCCCTATTACACGGTGGATGGGGTCAGCCGCGGCTTCGACCTTTACGATCGCCGCGTCGATGCTTCTTTGCTGGGATTGGGCTTTTACACCACCAGCACGATCGGCGGAGGGGTGCGCTATGGCGTGCCGCTGACCGAAATAGATAATCTCGGCTTCGGCGTTGGCGTCGAAAACACCAGACTCGGCGTCGATCAGACCAGTCCGCAAAGATACCAGGATTTTGTAAATATATTCGGCAACAATAACAACTCCATTCCGGGGACAATAGGCTGGATACGCGACCGGCGCGACAGCACGATTACGCCCACCAAGGGTAGCTTGGTCCGTGCGAACCTGGAGGTCGGGCTACCGGGCGGCACGCTGAAATTCTACAAGCTCACCGAGCAGGTGCAGTGGTATTACCCGATATCTCGGACATATACCTTGGCGCTCAACGGCGAGATCGGTGCGGCCGATGGCATGGGCGGAAAGCCGTTGCCGTTTTACAAGAACTATTATGCGGGTGGCGCCGGCTCGGTGCGCGGCTTCAATTCATATTCACTCGGCCCGCGCGATTCCCTCGGCGCCATCCTTGGGGGCAACAAGCGCCTGGTCGGAAACGCCGAGGTGTTGTTCCCGGTGCCCGGAACGGGGGTGGACCGTTCGATGCGCTTGGGGCTGTTCCTAGACGCCGGTCAGGTATTCGGTGCGGATGAAAAAATGCGCTTGTCGGAATTGCGCTATTCGACCGGACTTTCGTTCAACTGGTATTCGCCCATGGGACCGCTGCGCCTCAGTTACGGCCTGCCTCTCAACGCGAAACCGGTGGATAATAAGCAGCATTTTCAGTTCCAGCTTGGGCAGATCTTTTAGGGGTTGAGGAGACAAGGTTGAGAAAACTCGTATTTGTCGCGTTAATTGCATTGATCGGCGGCACGGCTGCCGCCGCCGATTTCAAAATCGGGTTCGTCAACACAGAAAGGGTGTTCCGTGACGCCGCCCCGGCGGTGCGCGCGCAAAAGAAGATCGAGCAGGAATTCGCCAAGCGCGATCAGGAGATGCAGAAAATGGCCGAGCAGATTCGCAAGCTGCAGGAAAGCCTGGAGAAAAACGCGGTCACCATGCCGGAAACCGAGCGCCGCAACAAGGAACGTGAGTTCGGCGATCTGAACAAGGATTTCCAGCGCAAGCAGCGTGAATTCCGCGAAGATCTCAATCAGCGGCGCAACGAGGAACTGGCCGCGGTGCTCGAACGAGCCAACCGCACCATCAAAGCTATTGCCGAGGCGGACAAGTACGACATCATCTTCCAGGAGGCGGTCTATGCCGGTCCTCGCGTCGACATCACTGACAAGGTGATCAAGGCACTGGAAGACAAACCGGCAGGGAAATAGTCAACGCCGATGGCTAAGGCTGAGAAATATCGCCTGGCCCAGATCGTAGAACGCTTTGGTGGTGAAATCCTCGGCGACCCGCAGACGCCGATCAGTCAGGTTGCGACGCTGGAGAGCGCCGGCGCCGAGCACATCAGCTTTCTCACCCAGGGCAAATACCGCAAGCAGCTTGCCGGCACAGGCGCGGGCGCAGTCATCCTGGGCAAGGCCGACAGCGGCCTTACCGATCTGCCGCGCATCATCTGCGATGAACCCTACCTTTACTTCGCCAAGGTGTCGGCTCTGTTCAATCCGCCGCAGGCGATCAAGCCCGGGGTGCACAGGACTGCGATAGTCGAGCGCGGCGCCAGGATTCCGGCCAGCGCCAGCATCGGCGCCGGCGCCTATGTCGGCCGCAGGGTCAAGTTGGGCAAGGGCGTGGTGATCGGCCCGGGCTGCCACATTGGCGATGGGGTCGAGATCGGCGCGGTCAGCCGCCTGCATGCGCGCGTCACTATTTATCCGGAGTGCCGCCTCGGACGACGCGCGCTGGTGCACTCCGGCGCGGTGATTGGGGCCGACGGCTTCGGCATCGCGCAAGACCATGGCGCCTGGCGCAAGATCCCTCAGGTAGGCAGGGTGCTGATCGGTGACGACGTCGAAATCGGCGCCAACACCTGCATAGACCGTGGCGCGCTGGACGACACCGTCGTCGAGGACGGGGTCAAGCTGGACAATCTGATCCAGATCGGACACAACGTGCACATCGGCGCGCACACTGCGATCGCAGGCTGCACCGGAATCGCCGGCAGCTCGCGCATCGGCAAGCACTGCATGATCGGCGGTGCCGTCGCCATCGTGGGACACCTCGATATCGCCGATCGCGTCATCATCCACGCCGCCGCCGTGGTCACCAAGTCGATTCGGAAAGCCGGAACCTATGGCGGTCATCCGGCCGAGGACAGCCTCAACTGGGCGCGCAATATGGCGCGTCTGCGCCATATTGCCGCGCTGCGCGAACGGATGCGCGATATCGAGCAACAGTTGTCACTGCCGAAGGAGAAAGCTTGAACATCCAGGAAATCCTTGAGTATCTGCCCCACCGCTACCCGTTCCTGCTCATAGACCGGGTGATCGAATGCGAGCTGGGCAAGCGCATCCGCGCGCTGAAAAACGTCAGCGTCAACGAGCCCTATTTCAACGGCCATTTTCCGTATTACAAAGTCATGCCCGGCGTGCTGGTGGTCGAGGCCATGGCACAGGCGGCAGCGATCCTTTCTTTTCGCACCATGGGCATCAAACCGGACGACAAGTCCGTGTATTATTTCGCCGGCATCGACCGGGCGCGTTTCAAGAAACCGGTGACGCCCGGGGACCAACTGGTGCTGGAGGTGAGCATCGAACGCAGCGTGCGCTCGGTGGTGAAATACGCCGGCAAGGCTTATGTCGGCAAGGCGCTCGTTGCCGAAGCGGAGCTGCTTTGCACTCTGCGTCCGATAGAATGATCCACGCGAGCGCCCTCGTCCATCCCAAGGCCAGTCTGGGCGCCAATGTCAGCATCGGCGCCTACAGCATCGTCGGCGAGCATGTCGAGATCGGGAACGATACCCGCATCGGCCCGCATGTGGTGATCGAAGGCCACACCAGGATAGGCAAGGACAACCGCGTCTTCCAGTTCTGCTCGCTGGGCGCGCCGCCGCAGGACAAGAAATACGCGGGCGAACCGACGCGGCTGGAGATCGGCGACGGCAATACCATACGCGAGTTCTGCACTTTCAACTGCGGCACCGCGCAGGACGCCGGCGTCACCCGCCTGGGCAACGACAACTGGATCATGGCCTATGTGCACCTGGCGCACGATTGCCGGATCGGGGACCATACGATTTTTGCCAACAATGCCCAGCTTGCCGGCCACGTGCATGTCGGTGA
>SCTX01000158.1 GCA_004298385.1 Betaproteobacteria bacterium | reverse complement strand
CACGCCCCAGGGCACTTCGTTCTCCTGCTTGCAGGCAGTCACACAGCCGTTGCACTCAATGCAGCGCTCGGCGTCGCACAGGAATTTCATTCTGGCCATGGTGGTTTCTCCTTATCCCTGAAATTTCTCGATCTGGCACAGAGTGGTCTTGGTTTCCTGCATCATGGTCACCGAGTCATAGCCGTAGGTGGTGGCGGTATTGACCGCCTCGCCGCGCACGATCGGCGCCGCCCCGTCCGGATATTGACCTAGCATATCCTTGCCCTGCCACCAGCCGGAGAAGTGAAACGGAATGAACGCGGTATCCGGCCCGACGCGTTCCGTGACCATGGCCTTGACCTTGATCCGGGCTCCGGTTGGGGTTTTCACCCAGACCAGCTCGTTGTTGCGAATGCCGCGGTCGTTGGCCGCTTTCGGATTGATCTCGACGAAGTTCTCCTGCTGCAGTTCGGCCAGCCAGGGATTGGAGCGCGTCTCCTCGCCGCCGCCCTCGTATTCGACCAGGCGGCCGCTGGTGAGGATGATCGGGAATTGCTTGGAGATGTCCTTGTTCTTTTCCTGTACCGACTTGTACAGCGTCGGCAGGCGCCAGAACGCTTTCTTGTCGTCGTGCGTGGGGTACTTGGCGACGAGGTCGGGCCGCGGACTGTACAGCGGTTCGCGGTGCTGCGGCACGCCGTCGGGGAAGTTCCACACTACCGCGCGCGCCTTGGCGTTGCCGAAGGGATGGCAGCCGTGATTCTTCATGGCCACGCGGATGATGCCGCCGGAGAGGTCGGTTTTCCAGTTCTTGCCCTCCGCCGCCGTCTTCTCCGTGTCGCTCAATTCGTCCCACCAGCCCAGTTTCTTCAGCAGCACGTGGTCGAACTCCGGATAACCGGTGGTGAGGTCGGCGCCCTTGGAGTGGGAGCCGTCTTCGGCCAGCAGGTTGATGCCGTCCTTCTCCACGCCGAAGTTGGCGCGGAAATTGCCGCCGCCCTCCATCACGTGCTTGGAGGTGTCGTACAGGTTGGGCGAGCCCGGATGCTTCATTTCCGGCGTGCCGTAGCAGGGCCAGGGCAGGCCGAAGTACTCGCCGTCGCAGGGGCCGCCTTTGGCGCGCAGCGTTTTCACGTCGAAGGTGTGCATGTTCTTCATGTGCAGCTTCAAGCGCTCGGGGCTCTGGCCGGTATAGCCGATGGTCCAGGTGCCGCGGTTGATTTCGCGCAGGATGTCTTCGACCGCGGGTTCATCCTTCGCCACCGCGATGTTCTGCTTGCCGTCCTTCTTGCCCACCAGTTCGTCGGCAAAGCCGAGTTTCTTCGCAAACAGATACATGATGGTGTGATCGGGCTTGGATTCGAACAGCGGCTCGATGACTTTCTCGCGCCACTGGAGCGAACGGTTGGACGCGGTGACGCTGCCAACGGTCTCGAACTGCGTCGCCGCCGGCAGCAGGTACACGGCGCGCTTCGGGTTGGTGGCGACACCATCCACCTTCATGTTCGCCATCGCCGCCGTCGCGGAAGGATACGGATCGATCACCACCAGCAGGTCGAGCAGTTGCATCGCCTTGACCATCTCGAGGCCGCGCGACTGGCTGTTGGGCGCGTGGCCCCAGTAGAACACGCCGCGGATGTTCGAATCCTGGTCGATCAGCTCGTTCTTTTCCATCACGCCGTCGATCCAGCGCGACACCGTGATGCCGGGTTTGGTCATCATCGCCTCGCTGGCGAACTGCTTTTTCAGCCAGGCGAGATCGACGTTCCACACCTTGGCCCAGTGCGCCCAGGCGCCGGGGATGATGCCGTAGTAACCGGGCAGCGAATCGGGGTTGGGGCCGACGTCGGTCGCGCCCTGCACGTTGTCGTGGCCGCGGTAGATGTTGGTGCCGCCGCCCGAGGTGCCGACGTTGCCGAGCGCGAGCTGCAGGATGCAGGAGGCGCGCACCATGGCGTTGCCGATGGTGTGCTGCGTCTGGCCCATGCACCAGACGACGGTGCTCGGGCGGTTCTTCGCCAGTGTTTCGGCAACCTTCAACACCTCCGCCTCGGGCACGCCGCAGGCTTCCTGCACCTTGTCCGGGGTCCATTTCGCCATCACGTCGGCATACACCTTGTCCATGCCGTAGACGCGATCCTTGATGTACTGCTTGTCTTCCCAGCCGTTCTTGAAGATGTGGTACAGCACGCCGAACAGGAACGGGATGTCGGTGCCCGAGCGGATGCGCACGTACTGGTCGGCCTTGGCCGCAGTACGGGTGAAACGCGGATCGACCACTATCATCTTCGCGCCGCCTTCCTTCGCATGCAGCGAGTGCAGCATCGATACCGGATGCGCCTCGGCCGCGTTCGAGCCGATGAACATCATCGCGCGGGTGTTCTGCATGTCGTTATAGGAATTGGTCATCGCGCCATAGCCCCAGGTGTTGGCGACGCCCGCGACCGTGGTCGAGTGGCAGATGCGCGCCTGGTGGTCGCAGTTGTTGGTGCCCCAGAGCGACACCCACTTGCGCATCAGATAGGCCTGCTCGTTGTTGTGTTTGCTCGATCCGACGAAATACAGCGCGTCGGGGCCGGACTCCTTGCGCAGTTCCAGCATCTTGCCGCTGATCTCGGTGAGGGCCTGATCCCAACTGATGCGTTTGTACTTGCCGTTCTCCAGCTTCATCGGGTATTTCAGGCGGTGCGAGTTCTCGGTCATGCCGTGCTCGCGCACCGCCGCGCCCTTGGCGCAGTGCGCCCCGAGGTTGAGCGGCGAGTCGAATACCGGCTCCTGCCGCACCCACACGCCGTTCTGCACCACGGCGTCGATGGCGCAACCGACGGAGCAGTGGGTGCAGACGGTGCGCTTCACTTCGACTTTGCCGGCTTGGGTCGCATCGCTTGCGGCCTCGGCCTTGCCGATCAGGTTGAAAGGCAGTTGGCTCGCGAACGCGCCGGCTCCAGTGGCCAAACCGGAGCGCTTGAGGAATGCGCGGCGGTCTATGGTCTTGGCCAGCATGCCCGCCAGGCCTGTGGCCAGGCGGCTCCGCGCCGAGGGCGCCGTTGCAGATTTGCGGGTGAGTAACATGGCGCCTCCTCAGACTTTGGTGGTTTTGTAGTATTTGCGGATGTGCTCGGAGGCTTGGTAGCCTCTTGTTTTTCGCTTGTCGTTTCCGCTCGCCACCGGCGGCGCTTGCGGAACGGTCGTCGCCACAATGGCGGCCGCGCTTGCGGCGCCGCTTGCGCCGACCACGAACAGGAAATTCCTGCGACTCAGCCTGGTCTTGCCTTGACTCATGTTGGTCTCCTCACTAGCGACCGGCGCCAACGGTCAGATCATCTCGAAAGAACTGCTTTCCACATCCAGAAATGCTTTGACGAAACGGGCCACATGCTTATAAAAATCAGTATTGGGCGAAGCCAGCACCGTAGCGCAAAAAGCCGCATACCAAGGAACAAGATACTCCAAAAAAAATGATTTTTGTTTCCGCACTGCAACATCGTCGGAACCAAAAAAAATGAGGTGGCGCATGACTTCGCACAAACCCGACAAATGATCTTCGTACTCGGCCGCGGACTGGTTCTTCGCCAGCCCCATTTCAGCCAACGCTACGCGCAGCCGCACCAGCACCCGTTCCTGCATCGATTCAGCAAGATAGTGCGAGGCATATGGGGTGATTTCAGCCTTGCCCGTGCCGACGAACACGTGATCGTATTCTTCCCGCGCCGCCTCCGCGTCCATCGCCGCCGCGGCGGCGCGCAGCGCCCTCCAGGCCGCGGCCAGAGGGGCGGTTTCATCTTCACCGGTGATATCACCCGCCCCTGCGATCGCGGCCAGCAACTGGGCGTCCGGTCCGGCATGGAACAGGCGTGAGATCAGCGTGTAGAAATCGGCGCGAGCGCCATCCTCGGGTGACACCTGGGAGGCCGGCCTTGGCGCTTCAATCCGGACCGTCATGGCTTGACACCGAAAATGGTCTGCTCATCCTTGTTTTCCATCATGTCGATCACGCGGCAATCGCCGCACATCTGTAGGCGCTTCAGGCCATCGCCTGAAAACATGGAGTGCGTGCCCAATTTGCCCATCATGTTGTCGATCATCTGCTTGTTGCCAAACGGCAGGCCGCAGCGCACGCAGTTGAAGGGCACCGCTTCGTGCAGCGCCTGCTCCGCCTTGGCCTGGGGGCCAAGCAGCAGCCGGGGTTCGAGCGTGACCGCCTTCTCCGGGCAGGTATTGACGCACAGGCCGCATTGCACGCAATTGCGCTCGATGAATTTGAGCAAGGGCTGGTCGCGGCCATCGACCAGTGCTGATACCGGACAGGCGCCGACGCAGGCCATGCACAGCGTGCAGGTGTCGCGGTTGACCCTGACCCGGCCCCAGGGCGCGCCCTGCTCCAGGGCAATGACTTCCTGCGGCACGGGCGCGAACCTGGCCAGATGCTCGATGGCGAACTCCAGGGTGCCGCGCTTCTCCGCGCTCAGGTTGAACGTTGCCGGATCGGTAACCGTCCGCGCCGGTGCGAGCGCCCAGACCTCGCGCTCCAGCACGGCCACGGATTCGGCGGCGAGCAATTTGAAGTGCATGCCGGCATAGCCCAGGGCGTTGACGATGGTCTGGGCATGGCGCATTTGCTTTTCCACGGCCGCGCCGTATTCATCCGCCTCCCGCGCGCACGCCAGCAGCACGACCTGGCTGGCGCCGTAGGCGAGCGCGCCGAGCAAGGTATCCATTCCGAGCGCGGCGACACTATGGACCTCCAGCGGAATCACCCGCGCCGACAGGCCGCCGCTTTTTCCCGGCTGCGCGCGGCGGCCGAGCATTGCGATCAGATCACTGCTCGCCTCTGCATTGTGAAACAGAATGCAGGCATCTTTTCCGCCGGCCTCGCGATACGTGCGGAGCAGGACTTTGAGCCGTTGACCCAAATCGGACACGCGCGGATATAGGTGCGTCATTGCGCCCGAGGGACAGACGGTGGCGCAACCGCCACAGCCCATGCATAGCTGCGGTTCCACCTTGATGTAATCGCCGTCGGCCGAAATCGCCCCGGTGGAGCAGGTATCGATGCAATTGTTGCAGCCTGCCTTGGCCGAGCGGCTGTGCGCGCAGATCCTCGCGTCATAGGCGAAGAATTTGGGCTTCTCGAACTCGCCCACCAATTGCGCCAACTGCCCGGCGGCGAGGGCCTGCGCGAGCGGATCGCGCCCCGGGGCAAGGTAGCCCTGCGGCGGCCGCTTCAATTTGATCGCAGGCTCGGTGCCCAGGTCGAGCACCAGATCGAAACGTTCGCTGCGCGCGCGCTCGACGCGTTCGAAATCGATGGCGCCGATGTCGCCGCAGGCCTTGACGCAGGCGCGATGCGACTTGCACCTGTCCAGATCGATCTGATAGCTGAAATCGATGGCCTGTTCCGGGCAACTGCGAATACAGGCATTGCAGCGCGTGCAGACTTCTAGGTCGATCGGATTTGCCTGCTCCCATCCGACCTCGAACGCGCCAAGATAACCGCTAACCGACTTCAGTTTGCCCGACCAAACCGGGTAGTTGCGCACCGCCGGAAGCTCGCCGCCGGAACTACTGGTCCCGAGCACGCTCACTTCCAGCCTGTCCTTGAGCCGTTCGGCCCATTGCACCGCGACTTCCGCCGGACCGGCAATGAGCAACTGACCGTCCGAGCGGTAACCGGTGCTGGCCACCGGTTCGGGCTCGGGCAGATCGGCCAATGCCAGCAACGCAGCGATCTTGGGCATGGCTAGCCTGGATTCCTTCGACCAGCCGCCGGTCTCCCGGATATTGACGAATTTGAGCGCGTGTAGGGCGCCGGCCCGGTCGGAGAGTTCGGCGAACAGCGGCGCTTCCTGGGTGCAGGCCACCAGGCAATCACCGTTTCGCACGGCCTCGTGGAACGCGCCGACTTCGCGCCGGCACAGTTCGGTGTGGATGGTGACGGGCGAGCCGAGCTTCAATGCGGCGGCCAATGCCTTGGCGTCCAGCGCCATGGTCCGGTTGCAATCGCACAGCTTAATGGTCTTCTCGGCAGACATCGCTTTCTTATCCTTTATCGGCGGCATCGGTCGCGGCGCCCGCAGCCGCATCGGACGCGCTCGCCGGCGACACTTGCCGCGGCGTGGTCGTAGCGGCTGTCGCTGCAGGCTCAGCCGCTGCGGCTCCCCCGGCCGCCGCCGGTGCTTGCCCGTAGGCACTCCCGCTTGCCTTGTTTTCGTCGTCGAACAGGAACAGGTCTTTCGCCTGATTGAGCTGGCGCAGCATCGATTCGGAAATAGGATCGGGCTTGGAATAGTCGTCGATGTAAGTGTCGAGGCCGTCCATGACATTGAAGTGCGGCTCGCCGAACAGTTCCTTCAAAGCCGTGCGGCGCAAGTTCTCGTCGACCTGGGGATCGAAGAATTCCCGGTATTCGGGGCTTGCGCCCTCGCCTGCTCCGGGCACCGCCGCTTCCTTCGCCACAGGAAGCGGCGCGGCAGGAGCGGCGGCCGGCAACTCGGCTGCCTGCGCTGCGCCGGCAGGCGCGTCCTCTTTAGCTTCCAGCTTGCGCCGCGACCAGCGCGAGAGAAAGGGTTCTTTGTCGTCCACGCCTAACCCCTTTTGGCGCCCTTGAACGAGGGCGCGCGGCTGCGCTTTTTCGGTTCGGGCTTGTAATTATCATTGACGAATTCGCCCAGCCAATCGCACATGTCGCGCGGCATCGGGACCGCGTCTACCTGTTCATCCGCGTCCATGAAGCGCGCCCCCTCGCCGTAACTGACGGTGACGAACTTGGGGGTCGCCATTTCCCCCTCCATACGCCAGGCGATAAATACGCAGGGCTGCACCGCAGACAGGTTGAGGTAATAGTTCTCGGCTTCGTCGCGATAAAGCTTCAATTCGAAGCCGCCGTGCAACCATTGCACCCGCACCTCGTCCTGCAACAACACCCGCGGCGGCGCCGCGTCGCCGGGATCCGGAATGATGCCGATGGCCTCCCAGGTCTGCGCCTGCCAGCGATTGGCGAGCGCGCGCCGCTCCATGATTACCGCGATCGAAATAACCGGATGGCTCATACGCGACAACTATACTAGCGATGCAGTCGCTCTGCTATGATGTGCGACCTGATTCGAACGAAACAGCCACATGACCGAAAGGGTTATCGCACTGGTCGACGCGGGACGGCGCAAGCCCTTGCCGCCGGTGACCGGTTCTGCCGCCGGCCGCGCGCAGGACGGGCTGGGCCGGCCTTTGCGGGACTTGCGCATCTCGGTCACCGATCGCTGCAATTTCCGCTGTACTTACTGCATGCCCAGGGAAGTGTTCGGGGAGGACTACCGTTTCCTCCCGCATGGGCAACTCCTGTCCTTCGAGGAAATCGCGCGCCTGGCGAAGATTTTCGCGAACCATGGCATCGAGAAAATCCGGCTCACCGGCGGCGAACCGCTGCTGCGCCGGAACCTCGAGCGCCTGATCGAAATGCTCGCTGCCATTACCCTGCCCAACGGCGAGGGCATCGAACTCACGCTCACCACCAATGGTTCGCTGCTCGCCAGAAAAGCGCGTGCGCTGAAAAACGCGGGCCTCGCGCGCGTCACCGTGAGCCTGGATGCGCTGGACGATTCGACCTTCATGGCCATGAACGATGCCGATTTCCCGGTGGCCAAGGTGCTCGAAGGCATCGATGCCGCCGACGCGGCCGGCCTTGCGCCGGTGAAAATCAACATGGTGGTGAAACGCGGCGTGAACGAGCATTCGATCCTGCCGATGGCGCGCCGGTTCAAGGGCTCGGGCCACGTCCTCCGATTCATCGAGTTCATGGACGTGGGCGCGACCAACGGCTGGCGCATGGACGACGTGATTCCATCGCGCGAAGTCATCCGCATGATCGCCGCGCACCTGCCGCTCGACCCGATCGATCCCAATTACCCGGGCGAAGTCGCCAAGCGCTGGCGCTACCGCGACGGCAAGGGCGAGATCGGCGTCATCTCCTCGGTGACCCAGGCGTTCTGCCGCTCCTGCACCCGCGCGCGCATTTCCACCGAGGGCATGCTCTATACCTGCTTGTTCGCGACTTCAGGCTACGACTTTCGCGCCTTGCTGCGCGAGGGAAAGTCCGACGCCGAAATCCGCGCCGCGATCGCCGCCGTGTGGGGCGCGCGCGATGACCGCTATTCCGAAATCCGCGCCGCGGCGACGGCGCAAGAGCGCAAGATCGAAATGTCCTACATCGGCGGCTGACCCCATGCCGCTGCACGCAAACCGCTGCGCCAAGACGACATTGTCATGAAGCCGCGCTATCGTCCTGAAATCACCCGCGCCAGCCGCCCGCTCACCTTCGACATCGAGGCAATCAACGAGCGCGGCGAGATGGTGCCCACCGCCATCGCCGGCGAAAACCCGCTTACGCTTTACGTCGACAAACGCGAAATCGTGACGCTGATGACCCTCGGCCAGGCGCCCGAAGCGCTGGCCCTCGGCTACCTGCGCAACCAGCGGCTGGTGCAATCGATCGAAGAAATCGCCGCGGTGCAGGTGGACTGGGAGACCGACTCGGTGGTGGTGAGCACGCGCAAGGCCGCGGGCGCGCGGACGCGCGCGCGCGCGAAGGACATGACGGACAAAATGAAAAAGCGCACGGTCACCACCGGCTGCGGCCAGGGCACGGTGTTCGGCGATTTGATGCAGGAAATCGACCAGGTAAAGCTGCGCGATGATGTCCGCCTGTCCGAGGAAACGCTCTACGCCCTGATGGGCGAGGTGCGCCGGCATGAAACCATCTACAAAACCGCGGGCGCGGTGCACGGCTGCGCCCTGGCGACGAACGAGCCCGGCGCGAGCCGCATCTTGAGCTTCATCGAAGACGTGGGACGGCACAACGCCGTGGACGCGATTGCCGGCGAGATGTGGCTGGAGAACATGGACGGCTCGGACAAGATTTTCTATACCACCGGGCGGCTCACCTCCGAAATGGTGATCAAGGCAGCGCAAATGTCCATCCCCTTCCTCGTGTCGCGCTCCGGCCTGACGCAAATGGGCCACGCGATCGCCCAAAAGATAGGCATCACCATGCTCGGCCGCGCCAGCGGCAGACATTACCTGCTGTTCACCGGCAAACAGCGTTTCGTAAGATCGGTCAATCCGACCGTGATCGCATGAACGCCGACCGCATCAAGGACAGCGTCACCGGACTTATCCTCGCTGGCGGCCAAGGCCGGCGCATGGGCAATGTCGACAAGGGGCTGGAACTTTTCCGCGGCAAGCGCCTGGTCGACCACGTCTACGAACGCCTAGCGCCGCAGGTCGGCGGCATCATCATCAATGCCAACCAGAACCACGACGCCTACAAGACTTTCGGCGTGCGCGTGGTCAGCGACGCCATCGGCAATTTTGCCGGCCCGCTCGCCGGGCTGCACGCCGGACTGTCGGTGTCGCGCCGCCCCTACCTCGCTTCGGTGCCCTGCGATTCGCCTTTCCTGCCCGAGGATCTGGTCGAGCGCCTGCTGGCGCGGTTGAATGAATCCGGCGCCGAACTCGCCGTCGCCAAGACCGGCGACCAGCCGCACCCCGTGTTCTGCCTCGCGCGCCGCGGCGTGCTCGAGCACCTCAGCAATTTCCTCAAAGGCGGCGGACGCAAGATCGACGCCTGGTACGCAAGCCTAGCCATGGTCGAAGTAAACTTCGACGACCGGGCCGAGGCGTTCAGCAACATCAATACGCGCGAGGAGCTGGCAAACCTAGAGGAGGGAACGTCTGAGGACGGAAACACTGAGGCGGAAACGACCGCCGAAACCGGCACGCACGCCGCGCCCGCCATCGCTGCCGCGGCTGCCGCGGCGCTCGAGCGCCTCTCGCCGCCATCCGGCGACTCCCCCGCTGGCGTCACCTCCGGCGACGCGCTCGCGCGCGTCGTGAGCTGCATCGAGGCTTACGATCCGAACGCGCTCAGAGTGGAGAAGGCGCGCGAGGTCATCCGCTCCCTCCTCGTCCCGGTCGCGACCAATGAGAAGCTTGCGGTGCGAGCGGCGCTCGGACGCGTGCTCGGCGAACCCATCATCTCCACGCTCGATGTGCCCGCGCACGACAACGCCGCCATGGATGGCTATGCCTTGCGCCATGCCGATCTGAAAGCCGCGGGAGAGACCGAACTGCGCCTGGCCGGCAGCGCCTTCGCCGGACGAGCGTTCGCCGGCAAGCTGGGCAGGCGCGAATGCGTGCGCATCATGACCGGGGCGGTGATGCCGCAAGGCGCCGACACCGTGGTGATCCAGGAAATCGTCCAGACCGAAGGCGACAAGGTGCGCATCCCCGCCGGGCAGAAGCGCGGCCAGAATCGCCGCCTTGCGGGCGAAGACCTGGCCGCGGGCAAAGCCGTGCTCGAGGCCGGGCAGGCGGTCGGTCCGGCCGAACTGGGATTGATCGCCTCGCTCGGCCTCGCCGAAGTAACGGTGCGCCGGCGCCTGCGCGTGGCGTTTTTCTCGACCGGCGACGAATTGGCCTCGGTCGGCTCGACGCTGAAGCCGGGCGAGGTGTACGACAGCAACCGCTACACGCTCTACGGCATGTTGTCGCGCCTGGGCTGCGACCTGATCGACATGGGAGTGGTGCGCGACGACCAGGCGAGCCTTGAGCGCGCGCTCAAGGCCGCGGCGGCCGACGCCGATGCGATCATCACCTCGGGCGGCGTGTCCGTGGGCGAGGCCGATTTCATCCGCGAGTTGCTCGGCAAACTGGGTGAAGTCGTGTTCTGGAAAATCGCCATGAAGCCGGGCCGGCCCATGGCTTTCGGCAAGATCGCTCATGCGGGAAACGAGGCGCACTTTTTCGGCCTGCCGGGCAATCCGGTCGCGGTGATGGTGACTTTCTACCAATTCGTGCGCGAGGCGCTGCTCGCCCTGTCCGGCCGGACCGACGACTGCACGCTGCCGCTATTGCAGGCCCCCTGCGCATGCAGCGTCAAGAAAAGCCCGGGGCGCACCGAGTTCCAGCGCGGCCTGCTCGCGCGCGACGAGCGCGGACAGTGGAGCGTAGCCCCGACCGGCGCGCAGGGCTCGGGCGTGCTGCGCTCGATGGCGCAAGCGAACTGCTTCATCGTGCTCGAGCATGAGCGCGGCTCGGTCAAGCCGGGCGAGCTGGTGCGGGTGCAGTTGTTCGACGGCTTGATTTAGGACGCGACGGAGCTGCGTGCGCGGTGGTTTCCCGCCACGCGGGAAGCGCTGCCCCGATGCGCGGGTGGTATCATTGGCGCATGCGCCAGGCCACTTCATTGCATCGCGGGCTTTCTCGCGTCCCCGGCGAGCTCGGTACGGCGTTCCTGGGATGGGGCGCGAGCTGGTGGCGCGTATTCCACTTTGGCGCGCTCGCGCTGGTGATGGCGCTCTCGCCCGCGACTTACGATAAAGAGAACCGCGCGGTTACGGCGAGACAGATCTACTTCACCGCGTGGCAGGTCCTGCCCTGGTTCACGCTCCTGTCCGCCCTGCTCAGCATGGTGTTGATCCACATCGTCGTGGAGACCACCCTGAGCTACGGCCTGTCGCAGTACGCGCTGGAAATGGTAGCGCGCGTGCTGGTGCTGGAGCTGATTCCGCTGCTCGCCGCGCTGTTTGTCGCGCTGCGCTCCGGCGCCGCGATCAACACCGAGGTCGCGCTGATGCACATCCGCGGTGACTTCGACGCGCTACGGCGCGCAGGCGCGGACCCGCTGCGGCGCGAGCTCGTGCCGCGGGTGATCGGCAGCGCCGTGTCGGTGGTGGCGCTGGCCACCGTCAGCGGGATGGTCGCTCTTGTGCTCGCCTACATCGGCGTCTACGGATTTTCGCCCTGGGGTCTCGTCGGCTACACGCGCACGATCGGCCAGGTGTTCGACCTGCAGGTTACGCTGGGCCTCGCGCTGAAGACGACGCTGTTCGGCGTCGCGGTGGCCGTGATCCCGATCACCGCGAGCCTGGATACGCCGCGCGAAGTTCGTCTCGCGCCGGTGGCCGTGCTGCGCGGCATGGTGCGGCTGTTCCTGGTGCTGGCGCTGCTGCAGGGAGCATCCCTCGCGCTCAAGTACGTCTAAGGCGCGCCGCGGATCAAGTATGCTGCCGGAACCACAGCCCGCACCGCTGATTCCCCACGTCGAGATCAAGGCGGCGGTGCTGCTCGTGCTGACGCTTGCGCTGATAAGCGGCTTTCTCGGCTATGTGTTGTACGCGCGCGGCGTATTCGAGAGCACGCAGCAGTTGGTGCTGGTCGCGGACGACTCCGAGGGAGCCAAGGTGGGCATGGACCTGACCTTCTCGGGTTTTTCGATCGGGCGCGTGCGGCGCATCGAGCTCGCCGCCGACGGCAAGGCGCGCATCCTGATCGACGTGCCGCGCGAAGATGCCCGCTGGCTGCGCACCTCCACCGTATTCGCCATGGAACGCGGATTGGTCGGCGACACCCGTATCCGCGCCTACACCGGGGTGCTGGACGACCCGCCCCTGCCCGATGGGGCGATGCGGCCGGTGCTGCGCGGTGACGCCAGCGCGGAGATCCCGCGCCTTATCGCCACCATGCGCGCCTTGATCGAGAACCTGGAGCGCATGTCTGGCGCCGAGTCGAGCCTCAACGCCAGCCTCACCAATGTGCAAACGGTCACCGAACGCATGAAAGGCCGCTACGGCGCGCTGGCGGGCGTGCTCGGCGGCGAGGACAACGCGAGGAAGGTGATCACCGCGCTCGATCGCACCAATGCGCTGCTCGCGTCCGTGGGCGAGGTGTCGAACCGGCTGGACCGCATGCTCGCTAAAACCGACGAGCGCGTGTTCGGCGCGGCCGGCGTGATGGACGAGACGCAAAAGACGATCGTGCAGTTGAACGCGGCGCTGCGCGATGCGCGCGAGAGTCTGAAGAAAGCCGACGCGGTGCTGGCGGAGGCGCAGGCGGTGGGCGCGAACACGCGCGCGGCCACCACCGACCTCGCCGCCCTGCGCGCCGAGGTGGAGGCGAACCTGCGCAAGGTCGCGCATCTGGTGGACGAGATCAACCGCAAGTGGCCGTTCGCGCGCGACACGGAGCTGAAGCTGCCGTGAGGGCGCTCCTCCTCGCTGCGCTACTGCTGCTCGCCGCGTGCGCCGGCGCACCGGCGCCGCCCGACTGGCAGGCGAACGCGCAGGTCGCGCTGCGGAATTTCTCGGCGGCATACCACGCCGGCAACACGCGCCTGGCCGCGCAGGAGTTCGCCCGCGCGCGCGCCGAGATCGCGGCCACCGGCCGCCCCGACCTGCTCGCGCGCGCCGAGCTGGTGCGCTGCGCCGCGCGCGTGGCGAGCCTGGAGTTCGACGCTTGCGCGGGATTCGAAGCGCTTGCCGCCGACGCGGGCGCCGAGGAACGTGCCTATGCCGCGTTTCTCGCCGGACGCTGGCAAGGCCTGGACACATCGCTGCTGCCCGCGCACCATCGCGCGCTGATCGCCGGCGCAGCCGATGCCGGCGCACTGGCCGGGATAGCGGATCCGATGTCGCGGCTGGTCGCAGCGGGCGTGCTGTTTCGTCTGGGCCGCCTGGCGCCCGCGGGCATCGCCGCCTCCGCCGAAACCGCATCGGCCAACGGCTGGCGCCGGCCCCTGCTCGCCTGGCTGGGGGTGCAGGCTGCGCGCGCGGACGCTGCCGGCGATGGCGCCGCTGCCGCGCGCATCCGCCGCCGCATCGAGCTCGTTACGAGCAGCGCAGCAGCGCGGTAGCGGTAGCGTGCGCCGGCTATCGCCTGGATGGCGGAAGCGCAACAGCGCGTAATCCTCACGAAAGCCAGCCGCGACGGCAAGACGGACGATCCGTTTCGCACGTTCGGCGAGTGGAACTCCGAAGCCGACACCAAGGCATATGGCAAGCTTTAGACAGGGTGACGCCATCAAGGTGCCGTTTCCCTACACCGATCGCACGACACGGCAGTCGCGGCCGGCGCTTGTCCTAACGCTCCGGGAACACCGAGAGGTCGGTGATGAGCGGGAGCTTCGCCGCGCGCGCGGCTTTGACCAGCGCCGCGTCGAGCGTCGCCAGCGGCAGCTTGCGGCGGCGGGCGAGTTCGAAGTAAACGGCGTCGTAGGGGGTGAGGGTGTGGCCGGCCGCAAGTTCGGCGAGGTCGACGACCGACGGCATTTCATGGTCGATCCGCAGCGGCAGGCCATCTGCGTTCACGAGCACCGCGCGGCGCTGCTCGCCGGTGACTCGTTTACGGCGCTCGGCGTTGACCACTGCGCTGACCAGTTCGGGACGCCACAGGGACGGCACCCACACCTCGGAACGATGAACCGCGAGTCCCAATTGATCGCAAAACTGGCTCGCCTCGTCTCTGAGATACCAACGAACGCACACCGAGCAGTCGATAACGAATGCGTCGGGCAGGTAGACCGCCGCCGGCTCGCGCAGCCTGGTCGTTTGCCGCGGCTTCAATACCTGCGGCCTTCGTCGATCAACTGCCTGATCGTAACGGTACCGCCCAGCGTGATTCCTTTGCGCAGCCGCTTTACCTCGGCGAGCCATTCTTCGCCGGTTTTCGCGGGCCGCTCGGGTGCGACGGGCGCGAGCACCGCCACCGGCCGGCCATGGCGGGTGATCGTGACAACCTCACCCTTCTCGACCTGGTCGAGAAGTTGCGACAACTGGGTCTTGGCCTGGAATGCGCCGACGGTCTTCATACGGGCCTCGCCTGAACTGGTCAACCAGTTTGCAGTATAGCGCAAACCACGGCGCCAGCGGCAGCGTGCGAACAGTTGCGAAAACCCGTGCTGCTTGTGGACGGTGACACAATGACGCCGGACGAAATTGCGGCCAAGGCAAGTGAGTTCGTCAGGGCCAACGAAATTGCAACGCTGAACGTCGCCGGCCCGCGCGAGAGCAGCCGTGACGGCGCTGCGGAGTATTCGCGGCAGGTGGTGACGCGGCTGATTGCGCTGGTAATTCACACTACCTGATGCCCTGCAAGCCGCGCCCCTATCGACTCCCAGGCCGATTTTCCTGCTGAAAACCGGGCTAAGACTTGCTTTCGTCCGCGAGGCTCACCACGTTGTCCGCAGCCTGCTTCTCAAAACCATCAAGGTCAGGCAGGCGGTGTTTCCTTGACCCAGTTCTCGACCCTGAGCGCTTTCACTTTTTGAAAATGTTTGCGGTTGTTGGTGACCAACGTGGCTTTGAGCGCCAGCGCGTGACCCGCGATCATGGTGTCGAAAACGCCGATCGGCGTGCCATCGCGTTCCAGCTTTGCCCGCAATTGCGCGAAGCGATCGGCTGCCGCCGCATCCCAGGACACAACCGTGACGCGGTCGAGGAATGCGTGCACCCGCCGCGACAGGGCGCGCGGATTACCGCGCTTTTCCAGGCCGAAAATGAGTTCCGCGCGGGTCACGGCCGAAATCGCGAGCGAGCCTGCTTTGGCCGCCGCCAGCCGCGCGTCGAGCGTGGCGCAAGCGTAACGAATGGCGTAGCTGCAGGTGTCGGTATCCAGGAGATAGAGCATGGCGTGCTATTTCCTGCGCGGCGGCTTGACCGCGCGCGCGCCCGCGAAGGGATCTCGCGCCGGCTTGATTTCATTCAGAGGCCGGTCGGAAAGGAAATCCACGGGGACACGAGTCTTGGCGCGCAGGGCGAAGAAATCGGCCCATGAGCCCGAAGGCGCCCGGGCCGACAGCACGACGTCGCCAGTCGCCATATCCTTGCGGATGAAGACTTCACTGCCGGCGAAGCGGAACTCCTTGGGCAGACGCACAGCCTGGCTGTTGCCGTTGGTGAATACGCGGGTGGTTTGCATGGCGGCCTCGGATGTGTGTATGTAGATGAATTATACACACAAACCGATTCCCGCCGGGAGGCCGATGAAGCCTGAGCGGCGCGTCACGAGTCATGCGGCGAACACCGCCTCGGCCGGCACGAACATCGCCGCGCTGCGTCGAGAGGTGAATTGCTTTATACGCATTGAACACGCCCCCCCGGTTCAACACGCCACGAAAACTGTCCGCGCTAGCGGGAAAGCATGTACAGAGCAAATAGCTCGGCGTGCAGGTCGCGCAGTTTCTTTCGCAGTTCGACGAACTCGGCATGACGTCCCTGTCGTTCCAGACCCAGAAGGTCGGCAATCAGGCGGGCGGTACGTTCAGGCAAGGAGTCCTGCCCCTGCTGCGTCTGTCTCAATATTGCGACGGTTGCGGGTTCGGCGATCGATAGCCAGGCTGCAAACCAGGCGAGCTCGGTGTCGTCCTCCGCGGCAATTGCCGATTGGAAGTTTCGCAACAGTCCATCCAGCACCCGCGAATCAAGACGCAGCGCCAATTTGCCGAAGTTCGACGCGTTCAGCCAGGACAATTCGATCAGCAGCGGCCATGCCGCCTCGATGCCGCCGAGGGCGAAGCGTGCCTCCGCCATCCACGCAAGAGGCGTTGGCACGCGTCGCCAAGAGGGTATCTTGGTTATGGCGTCCTCCGCCATGGTCCATTCGCGCGCGCGCAACAGCATTGGTGCGGCGTGCGCCCCCGGAACTTGATGGTTATAAGGCAGCAAGGCGGCTGCGTGCGCCAGCGAACGCCAAAGTGGTGCGAGCCAATCTGTGCTGGTTGTGGACGGCGACACGCTGACGCCGGAGAAAATTGCGGCCATGGCGAAGGAATTCGTCATAACCAACAAGATTGCAACCCTGAACGTCGCCGGCCCACGCGAAAGCAGCCATGACGGCGCTGCGGAGTATTCGCGGCAGGTAGTAACGCGGCTGATTGCGCTGGCAATTCACACGGCCTGATTGCCCGTAACCCGCGCCCCTATTAGTTCTCCAGCCGATTTTGCTGCTGAAAGCCGGGCTAAAGCTAGCGCTCGTCCGCGAGCCGCACCACGTTGTCCGCAGCCGGCTTCTCGTCGATCTCCGCCGCCTCGATGCGCTGGAACTGCTGGCTGATCTTGCCGCCCGTGACCTGAATTTTCTCCACGTCCTCGTTGGCCTGGCGGATATGGTCGGCGAGTTTTTTCATGCGCTCGTCGAAGCGGCCGAACTCGAGCGCGAGGCGGGACAAGGACTCCTTAATCACGTGGATCTGCTTGCGTGTCTCCACGTCTTTCAGCACGGCGCGCGCCGTGTTGAGCACGGCCATCAGCGTGGTCGGCGAGACGATCCACACGCGCCTCGCGTTCGCGTATTCCACCACCTCGGCATGATAGGCGTGGATCTCGGCGAACACGGCCTCGGCCGGCACGAACATCACCGCGCCGTCGGAGGTCTCGTTGGCGATGATGTACTTGGACGCGATCGCGTCGACATGCCGCTTGATGTCGGCGCGGAACGCCTTCTGCGCGAGGCTGCGGTCCGCTTCGTTCACGCCGGCCTCGAACATGCGGTGATAGTTCTCCAGCGGGAACTTCGAATCCACCGCCACCAGACCCGTGGGCTCGGGCAGCTTCAACACGCAATCGGCGCGCGTGCCGTTCGACAGCGTGTACTGCGTCTCGAATGCGCCCGCGGGCATGAGGTTGCGCACCAGCGCTTCGAGCTGCACTTCGCCGAACGCGCCGCGCGAGCGCTTGTCGCCTAGCAATTCCTGCAGGCTCACCACGCTGCCGGTGAGGCTGTCGATTTTTTTCTGCGCCTCGTCGATGGTGGCGAGACGCTGCATCACGTTGACGAAAGTCTCGTTGGTCTTCTTGAAACCCTCGTCCAGACGCTCGCTCACCTTGCCGGAGATCTGCTCCAGGCGCTGGTCGATCTTGGCATTCAATTGCTCGGTGGTCGCAGCCAACTGCTTGATCATGGCTTCGCGGCTCTGCCCCAGGTTCTCGGACAAACTGAGCTTGAGAGCGTGCAGCGTGTCGCGGGTCTGCTTGAGCTCCTCGGCCAGAGTGCCGCGCAAGCGCTCGGAGGACTCGCCGAAGTTCGCGCCCAGACGGTCGCCCTGCCGCGTCAGGCCGCCATGCAGGTCGGCGAGCATGGCGCGGTGCTTTTCTTCCAGGTTCTGCGCCATGCCCACGGGCAACGCCCCCAGCTTGCCGCTTATTGCGGCCATGCGCCAGGCAAGCCAGAGCGCAAGCAGGAGCAGTACAACGGACAGAACGATCAGGAGTTCCAGCATGGGCGAAAGTATAGCCCAAGCGGCAGGCTTCCAAGGGCGCCTCCCCAACGCGGCGGCATATTGCCCGCGGTTGACAATGGTCAAACCCGGGGCCATTTGCGCGACTATCCTTGACAAGGTAACGCCCCTGATTCGATCGAGGGTAATATCGTGCGCAACACTCTCTGTCGCGCCCTGTTCATCGGCGCGGCAATCTGCGCCGTGGCGACACGCGCCGACGAGCAGCCGGGAGTGGTGAAATTCGGCGCGATCCTCAGCCTCTCCGGCCCCGCCGCGCATCTGGGCGATACGCAATTGAAAACCTTGCAGCTCTATGCCGAGCGCATCAACGCCAAAGGCGGCGTTCTGACGCGCAAGCTGATACTGCGTCATTACGACGATGGCGGCGACCCGCGCACCGCCGCCGAGCTCGCGCGCCGCTTCACCGAACGCGACCACGACAAACCCGACCACGCCGACTTCGTCATCGGCGGCAGCGCCACCGAGACCAGCATGGCGATCGCGCCGGTGCTGGAGAAGGCGGGCATCCCGTTCATGTCCCTGGGCGCCGGCAGCCGCATCGTCTACCCGCCGCGCAAATGGGTATTCAAGACTTCTCCGACCGAGCGCGCCGCAGTGCGCGTGCTGCTGGCGGACATGAAAAAGCGCGGCTACACCCGCATCGCGCTACTCGCCGAGGACAGCGAATTCGGCAAGGAACACGCAAAGGAACTGCGCGATCAGACCGGGCGCAACAGCCTGGGTCGCAAAACCTTTGGCGTGGCCCTAGAGCTCGACCAGAACTATGTGCCCAACGATAGTGATATCGCGCAAAAAGTCGTCAAGGTGCAGAGCCTTGCCGGACTGCAAGCGATCGCGGTGTTCGGGCTCGGCCAATCCCCGGCAGCGGTGACCCGCAAGATCCGCGAAAGCGGAATAACGCTGCCGCTATATCACTCCCATGGCGTCGCCACCGACGAATTCATCAAGCTTGCCGGCAAGGACGCCGACGGCGTGCGCCTGCCCGGACCGCGCATGGCGATCGCCGATCTGCTGCCCGACGCGGATCCGCAAAAGCCGGTGATCAAAGCCTATATCGCGGCCTACCGCGAACGCTACGGCGAGCCGCCTTCCGCCTTCGGCGGTTTCGCCCACGACGCCCTCATGCTCGCGATCGAGGCGATCGAGCGCGTCGACACCCTGAATTACGAGGAAGTTCAACGCAGCATCAAGCTGACGCGGCATCACGTCGGCGTCACCGGCATCTACGAAGACAGTCCTGGCGACGTGTTCAGCCTGCATCCGGCATCACTGCTTATGCTGGAGATCCGCGGCGGGACCTGGCGCATCGCCGACTGAGTCAGACTTCACGCAACGCCAGCATTGGCGGATGATTCAGCGCGGCACGAGCGCCCAGCCAGGAGTTGAGCGCGACGCAGGCGAGCCCCGCCGCCGGCCCGGCAATCCAGATCGCCGCGTTGAACCGCCACGGGAACTGGAACACGAGATCGGCGAGCACGTAGCCGATCGCGCTAGCCCCAGCCGCGGCGAGCACCCCGGCCACCAGCCCGAGGGCGAGAAACTCGGCATGTTGCGCCCCCGCCACCTGCGCGCGGCTCGCCCCCAGCGCCCGCATCAGCGCCGCCTCCTGCAGCCGCTCGTCCTGGGTCGAGAGCAGCGCCGCGTACAACACCAGCACGCCCGCAACCAGCGCGAACAAGAACACGAACTGCACTGCGCGGATCACCTGATCGAGCACGCCGTTCACCTGGCGCATAACCGCGCTGACGTCGATCACGGTGAGGTTCGGAAACGCCCGCGTCAGGCGGGTGGTGAACAGGGCGTCCGTAGCGGGCAGACGAAAGGTGGTCATGTAACTCAGCGGAAAACCCGCCAGCGCCGCGGGTGTGGTCACAAAAAAGAAATTCGGCCGCATCGAGTCCCAGTCGAGCTTGCGCAGGCTCGTCACCGGCACGGTGACGCTGGCCCCGCCGCCCGAGAAACTCAAGCGGTCGCCAAGCTTGATCCCCAGGCGCTCGGCAATCCAGACCTCGACCGAAACCGAGCCCAGCGCAAGATCGTCGGCGCTGAACCAATGTCCGCCAGTCACCTGATTTCCCGGCGGAGGCGTCAGCATGAAGCTCAGGTTGAACTCGCGGTCGATCTGGCGCTTGGCGCGCTCGTCGGCGTAATCGGTCGCGCCTACCGCGCGGCCGTTGATCGCGGTCAGCCGCGCCCGAACCATGGGAAAAGTCGAAGGCGCCTCGACTCGATTCCGCGCGAGGAATTGCGCGAGCGGCCGCACCTGCTCCGGCTGGATATTGACGACGAAGCGGTTGGGCGCATCCTGCGGCAGCTTGGTGCGCCAGGACTCGAGCAAGTCGCCGCGGATGAACGTCAGGAGCAGCAGCACCGTCAGGCCCAGCGCCAGCGCGACGACCTGCACCGCGTTGGCGCGGCTGCGCCGGCGCAGATTCGCGAGGCCGTAGCGCCAGGACACGCTGCCCGCGCGGCCGAGGGCGGCGAACAGGCGCAAGGCGCCCAGGCTCGCCAGCCAGAACAACAGGAACGCCGCGCTAAAACCGCCGAACACGGTGGCGCCGAGTTTGAGTTCGCCCGCCTGCCACGCGAGCAAAGCTCCCAGCGCGGCCAGCCCCAGGACGTAGCCGGCGAGCGCGCTTTGCCGGGGCGCGCCGACCTCGCGGCGGATGACGCGTATCGCCGGAACGTTCTTCAACTGCAGCAACGGCGGCAGCGCGAAACCGAGCAGCAGCAGCAATCCCGCGGCAAATCCCTGCAGCACCGGATAGAAGCCGGGCTGCGGCAGCGATGAAGCGACGAAGTCGGTCAGCCAGCGCGCGATCATGGCCTGACCGGCGAAGCCCAGCACGCAGCCTATAGCGCACGCCGCCAGGCCCAGCAGCACGAATTCCCCCCCGAACAAGACAAACAGCCGGCCCTGCCGCGCGCCGAAGCAGCGCATCACGGCATAACCGTCCAGATGGCGCCGGGTGTAGCGCCGCGTGGACAGCGCGATGGCGACAGCGGCGAGGATCACCGCGAGCATGGCCGAGAGGCCGAGGAATTGCTGCGCGCGGTCCAACCCCGCGCGCACTTCGGGGCGGGCGTTGCCCAGGCTCTCGATGCGCTGCCCCGGCCCCAGCTTGGGCTTGGCCCAGTTCTCGTAAGCGTCGGTGGCCGCGCGCGCGCCGGCGACGTAAATCTGATACTGCGCGCGGCTGCCGGTCTGGATCAACCCGGTGGCGGCGAGATCGTCCACGCGCATCAGCAGGCGCGGCGCGATATTGAAAAAGCTCACGCCGCGATCGGGCTCCAGCGTCAGCACCGCGCCCACGCCGAAGCGCGCATTGCCCAATTCGATACTCTGGCCCGGCTCGACGCCGAGCGCCGCGGCGAGGCGTTCGTCCAGCCACACCGAGCCCGGCGGCGGGATGGCGTCGGTTTCGGCATCCTCGGCATGCAGGCGCGGGGCGATGCGCAGCTTGCCGCGCAAGGGGTAGCCCGCGCTCACCGCCTTAACCCCCGCGAGCTGGGTTGCGTCGCCGGCGCGCGCCATGCTGACGAAGCTCACGCCCTCGGCGCGATCGAGGCCGCGCTTGGCGATTTCCTCGCTCAATTCGAGAGCGAAGGGATGATCGGACACCAACAGCACGTCCGCGCCGAGCATCTGGTTTGCCTCCCGCGTCAGCGCCTGCCACACGCGGTCGGCGAAGAAGGCGACGCTGGTGACGCTGGCCACGGCGATGACCAGAGCGAGCGCCAGCACGCGCAGTTCGCCCGCGCGAGCGTCGCGCAAGAGCATTTTCAGCGGCAGGGGCAGATTGATGACCACGAATCAAGTATCGACATAATCGGCGATTTTGGATAAATGCAACCCCAAGCCGGGGTTGCCTTTCTCCGGAACCGTGTTTTCCGGACGGATAAAAAGCGCATCCGTCCGGAAAACACGGTTGGCGCGCGCAGCGCGCAAGTCCGCTGGTGGCATGCGACAGCACTTGATACGCTGCATCCAACCATGTGCTTCATGCGACGATGCGCCCGCCAACGAGCCGTATCTGGCGCTGGCAGCGGCGCGCGATGGCATCGTCATGCGTAACCAGCACCAACGTGGTACCCGCCGCGGCGTTGAGCGCGAACATCAGATCGATAATGCCGGCGCCGGTGGCCGCGTCGAGATTCCCGGTGGGCTCGTCGGCAAGCAGCAGCTTGGGCCGCATCACGAAAGCGCGCGCCAGCGCGACGCGCTGCTGCTCCCCGCCGGAGAGGGTTTTCGGATAGTGGCCGAGGCGCTCGCCGAGGCCGACGCGCTCGAGCATGGCCGCGGCGAGCTGCGCCGCGCCGGCCGTGCCGGCCAACTCCAGCGGCAGCATCACGTTCTCCAGCGCGTTCAGCGCCGGCAGGAGCTGGAACGACTGGAACACGAAGCCGAGCAGCTTCGCGCGCAGCGCCGCGCGGCCATCCTCGTCCAATGCGAACAGGGCCACCCCGTTCAAATGCACGCTGCCCTCGCTGGGCGTATCCAGCCCTGCGAGCAGGCCCAGCAGCGTGGATTTGCCCGAACCCGAGGCGCCGACGATGGCCACCGCCTCGCCCGCCATGACCGTAAGGTCGATCTCATGCAAAATAGCGAGCGTGCTCGCGCCGTTCGGCACCACCTTGGACAGGCCGGCCGCCTTTACCATACACGCGTCGATTGATTGGGTCATGCTGCGAAGATTATTGGTCACTTGGTTGATGATATGCTTGCCGCTCACGGCGTGGGCGAGCGGCACGATCCTGGTCTATGGCGACAGCCTCTCCGCCGCCTATGGCTTGAGCCAGGACGCGGGCTGGCCCACCCTGCTGCAGTCGCGGCTGAGGCAGAAAGGAATGGATTATACCGTGGCGAACGCCAGCATCAGCGGCGAAACCACCAGCGGCGGCGCCGCGCGCATCGCGGGGGCGCTGAAAGCGCACCGGCCCAAGGTGGTCATCGTCGCGCTGGGGGCGAACGACGGCCTGCGCGGGCTGCCGTTGGCCCAAATGCGCGCCAACCTGGGCCAAATAGTGCGCGCAAGCAAGAAAGCGGGGAGCCGCGTGCTGCTTGTCGGCATGCGCCTGCCGCCCAATTACGGCGAAACCTATACGCGCCAGTTCGCGCAGGTCTACGCCGATCTCGCGCGCGAACACAAAACCGCGCTCGCTCCGTTCCTGCTCGAAGGCGTGGCCGAGCGGCGCGAATTGTTTCAAGAGGACAATATTCATCCGACCGCGCAAGCGCAGCCGGTCCTCCTGGATAACGTATGGAAGGCGCTCGCGCCGCTGCTGCAATGAGCCGGCCGCATACCCGGGCGGACTTGCGCGCCGCGCGCCTGCTCTGGGTGCGCTCCGAGCTTAAGCTTTCACTCGACGCTAACGCCGTGCCCGGCCACCATCCGCCCGATGCGGCACGCCGCATCGAAGCCCTGCTTCCTGAATTCGGCCAGCACCTCGGCCTCGGTGTCAGCCGCACAGGCGACGAGCAGGCCGCCGCTGGTTTGCGGATCGGTGACGAGCGCGCGCTGCCAGGCGGGCGCGCCGGCCGGCAGACGAATCTCGTTGCCGTAGCCGTTCCAGTTGCGCTCCGTCGCGCCAGTCACCGTGCCCTGCCGCGCCCAGTGCAGCGCCTCTTCGATGATCGGCAAATCGGCGACGCGCACGTTTGCGCCGAGCCCGGAGCCGCGGCAGATTTCCAGCAGGTGCCCCGCCAGGCCGAAGCCGGTCACGTCGGTCATCGCGTGCACCCCCGGCAGCTCCCCCAATGCGGTGCCCGGCGTATTGAGCTTTGTCGTGACGGCGATCATCTGCTCGTAGCCCGCAGCCGAGAGCGTGCCGTTTTTCAGCGCTGCCGACAGAATGCCCACGCCCAGGGGCTTGCCCAGGATCAGCACGTCGCCCTCCCGTGCGCGGTCGTTGCGCTTGACCCGGTCCGGATGCACCAGGCCCAAACCGACCAGGCCGTAAATCGGATCGAGCACGTCGATCGAGTGTCCGCCTGCAATAGGGATGCCGGCCTCGGCGCACACCGACTCGCCGCCGGCGAGAATATTCTGGATCACTTGCAGCGGCAGCTTGGCTAGCGGCATGCCGACGATGGCGAGCGCCATGATGGGGTGCCCACCCATGGCGTAGATGTCCGACAGCGCGTTGGTCGCGGCGATGCGCCCGAAATCGTAAGGGTCATCGACGATGGGGGTGAAAAAATCGGTGGTCGCCACCAGTGCCTGGGTAGCGTTTAACCGGTACACCGCGGCGTCGTCGCCAGCCTCCGTGCCCACCAGCAGATCCTTGGATAGATTGCGCATCGGCGTGGCCGCGAGCAACTGGGCGAGTATCCCGGGCGCGATCTTGCAGCCGCAGCCGCCGCCGTGGGATAACTGGGTGAGGCGAAACGGGGCATCGGCGGGTGCGTTCATGGCGACGGGACTCCGTTGGCATACGGTGATTGCGTGTAAACTTGCGGCTGATTCTCAAGCAGCCGTAGCGCGATTCGACGCGGCTTATGCGGAACATCCGTGAAATTTCCCAACGTCGTTACCGTAGCACAGCTCGCCGAGTTTGACGAGCTTATCGACGTGCGCTCGCCGTCCGAATTCGCCGAGGACCACGTCCCCGGCGCGATCAACTGCCCGGTGCTCGACGACGCCGAGCGCGCCGCGATCGGAACGATGTACAAGCAGGTCTCGTCTTTCGACGCGAACAAGCGCGGCGCGGCACTGGTGGCGAAAAACATCGCCCGCCACATTGAGGAACAATTCGCCGCGCACGGCCGGGGCTGGCGTCCGCTGGTGTACTGCTGGCGCGGCGGCAAGAGAAGCGGCGCCATGGCCCACATACTGTCTGAAATCGGCTGGCACGCGGCGCAACTCGACGGCGGCTACCGCGCCTACCGGCGCGAGATTCTTGCGCAACTGGCCGAACTGCCGCGGAAGTTCCGCTACCGCGTGGTCTGCGGCGCCACCGGCAGCGCCAAGAGCCGCCTGCTGCAGGCGCTGGCCTTCGCCGGCGCGCAGGTGCTCGACCTGGAGGACCTGGCCAGCCACCGCGGTTCGGTACTGGGCAAGCTGCCCGAGCAAGCGCAACCGGCGCAGAAAATGTTCGACAGCCTGGTATGGGACGCCTTGCGCAAGTTCGATCCGGATCAAATCATCTATGTGGAAGCGGAAAGCAGGAAAATCGGCCAGTTGCAGGTGCCCGATGCGCTGCTTGCGCGCATGCGCGCGAGCCCCTGCGTGCTGATCGAGGCGCCACTCGCCGAGCGCGTCGCCTTCCTGATGCGGGAATACGGCCATTTCCTGGGCGACCCGCAGGATCTGAAAGCGAAGCTCGATTGCCTCGCCGGACTGCACGACAAGGACACCCTCGCGCGCTGGATGAACCAGGTGGAACAGCGGCAATGGGACGAGCTCGTCGCCGACCTCCTCGCCAATCACTACGACCCCGCCTACCGCCACGCCACGCTGAAAAATTTCGAGCACCTGGCGCGCGCGCAGGTGCTCAGGCCGGCGAAGCTGGATGCCGCAACCCTCGCGCAAATGGCGGCGCAACTGATCGCCGGCGCGCGAACATGAAGGCCCCGGAATTGAAATTCAGACCGCTGCGCTTGTTCCCGGTGTTCCGGCAGTTGCCGGATGCCGCTGTGGATGAGACCGCGCACGCCGCCGCGCCAAGGCAGGCCCGGGCGGGCGCCGTCGCTCGCCTAGAGCGGATCGTCGTTGCAAAATGCATCTTGCGAAGGGTTCCAAGTACTATACTGAAAACGTCAAGTTGCCGTGCCCGCACGCGCATGAGAATACGCCTCGCCGGAACCGTTTTCCTGACGGCGCTCGCCGCCTCCGGGTCCTTGCTCGCCCAGGACGCCCTGGACGAACTGATCCAAGCCCGTGACCTGATCTGCGAATTTCACAACACCGGCGCGCCGCGCAGCCTGCTGCGGCGCCTAGTCGGGGAGGAGCATTTCGACATGCTGCTGGTGATCGAGGCCATCGACCCCGGCTCGAGCCGGGCGCGCGCCGTGTCCAGCAAGCAGACAGGCGCGAAGAGCCTGCGCTACTACAAGACCCGCAGCGCGGTGCATTTCGTGCAGGATCTGGCGTCGAGCGTGGTGGTCACCACGGTAACCGGCTGCGAGAAACGGGGGCGCAAGGGCGGGGAGGAGCTGTGCGTACGCTACCGCGCGCTCAATTCCTGGCACTTCGACACCTCGGTGCATCGCGACCCGGACAAGGCCTTCGCCAAGCTCGGCACCAGTTCCTACCACGGCTCCTGCGAGCCCTGGTATCTCAACGGCGTCACCACGGCGGAGCGCGACGGCGGCGCGCTCGATCCCATGGTGCTCGTGCGCCATTAGATCGCTTCGCCGACGCCACCGGCACATAAAAGGACTGACCGGATTAACGATGTGCGTTTGCGTCGGGGTTTTATGCAATTACCCCTCAACAATTGCTGCATCCGCGCGAATGTTTTGTCATTTTGGTTGCGGCCAGCAGCGGCGCCAAGGTAAGTACCAAACATGGCGTGGGGGTTTTACACAAGATCGTCGCTTGCGCACGGATGGGTTTTTCATCCGTGCGCAAGCGGCGATCCGCGCGGACGGTTTTTCGTCCGCGCAGGTTTTGCCAAAACCTGCGCGCTGCGCGCGCCAACCCAGTTTTCTGAACGGATGAAAAGCACATCCGTTCAGAAAACTGGGTTATGCAGTTACCCCGCAACGATTGCCGCATCCACGCGAATGTTTTTGTTTTATCGGTTGCGGCCAACAGCCGCGCTATGATCTATCCTTCGCATAGCTTGTTTTTGCAACCTTCCCCGGCAGGGACGAATCCCCCCACGGGGAAACTCTTTTCACGCGACATTTTAGGAAATACCCATGAGCCTAAGCGCTTCCACTCCTTTGCTGTTTCAGCCGTTCCGTCTGCGCAATCTCGCCCTCAAGAACCGTATCATGATTTCCCCCATGGGCATGTTCGCCGGGCGGGACGGCAAGGCCACGGCGTTTCATCTTAGCCACTACGGACAATACGCCATCGGCGGCGCCGGGATGGTGATGGTGGAGGCCACCGCGGTGGAGCAGCGGGGCCGCATCGGCCACGGCGACCTGGGATTGTGGGACGACAGCCAGATCGCGCCCTTGCGGCAGGTGGCCGATATGCTGCGGGAATTGGGCAGCGTTCCCGCCATCCAACTGGCCCACTCGGGGCACAAGGGTTCGTCCCAAAACCCCTGGGACGGCTATGAATCGCTGACCGAGGCGGACGCGGCCCGGGGCGAAGCGCCCTGGCCGTGCGTGGCGCCCTCGGCGATTCCCTACGCTCCGGGGCACCCGCTGCCCCATGCCTTGTCCCCGGAGGAAATCGAAATAGTGCTCGATGCCTGGGAAGCGGCGGCGCGGCGGGCGCGGGCGGCGGGATTCGAGGCGATTGAGATTCACGGCGCCCACGGC
>SCTX01000157.1 GCA_004298385.1 Betaproteobacteria bacterium | reverse complement strand
GCAGAGGGCCGGGGCAGTGCGATGAAGAAGCGCGATGAAGTGCATCGCATGGCGGAAGCGAACAAGGCGTTCGCGCACTACCGCTTCTGAGCGCCAACTGGATCAACGAACACTAGCGAATTTTCGAATCGACTCACTGCTAGAACTGACCGGACCAGCCAGATGATTTCCTGGTGTTCCAGCGGCATGGCAGTAACAGGCTTTTAAGGTTCTTACCGTGGCACGCAAAACCCCAATCGATCGGTACCGCAACATCGGCATCAGTGCTCACATTGACGCCGGCAAGACCACGACCACGGAGCGCATTCTATTCTACACAGGCGTGAACCATAAGATCGGCGAGGTGCACGACGGCGCCGCGACCATGGACTGGATGGAACAGGAACAGGAACGGGGCATCACCATCACCTCGGCTGCGACCACCTGCTTCTGGAAGGGCATGGACATGTCCTATGCGGAGCATCGAATTAACATCATCGATACGCCGGGCCACGTCGACTTCACCATCGAGGTGGAGCGTTCCCTGCGCGTGCTCGATGGCGCGTGCATGGTGTATTGCGCCGTTGGCGGGGTTCAGCCACAGTCGGAAACGGTGTGGCGCCAAGCCAACAAATACAAGGTCCCGCGGCTCGCATTCGTCAACAAGATGGACCGCCAGGGCGCGGATTTCTTCAAGGTCTACAGCCAGATGAAGAGCCGCCTCAAGGGCAATCCGGTGCCATTGCAGTTGCCGATCGGCGCCGAGGAAAAATTCGAAGGCGTGATCGACCTGGTCAGAATGAAAGCGATCTACTGGGATGATTCGACCCAGGGCATGAAATTCGACATTCGCGATATCCCGGCAAATCTGCTCGCCGAGGCAAAGGAATGGCGCGAGAAGATGGTCGAGGCCGCCGCCGAAGCCGACGACGAGTTGATGCACAAATATCTTGAAGGCCACGATCTGTCGGTCGGGGACATCAAGAAGGGCCTGCGCCTGCGCACCATCAAGAGCGAAATTACGCCGATGCTATGCGGCTCCGCGTTCAAGAACAAGGGCGTGCAGGCGATGCTGGACGCCGTGGTCGACTACATGCCGGCGCCGGGCGACGTCCCACCGGTCAAGGGCGAGGACGATGGCGGCAAGCCGCAGACGCGCAAGCCCGAGGACACGGAGCCGTTCTCCGCGCTCGCGTTCAAGATCATGACCGATCCGTTTGTCGGCCAGCTCACGTTCTTCCGCGTCTATTCCGGCGTGCTCAACTCCGGCGATACCGTGTACACGTCCGTGCGCGGGCGCAAGGAGCGTATCGGGCGGCTGTTGCAGATGCACGCTAACGAGCGCGCCGAGATCAAGGAGGTGCGTGCCGGCGATATCGCCGCCGCGGTCGGGCTGAAGGACGTCACCACCGGCGAAACCCTATGCGATCCGAAGCGGATCATCATACTCGAACGCATGGTGTTCCCGGACCCGGTGATCCACGTTGCGGTGGAGCCGAAGACCAAGGGCGATCAGGAAAAAATGGGCATTGCGCTCAACCGCCTGGCACAGGAGGATCCGTCGTTTCGCATGCGCACCGACGAAGAGACCGGCCAGACCATCATCTCCGGCATGGGAGAGCTGCACCTGGAGATCATCGTCGACCGCATGAAGCGCGAGTTTGGCGTGGAAGCCAATGTTGGCGCCCCTCAGGTGGCGTACCGCGAGACTATTCGGCGCGCGTGCGATGAAATCGAAGGCAAGTTCATCAAGCAGTCCGGCGGTCGTGGCCAGTACGGCCACGTCTGGCTCAAGGTCGAGCCCCAGCCTTCCGGCAAGGGCTTCGAATTTGTCGACGCGATCAAGGGCGGCACGGTGCCGCGCGAATACATTCCTGCGGTGCAGCGCGGTTTGGTGGAAACCTTGCCCAACGGCGTGCTTGCCGGCTACCCCGTGGTGGACGTGAAGGTGACGCTGTTCGACGGCTCGTATCACGAGGTCGACTCGAACGAAAACGCCTTCCGCATGGCCGCCTCGATCGCGTTCAAGGACGGCATGCGCAAGGCTTCCCCGGTCCTGCTCGAGCCGATTATGGCGGTCGAGGTGGAAACGGCGGAAGAGAAGATGGGCGACGTCATGGGCGACCTGTCGTCGCGTCGCGGCGTCATCCAGGGCATGGACGATCTGCCTGGCGGCAAGGCCATCCGCGCCGAAGTGCCGCTGGCCGAGATGTTCGGCTACTCGACGACATTGCGCTCGCTCACGCAAGGGCGTGCGACCTACACCATGGAATTCAAGCACTATTCAGAAGCGCCGAAGACCGTGGCCGAAGCAATCATTAACAAGAAATAACCGGGAACCATCATGTCAAAAGCTAAATTTGAGCGCACGAAGCCGCACGTGAACGTAGGCACGATAGGGCACGTGGATCATGGTAAGACGACGCTGACGGCGGCGATCACGCTGGTGATGAGCAGGAAGTTTGGTGGGGAGGCGAAGGCCTACGACCAGATTGACTCGGCGCCGGAGGAGAAGGCGCGGGGGATCACGATCAACACGGCGCATGTGGAGTACGAGACGCAGAATCGGCACTATGCGCACGTGGATTGTCCGGGGCATGCTGACTACATCAAGAACATGATCACGGGTGCGGCGCAGATGGATGGGGCGATACTGGTGGTGTCTGCGGCCGATGGTCCGATGCCGCAGACGCGCGAGCACATTTTGTTGGCGCGGCAGGTGGGTGTGCCCTACATTGTTGTTTACATGAATAAAGCTGATCTGGTGGACGATGCGGAGCTGCTGGAGTTGGTGGAGTTGGAGGTGCGCGAGCTGCTCTCCAAGTACGAGTTTCCGGGCGACAAGACGCCGATCGTGATTGGCTCGGCGTTAAAGGCGCTCGAGGGCGACAAGAGCGACATGGGCGAGGGCTCGATCTATAAGCTGACCGATGCGCTCGATAGCTACATTCCGTTGCCCAAGCGGGCGATTGACGGTTCGTTTCTGATGCCGGTGGAGGATGTGTTCTCGATCTCCGGGCGCGGCACGGTGGTGACAGGCCGCGTGGAGCGCGGGGTGGTGAAGGTGGGCGAGGAAATTGAGATTGTGGGTTTGAGGCCGACGCTGAAGACGGTGTGCACGGGCGTGGAGATGTTCAGGAAGCTCCTGGATCAGGGTCAGGCCGGGGACAACATTGGGGTGCTGTTGCGGGGCACGAAGCGCGAGGAGGTGGAGCGCGGGCAGGTGTTGGCCAAGCCTGGGAGCATTAACCCGCACACGAAGTTTGAGTGCGAGGTGTACATACTGTCCAAGGACGAGGGTGGGCGGCACACGCCGTTTTTCCCGGGCTACCGGCCGCAGTTTTATTTCCGCACGACGGACGTGACTGGGAGCTGCGAGTTGCCCTCGGGCACGGAGATGGTGATGCCTGGGGACAATGTGAAGATGACGGTGACGCTGATAGCGCCGATTGCGATGGAGCAGGGGCTGCGATTTGCCATTCGCGAGGGCGGGCGCACGGTGGGTGCCGGCGTGGTGGCGAAGATATTCGAATAAAGAGTGACGAGGAAGGCGAGAGGGCAGAGCGGCTGAGGTGTCACACCTCACCCCTCCCGCCTCTCTCCTGCCGGATCCAACAGGCCAATAGCTCAATTGGCAGAGCGTCGGTCTCCAAAACCGAAGGTTGGGGGTTCGAGGCCCTCTTGGCCTGCCACTTATAACAGTGCTCCGAAAGTGCCTCGGACGGAGCCGAGATGGATTGATGGCTGACAAAATAAAGTTGGTACTGGCTGCGCTGCTGCTTGCTGCGGGCGTGGCCGGGTATTATTACTTTGCGGACAGCGCCGCGATAGTGCGCCTCGCCGCTATCGCCGCCGGCGCCGCCGCGGCCGTTGCCGTCGCCTGGTTCACCGCGCCGGGGCAGCAGTTCCTGGTGTTTACCAAGGACGCGGTGACGGAGGTGAAGAAGGTGGTATGGCCGACCCGCAAGGAGTCGCTGCAGACAGCCGGAATCGTGTTCGCGTTTGTCGTCGTCATGGCGCTGTTCCTGTGGGTGAGCGACAAGGCCCTGGAATACCTCTTGTACGACTTGATACTTGGTTGGAAGAAATTATGAGCAAGCGCTGGTACGTGGTTCACGCCTACTCCGGCTTCGAGAAGTCGGTGCAGCGCGCGCTCGAGGAGCGCGTCCGGCGCGCCGGCATACAGGAAAAATTCGGCAAGATCCTGGTCCCGACCGAGGAGGTAGTCGAGATGAAGGCCGGCCAGAAGAATATTTCCGAGCGCAAATTTTTTCCAGGCTACGTGCTGGTGGAAATGGAAATGGACGACGAGACCTGGCACCTGGTGAAAAGCACCAACAAGGTCACCGGCTTCGTCGGCGGCACGGCGAGCAAGCCGACCCCGATCTCGGTCAAGGAAGTCGCCAATATCATGCACCAGATGCAGGAGGGCGTCGAGAAACCCAAGCCCAAGGTGCTGTTCGAAGTGGGCGAAGCGGTGCGCGTCAAGGAAGGCCCGTTCACCGACTTCCACGGCATGGTGGAAGATGTCAATTACGACAAGTCGAAACTGCGCGTGTCGGTAACCATCTTCGGCCGCGCGACACCGGTCGAATTGGAATTCGGGCAGGTGGAGAAGGCGTAAATTCGTTTTGCCGCAGGGGCGCCGAGGCAAGCCGAAGCAGTTCAGTTGTTGATGGTTAACCGGGGAGGGCTCTAAGCCCGCCAGCACCCACGAGGAGTGACATATGGCAAAGAAGATAGTCGGTTTTATCAAGCTGCAGGTTCCTGCAGGCAAAGCCAACCCGAGCCCCCCCATCGGGCCGGCGTTGGGTCAGCGCGGTCTCAATATCATGGAGTTTTGCAAGGCGTTCAATGCCCAAACGCAGAAGGTTGAACCGGGCCTCCCGCTGCCGGTGGTGATCACCGCGTTTGCGGACAAGAGTTTCACGTTCATCATCAAGACCCCGCCAGCGAGCGTGTTGATCAAGAAGGCTGCCGGCATCGACAAGGGCAGCAAGGTTCCCCACACCGACAAGGTAGGCAAGCTGACGCGCGCCCAGGCCGAGGAGATCGCCAAGACCAAGATGCCGGACCTCACCGCATCGGATCTGGATGCCGCCGTGCGTACCATCGCTGGCAGCGCGCGCTCCATGGGCGTCATCGTGGAGGGTGTGAAATGAGCCAGCCAGCGGTGAAACTTTCGAAACGGCAGAAGCCTTTTGCCAAATTGGTCGAGCGCAACAAGCCCTATCCGGCGCTGGACGCGATGAAGCTGATGAAGCAGGCCGCTACCGCGAAATTCGACGAGTCTGTGGACGTTGCCGTCAACCTCGGCATCGACGCCAAGAAGTCCGACCAGACCGTGCGCGGCTCGGTCGTGCTGCCCGCCGGTACCGGCAAGAAGGTGCGCGTCGCGGTTTTCGCGCAGGGTGACAAAGCCGCCGCGGCCAAGGCCGCCGGGGCCGACATCGTCGGCATGGAGGACCTGGCCGAGCAGATCAAGACCGGCAAGATGGATTTCGACGTGATTATCGCCAGCCCGGATACCATGCGCATCGTCGGTCAGTTGGGCCAGATTCTGGGGCCGCGCGGCCTCATGCCGAACCCGAAAGTGGGCACGGTGACGCCGGATGTGGCGACCGCCGTGAAAAACGCCAAGGCCGGCCAGGTGCAATACCGCGCTGACAAGGCGGGCATCGTGCAATGCACGATCGGCTTGGCCTCTTTCACGCCCGAGGCGCTGTGCGAAAACCTGAAATCGCTGGTGGAGGCGCTGAACAAGGCGAAACCGGCCAGCAGCAAAGGGATTTATCTGCAGAAGCTGTCGGTGTCGAGCACCATGGGCCCGGGCATCCGCGTGGATATCGCGAGCGTCAACAGTTAGCAGGCTGTTTCAGAATGGCTGAAACAGCCTCTAACATAGGGGAGTTTGAGGGAACGTTTCCCCTCAACGTATACAGGCTTTGAGGAATTATCGGGTTGCGCCTAGGGCGCAACCGCAAGGACTTTGGGCCGTTGCGGCAGGGAATCGCCGCGGCGGGTTATCAAAGACCGTTGGGGTTCGAGGGTGATCGGTGACGGCTGGAGGGAAACCAATATCCGCCGTTGCGAGTTGCCGGAAAACTTAATCGGTAGCCGGTGCTGGAAGATTGTGCGATGAACTTAGCCCTCATCACGCATCACCTGTCACCGGCAGTGCCCAACGCAGATGGCGCGCCCCAATACAGGTAGCGTTTCCTGAATATAAGGTCGCCGTAACCGTAACGCGGAGGAATGAATGCAGAGTGCAGAACGAATCCGATCTGCGCTCCGTGTTCCGAACTCTGCATTTGATTGGAGGTAGACCTTGAGTCTCAATCTTGAGCAAAAGAAGGCGGTAGTCGCCGAAGTGTCCGTGCAGGTGGCAAAGGCGCAGGCGATCATCGTCGCTGAGTATCGCGGTCTGGAAGTGGGCGTCATGACAGCCTTGCGCGCCAAGGCGCGCAAGGCGGGCGTGTACCTGCGGGTGATGAAAAACACCCTGGTGCGCCGTGCCGTGAAGGATACACCGTTCGACAAGCTGGCCGAGAAGATGGTCGGCCCGCTTGTCTACGGCATTTCGTCCGACCCGGTCGCGAGCGCCAAGGTGCTGAACGATTTTGCCAAGGCAAACGAGCACTTCGTGATCAAGGCAGGGGGCCTGCCGAATTCGGTGATATCCGCCAAGGAAGTCACCGCGCTCGCCGACATGCCCAGCCGCGAAGTGTTGCTCGCCACCTTGCTCGGCACGATGCAGGCGCCGGTGGTCAAATTCGTGCAGACGCTGAACGAAGTGCCGGGCAGGTTTGTGCGCACGCTCGCAGCGGTTCGCGATCAGAAAGAAAAAGCGGCCGCATAGCTTCGTCTTCCACGCCCATTCTTAACGACTTAAACGACTTAACATTCAGGAGCCAAAAATGGCAATCGCAAGAGCAGAACTTCTCGACGCAATTTCAAACATGACTGTGCTGGAACTCTCCACCCTGATCAAGGAAATGGAAGAGAAATTCGGCGTATCGGCCGCCGCCGCCGTCGCCGTGGCCGCTCCGGCCGCGGCCGGCGCCGCTGCCCCGGCCGCGGAAGAACAGACTGAATTCACCGTCATGCTTAACGCATGCGGCGAGAGCAAGGTCAATGTCATCAAGGTGGTGCGCGCGATCACCGGCCTGGGGCTAAAGGAAGCCAAGGACCTGGTCGATGGCGCGCCCAAGGCGGTAAAGGAAGGCGTGTCCAAGAAAGATGCGGAAGACATCCTTAAGCAACTGACCGAGGCCGGCGCCAAAGCCGAGATGAAGTAAAAGCCACGGTAATCGGGCTGGCAGCCGTTTTTATGCATTTGGCTGCCGGCCTTTTGCCTTTATGAGAAGTTCGGATTAATGGCGTAGAGGCTTGAAGAGAGTGATCGGAACGATGATTTTTTCGCGGCCGATTTCTGTCTTGTGACCCCTGACTGCCGAATTCTGACTCCTGCATCCTGAACTGGAGCTGTTATGACCGCCGCTGCCATCGCTTACACTTCGACCGAGAAAAAGCGTATCCGCAAGAGCTTCGCCAAACGCGCAGCCGTGCTGAACGTGCCATTCCTCCTGGCTACGCAGCTCGATTCCTTCACCGCGTTCCTGCAAGCCGCGGTGCCGCCGGAGAAGCGCAAGAACGAGGGGCTGCAGGCGGCCTTCACCTCGATTTTCCCGATCGAGAGCCATTCGAAGAATGCGCGCCTGGAATTCGTCAGCTTCGCGCTGGGCGAGCCGCCATTCGACGTCAAGGAGTGCCAGCAGCGCGGCCTCACTTTTGCCAGCCCGCTGCGCGCCAAGGTGCGCCTCACCATCATGGACAAGGAGGCGAGCAAGCCCACGATCAAGGAAGTGAAGGAGCAGGAGGTCTACATGGGCGAGATCCCGCTCATGACCACCACCGGCTCTTTCGTCATCAACGGCACCGAGCGCGTCATCGTCAGCCAGTTGCACCGCTCCCCGGGCGTGTTTTTCGAGCACGACCGCGGCAAGACGCACAGCTCGGGCAAGCTATTGTTCTCGGCGCGCATCATTCCCTACCGCGGCTCCTGGCTCGACTTCGAGTTCGACCCCAAGGACTACCTCTATTTCCGCGTCGACCGCCGGCGCAAGATGCCGGTGACCATTCTGCTCAAGGCGATCGGCCTGACGCCGGAGCAGGTGCTGAAGGAATTCTTCGCCTTCGACACCTTCCATTTCAGCAAGAAGGGCGTCCAGTTCGAGCTGGTGCCGGAACGCTTGCGCGGCGAGACCAGCAAGTTCGATATCCTGGACAAGCACGACAAGGTGATCGTGCCCAAGGACAAACGCATTACCGTCAAGTACATCCGCGACATGGAAGCGGCGGGGATCAAGAAAATCGCCGTCCCCGACGACTTCCTGCTCGGACGCGTGCTGGCGCACAACGTCGTCGATACCGAGACCGGCGAAATTCTCGCCAACGCCAACGAGGAAATCACCGAGACGGTCCTGGCCAAGCTGAAGGAAGCCGAGGCCGCCAGCATTCATACCATTTACACCAACGACCTGGACCAGGGGCCGTACATTTCGCAGACCCTGCGTATCGACGAGACTGCCGACCAGTTCGCGGCGCGTGTCTCCATTTACCGCATGATGCGTCCGGGCGAACCGCCCACGGAAGAGGCGGTGGAATCGCTGTTCAACGGCTTGTTCTACTCGGAAGAGCGCTACGACCTGTCGGCCGTGGGCCGGATGAAATTCAACCGCCGCGTCGGCAGGAGCGAGCTGACCGGCGCGGTGACGCTGTCGAACGAGGATATCCTCGCCGTGATCCGCATCCTGGTCGAACTCCGCAACGGCCGCGGCGAGATCGACGATATCGACCACCTCGGCAACCGCCGCGTGCGTTCGGTGGGCGAACTGGCCGAGAACCAGTTCAGGGCGGGGCTGGTGCGCGTCGAACGTGCCGTGAAGGAACGCCTGTCGCAGGCTGAATCGGACAACCTGATGCCGCACGATCTGATCAACGCCAAACCGATCTCGGCGGCGATCAAGGAGTTCTTCGGATCAAGTCAGTTGTCGCAGTTCATGGACCAGACCAATCCGCTGTCGGAGATCACACACAAGCGCCGCGTATCGGCCTTGGGACCCGGCGGCCTGACGCGCGAGCGCGCCGGCTTCGAGGTGCGCGACGTGCATCCGACGCACTATGGCCGCGTCTGCCCGATCGAGACGCCGGAAGGTCCGAACATCGGCCTGATCAACTCGCTCGCCTTGTTCGCGCGCACCAACCACTACGGTTTCATGGAGACGCCATATCGCAAGGTCGAGAACGGCAAGGTCACTGACCAGATCGATTTTCTGTCCGCGATCGAGGAAGGCCACTTCGTCATCGCCCAGGCGAATGCCGACCTGGACAAAGGCAAGCTGAAGGAAGGCTTGGTGTCCTGCCGCAATAAGAACGAATTCATGCTCGCCACCCCGGACCGCGTCGAATATATGGACGTGGCGCCGTCGCAGATCGTATCGGTGGCGGCTTCGCTGATCCCGTTCCTCGAGCACGACGACGCCAACCGCGCGCTGATGGGCTCCAACATGCAGCGCCAGGCGGTACCCTGCCTGCGTCCGGAGAAAGCCCTGGTGGGCACCGGCATGGAGCGCACGGTCGCAGTCGATTCCGGCACGGCGGTGCAGGCGCTGCGCGGCGGCGCCGTCGATTACGTCGACGCGAGCCGCATCGTGGTGCGCGTCAATGACGACGAGACCGTGGCCGGCGACGTCGGGGTGGATATCTACAACCTGGTCAAGTACACGCGTTCCAACCAGAACACCAACATCAACCAGCGTCCGCTGGTCAGCGTGGGCGAGAAAATCGCCAAGGGCGACGTGGTCGCCGACGGCGCCTCGACCGACATGGGCGAGCTCGCGCTGGGGCAGAACATGCTGGTTGCGTTCATGCCCTGGAACGGCTACAACTTCGAGGACTCCATCCTCATCTCCGAACGCGTGGTCGCGGACGAGCGCTATACCTCGATCCACATCGAGGAGTTGACGGTGGTGGCGCGCGACACCAAGCTCGGGCCCGAAGAGATCAGCCGCGACATCTCCAATCTATCCGAGGCGCAGCTCGCGCGCCTGGACGAGTCGGGCATCGTCTATATCGGCGCCGAAGTCGAGGCGGGCGACGTGCTGGTGGGCAAGGTCACCCCCAAGGGGGAAACCCAACTGACGCCGGAAGAAAAGCTGTTGCGCGCGATCTTCGGCGAGAAGGCGTCCGACGTGAAAGACACGTCGCTGCGCGTTCCTTCCGGAATTTCCGGAATGGTCATCGATGTGCAGGTGTTTACACGCGAGGGCATTGAGCGCGACAAGCGCGGGCAGCAGATCATCGACGAGGAGTTGAAGCGCTACAAGCTCGACCTCGTCGACCAGATGCGCATCGTCGAGGCCGACACCTTCGAACGGATCGAGCGCCTGATCCTGGGCAAGACGGTCAACGGCGGGCCGAAGAAGCTGGCCAAGGGCAGCAAAATCACCAAGGGTTACCTGCAGGAACTCGAGCACTACCACTGGTTTGACATCCGCCTGGCCAACGAAGAGGCGGCGGCGCAACTGGAGAGCCTGAAGGACAGTCTGGAGCAGAAGCGCAAAGATTTCGACGCGGCGTTCGAGGCGAAGAAGAAAAAGCTCACCCAGGGCGATGAATTGCCCCCGGGCGTGCAGAAAATGGTCAAAGTCTACGTCGCAGTGAAGCGGCGCCTGCAGCCCGGCGACAAAATGGCTGGCCGCCACGGCAATAAGGGCGTCATCTCAAAGATTGTGCCGGTCGAAGACATGCCCTATATGGCCGACGGCACCCCGGTGGACGTGGTGCTGAACCCGCTGGGCGTGCCTTCGCGCATGAACGTGGGCCAGATCCTCGAGACGCACCTGGGCTGGGCGGCCAAGGGCTTGGGCGTGAAAATCGGTGAAATGCTCAAGGCGCAGGCCAAGATCGGCGACTTGCGCAAGTTCCTCAACCGCATCTACAACGGCAGCGGCAAGGCCGAAAACATGGCCGCGTTGAGCGACGAGGAGGTGGTGCGCCTCGCCTATAACCTGAAGGATGGTGTGCCCTTTGCCACGCCCGTGTTCGACGGCGCCAACGAGGCCGAGATCAAGGACATGCTGGAACTCGCCGGATTGCCGCGCAACGGTCAGGTGCGGCTCTCCGACGGCCGCACGGGCGATGTCTTCGACCGTCCGGTAACCGTGGGCTACATGCACGTGCTCAAGCTGCACCATCTGGTCGACGACAAGATGCACGCGCGCTCCACCGGCCCGTACAGCCTGGTTACGCAGCAACCTCTGGGTGGCAAGGCGCAGTTCGGCGGCCAGCGCTTCGGCGAGATGGAGGTGTGGGCGCTGGAAGCTTACGGCGCCGCCTATACCCTGCAGGAGATGCTGACGGTGAAGTCAGACGACATCTCCGGCCGCACCAAAGTGTACGAGAACATCGTCAAGGGCGATCACAAGATCGACGCCGGCATGCCCGAGTCGTTCAACGTGCTGGTGAAAGAGATCAGGTCGCTCGGCATCGACATCGATCTGAAACGGTACTGAGGTTCCGCATCGGGGCGGTGGGACGCGGGAGACCCCGCGTTCCAACCCGAGCCGAGCCGCGGCCAATCCAGGTTAGGCTAGGTTTTAGTTTTTTGGTGCATCACGCCACTTTGGAGTGAAAGATGAAAGCACTACTCGATTTGTTCAAGCAGGTTACGCAGGACGAAGAGTTCGACTCGATCAAGATCGGCCTCGCCTCGCCTGAGAAGATCCGCTCCTGGTCCTACGGCGAAGTGAAAAAGCCGGAGACCATCAACTATCGCACCTTCAAGCCGGAGAGGGATGGGCTCTTCTGCGCCAAGATTTTCGGACCGATCAAGGACTACGAGTGCCTGTGCGGCAAGTACAAGCGTCTGAAGCACCGCGGCGTGATCTGCGAGAAGTGCGGCGTCGAGGTGACTCTGGCGAAAGTCCGGCGCGAGCGCATGGGCCACATAGAGCTCGCCAGCCCGGTTGCCCACATCTGGTTCCTGAAGTCGCTGCCGTCGCGCCTGGGCCTGGTGCTCGACATGACGCTGCGCGACATCGAGCGCGTGCTCTATTTCGAAGCTTATGTCGTGACCGATGCCGGCATGGTGACCGACCCCGACATCCAGCGCTGCAAGCTCCTGACCGAAGAACAGTACCTCACCAAGGTCGAGGAGCACGGCGACGAATTTTCCGCCGCGATGGGCGCCGAGGGCATACGCGAGCTGCTGCGGAACCTCGACGTCGGGCACGAGATCGAGCGCCTGAGGAAAGAGCTCGAGAGCACCACCTCGGACACCAAGATAAAGAAATTCGCCAAGCGCCTCAAGGTGCTCGAGGGTTTCCAGAAATCGGGCATCAAGCCCTACTGGATGATCATGGAAGTGCTGCCGGTGTTGCCGCCGGACCTGCGCCCGCTGGTGCCCCTCGACGGCGGCCGCTTTGCCACTTCGGATTTGAACGATCTGTACCGGCGCGTGATCAACCGTAACAACCGCCTGAAGCGCCTGCTGGAGTTGAAGGCGCCCGAGATCATCGTCAAGAACGAGAAGCGCATGCTGCAGGAGGCGGTGGACTCGCTTCTGGACAATGGCCGCCGCGGCAAGGCCATGACCGGCGCGAACAAACGCCCGCTGAAGTCGCTCGCGGATATGATCAAGGGCAAGGGCGGACGTTTCCGCCAGAACCTGCTCGGCAAGCGCGTCGACTACTCCGGCCGCTCGGTGATCGTGGTCGGCCCGCAGTTGAAGCTGCACCAGTGCGGCCTGCCCAAGAAAATGGCGCTTGAACTGTTCAAGCCCTTCATTTTCAACAAGCTCGAGCTGCAAGGCATCGCCACTACCATTAAGGCGGCGAAGCGCGAAGTCGAGGCCGAAACCCCGGTGGTGTGGGATATACTTGAAGAGGTGATCCGCGAGCATCCGGTGATGCTCAACCGCGCGCCCACCCTGCACCGCCTCGGCATCCAGGCGTTCGAGCCGACGCTGATCGAGGGCAAGGCGATCCAACTGCATCCTCTGGTGTGCGCGGCATTCAACGCCGACTTCGACGGCGACCAGATGGCGGTGCACGTGCCGCTGTCGCTGGAAGCGCAGATGGAAGCGCGCACCCTCATGCTCGCCTCCAACAACATACTCTCACCCGCCAACGGCGAGCCCGTCATCGTGCCTTCGCAGGACATCGTGCTTGGCCTGTACTACGCCACGCGCGAGCGCATCGCGGCGCCGGGCGAGGGTATGGCTTTCGCCGACATCGGCGAGCTGACGCGCGTCTATGAAAGCGGTAAGGTCGAACTGCATGCCATGATCACGGCGCGCATCCGCGAATATGATCTGTCCGAGACCGGCGAGAAAATCGAGAAGACGACGCGCTACCAGACCACGGTCGGGCGCGCCCTGCTGTCCGAGATCCTGCCGGCGGGGCTGCCTTTCGCGCTGATTAACAAGGCGCTGAAGAAAAAGGAAATCTCCAAGCTCATCAACGCATCGTTCCGCCGCTGCGGCCTGCGCGAGACGGTGATCTTCGCCGACAAGCTGATGCGGGCGGGCTTTACCTTCGCCACCCGCGGCGGTATCTCGATCTGCGTCGACGACATGCTGGTGCCGCAGCAAAAGCACAGCCTGATATCGGCCGCGGGAGCCGAAGTGAAGGAAATCGAGCAGCAGTACACCTCGGGCCTGGTAACCGTGGGCGAGCGCTACAACAAGGTGGTCGACATCTGGGGCCGTGCGGGCGACCAGGTGGCCAAGGCGATGATGGAGCAGCTCTCGCACGAGGAGGTCACCGATCGCAAGGGCAAGAAAGTAAGGCAGGAATCGTTCAACTCAATTTACATGATGGCCGATTCCGGCGCGCGCGGCTCGGCGGCGCAGATCCGCCAGCTCGCCGGCATGCGCGGCCTGATGGCCAAGCCCGACGGCTCGATCATCGAGACGCCGATCACGGCGAACTTTCGCGAAGGCCTGAACGTGCTGCAGTACTTCATTTCGACCCACGGCGCGCGCAAGGGTCTGGCCGACACGGCGCTGAAGACCGCCAACTCCGGCTACCTGACCCGCCGCCTGGTGGACGTGACTCAGGACCTGGTGGTGAGGGAGGACGATTGCGCCACCACGAACGGTGTCGTGGTGAAGGCGCTGGTCGAGGGTGGCGAGGTGGTCGAGGCGCTGCGCGAGCGCATTCTGGGCCGCGTCAGCGCGGCCGAAGTGATGCATCCGGAGACCCAGGATCCGCTTTATCCGGCCGGGACGCTGTTGAACGAAGAAGAAGTCGACATGATCGAGTCGCTCGGCATCGACGAGGTCAAGGTGCGCACCCCGCTCACCTGCGATACCCGCCACGGCCTGTGCGCCAAGTGCTATGGCCGCGATCTGGGCCGCGGCCCGATCGTAAACATCGGCGAGGCGGTGGGCGTGATTGCCGCGCAGTCGATCGGCGAACCGGGCACGCAACTCACCATGCGCACCTTCCACATCGGCGGCGCCGCCTCGCGTACCGCGGTGGCGAGCCAGGTGGAAGCCAAGTCCAACGGCACGGTGCGTTTCACCGCGCAGATGCGCTATGTCAGCAACGCCAAGGGCGAGAAAATCGCGATTTCGCGCTCGGGCGAGATCATGATCACAGACGACAACGGCCGCGAGCGCGAGCGCCATAAGGTACCTTACGGCGCGACCCTGGCCTCTACCGACGGCAAGCCGGTCAAGGCTGGGCACGTGCTCGTCACCTGGGATCCGCATACCCGTCCTATCATCACCGAATACGCCGGCACGGTGAAATTCGAGAACGTCGAGGAAGGCACGACAGTGGCCAAGCAGATCGACGAGATCACCGGCCTGTCCACCCTGGTGGTTATCGATCCGAAGCGCCGCGGCAGCGCTAGCAAGGGCTTGCGCCCGCAGGTGAAGCTCATCAACGACGGCGGCGAAGAGGTCAAGATTGCCGGCACCGACCACTCGGTCAACATCACCTTCCAGGTCGGCTCCATCATCACGGTGAAGAACGGCCAGCAGGTGCAAGTGGGCGAGGTGCTGGCGCGCATTCCGCAGGAAACGTCGAAAACACGCGACATCACCGGCGGTCTGCCGCGCGTGGCCGAGTTGTTCGAGGCGCGCTCGCCCAAGGACGCGGGCATGCTGGCCGAAGTCACCGGCACGGTTTCGTTCGGCAAGGACACGAAAGGCAAGCAGCGCCTGGTCATCACCGACCCGGATGGCGTGGCGCATGAGTTCCTGATCACCAAGGACAAACACGTCATGGTGCACGACGGCCAGGTGGTCAATAAGGGCGAGTTCATCGTCGACGGTCCGGCCGACCCGCACGACATCCTGCGGCTGCAGGGCGTCGAGGCGCTGGCGCGCTACATCACCGACGAAGTGCAGGACGTATACCGCCTGCAGGGCGTGAAAATCAACGACAAGCACATCGAGGTGATCGTGCGGCAGATGCTGCGCCGGGTGCAGGTCGATGACGCGGGCGACACCCGCTTCATCCAGGGCGAGCAGGTGGAGCGTGCCGATGTGCTGAAAGAGAACGAGATCGTCGAAGCCGAAGGCAAGAAACCGGGCACGTTCAGCTACATGCTGCTCGGTATCACCAAAGCGTCGCTGTCGACCGATTCCTTCATCTCGGCGGCATCGTTCCAGGAAACCACGCGCGTGCTCACCGAGGCCGCGATCATGGGCAAGAACGACGATCTGCGCGGATTGAAGGAGAACGTCATCGTCGGCCGGCTGATCCCGGCGGGAACGGGCATGGCCTACCACAAGGTGCGCAAGACCCCGCCGCCGGTTGAGTTGTTGGTGACCGAAGGCGGGGTCGAAGGCGCGGGCGAAACCCAGGCGGCGGAGGAGAGCGCCTAGGTTTCAAACCGACGGCGCCAGTCAAGCTGCGGCGGCCGCGCCGGCCTTGAACCGAATGATGCCGTCGTTTCCAGTCGCCCGGTCAAGCCGCCCTTCCTCGTTCAGGTAATGCAGGTGCGCCATGGCCTCGCCCATGGCGATGCCGGTCGTGTGCGCGTCGAGACCGCGCCGGAACAGCACCGGCAGGATGTCGGCAGCGGATTTCGGCGCCGTGCACGCCGTGATCAACTCGGCCAGCCTTTCCTGGTGATGCGCCTGCAGGAACGCGATCCGTCCGTGCAGTCCGCGGAACGGCAGGCCGTGCGCCGGCAGCACCAGCGTGCCGGCAGGAAACGCGCCGTGGCGATCGAGCGATCGGATGAACAGCTTGAGCGGGTTGCCGTTCGGCTCGGTGGCCTGCACGCTGACATTGGTGGTGATGCGCGGCAGCACCATGTCCCCGCCGATCATGACCCGCAGTTCGTCGCAATACAGCGCCGAGTGCTCCGGCGAGTGGCCGTAGCCGCTCACCACTTCCCACTTCCGGCCGCCGATGCGCAGATCGTCGCCATCGAGCATGCGATGGAAGCTTGGCGGAAATCCCACCACGTTGCGGCGATAATTATTGCGCAGCTCGAGCAGCGTGTCCGCCATTGCCCTGTCCAGACCGTTGGCAAGATACATGTCGTACATATGCTTCGGTTCGTGGCTCGCCACTTCGCCATGCACGGAATGTGCCGCATAGAATTCGCCTTGCGACATCCACAGCTCGCAACCAAAGCGGCCGGTCAGCCATCCGGCAAGGCTGGCATGATCGCTGTGGTAGTGCGTGCAGACTAGGCGGCTGGCGCGGCGCCCGCCAAACTTCCCGTCAAAAATCCGCGACCACAAAGCGCGCGTTGCGTCGTCCGCGAAGCCAGTGTCGACGAGGACAAAACCGTCGCCGTCCTCCAGCATCCACAGGTTGATATGGTCGAGCGTCGGAAACGGCAGCGGCATGCGCAGCCAGTGCACGCCGGGGGCGATCTCGAAGGTGGTTCCGGCCGTTGGCGGCTCGTCGCGGGGATACACCGGCGAGGGATCGCTGGGTGGGTGCGGACTATAGGATTCAGGAACGGTCTGGGTCTGGGTCATCGCGAAACCTTCCATGCAGCAACGGCCGTGTTACGCCAGGCAGATTCCCGATACTCGGGATTCAGGCAACCGGCTCTGAGCAGATTGTCGCAGATCGGGCGCATCGACGCAGCTTGCCGCCGGCGGGTGAGGCCCGTCCAAAGGTGACAAACCCTGGTGCTTGCGCCATTATCCGGGCCACCCCTGACTGGCTGCTGTGGCGACAGAAAAACCAATACCATATAAGAAAGAATACCATACAAGAAGGAGCAAACGTGCCGCTACTGGCCCTGGCCCCATTTGTGCGTTCTCGAACCGACGCCTCCCAAGTCGTAGTCTGACCCGCCGAAGCCGGCCCAGTTTGAGTTTCGTACGCTGCCGTAACGCGCGGGCGAGCTTGATACACTACGTTACAAATCAGCTCCCGGGCGGGACCGCTCTCCGCAAAAAAATAGGCACATGGAGACTCAGGACCACATACTTGTCGTCGACGACGATGCGGATATCCGCGGACTGCTCGGTTTATGCCTGAAAAAGAACGGCTACAAGGCCAGCGTTGCCGCGGAAGGCAAGGCCATGTGGACCGCGCTTTCGCGGGGCAAGGTCGATCTGATCGTGCTGGACCCGACGCAGCCCGGCGATGATGGGCTCAGCCCGTGCCGTAAGCTGCGCGTGAAAATTGACCGCACCAACAGGAAAGCCGGCGCATGCCGGCCTTCCTGTTGGTAGCGAATGTCATCTCGGCCTGCTCTTCGCAGCGGGAATCAGCGCTGGCCGACTTTCGCGTCGCGAAAGATCGCTTCGGCGCCGCGCGGCGCCGCCCTCCAGTATTGCTTCGGCGCGCGCACCTCGCCCCCGAGTTCGGCGGCGGCGCGCCAGGCCCAGTGCGGCTCGTAGAGCATGCCGCGGGCGAGGGCGACCATGTCGGCGCGGCCGGTAGCGACGATGTCTTCGGCCTGCCGCGGCTCGGTGATCAGGCCCACGGCGATGGTCGGAATACCGACTTCCCTTCGAATCGCCTCCGCGAACGGCACTTGAAAGCCCGGGCCGGGCGTTATCTTTTGCTGCGGCGCGAGACCGCCGCTGGAAACGTCGATCCAGTCGCAACCCGCTCGCTTTAGTCGCTGCGCGAACTCGATCGACTGCGGCAGGTCCCATCCCCCCTCGATCCAATCGCTCCCCGATATGCGCACGCCGAAGGGCTTCGCCTCAGGCCAGACCTCGCGCACCGCGGAAAACACTTCCAGCGGAAAACGCATGCGGTTTTCAAGCGACCCGCCGTAGCCGTCTCCGCGCCGGTTCGAGAGCGGCGAGAGGAAGGTATGCAACAGGTAGCCGTGCGCCGCGTGCAATTCGAGGGCGTCGATGCCGAGCCGGTCGGCGCGTTGCGCCGCGTGCACAAATGCCTCGCGCACGCGCGCGAGGTCTGTGACATTCATTTCCCGCGGCGGCGGTTCGGATGGCGAAAATGGTAGCGCCGAGGGCGCGATCGGTTCCCAACCGCCGGCTTGGGCCTCAATCAGTTTGCCGCCGTCCCAGGGTGCGTGGCTCGAGGCCTTGCGCCCGGAATGGGCAAGCTGAATTGCAAGCGGCATGTCCGAGTGATGCCTCAGTCCGGTGATTAACTGGCGCAAAGCCGCCTCGTTGTCGTCCGAGTACAATCCGAGGCAATTGGGAGTGATGCGACCAATCGCCTCGACCGCAGTTGCCTCGACGCACAGCAGCCCGGCACCGCCCAGGGCGAGTTGCCCGAGATGGATCAGGTGCCAATCGCTGGCATTGCCGTCTGTAGCCGAGTACTGACACATGGGCGAGATCATGATGCGATTGGGAAGACGAAGTTCACGCAGCTTGATGGGTTGGAACAGGGCGCTGGTCACGAGAAATCCCTTTGTTGATCCGAATCAGATGGGGGGTGGCATTCAGGGCGCAGCATGCAAGAGCGCAACATGCCCGCGCCGGACATTCGCACAGGCGCGGCGCCATAGTCAAGTGCAATCGCGCCCGAGTGAAATATCCCGGCTGACGCTGTCCTTATACCGGAATGCCGGATCATCGAACCTGAAATTCTCGGTGTTTCTGGACTGCGCGCGCCTCCATGGCATAGGCAGCTCAGTGTTGACGGCTCGATTTCGGGGCGCGGCGCAGCGTGTTTCGCCGCGGACGGCCCGGTTCTATTGGCGGTTCCTGTTGACTCGCCCTTGATTTTGTTTGTATAATCCCGCCTCTTTGCGATATCCGGGGCGACCATGGGTAGATTGGTCGTCCCGATTTTATTTCGGAACATCAAATAATGCCAACAATCAATCAATTAGTGCGCAAGCCTAGGGAGCGCGTCACGGCCAAAAGCAAGGTGCCCGCGCTCGGTAATTCGCCGCAAAAACGCGGCGTATGCACGCGCGTCTACACCACCACGCCGAAAAAGCCGAATTCTGCGCTGCGCAAGGTCGCGAAGGTGCGCCTCACCAACGGTTTCGAGGTGATCAGCTACATCGGTGGCGAGGGCCATAACCTGCAGGAGCACTCGGTGGTGCTGATCCGCGGCGGCCGGGTGAAAGACCTGCCAGGAGTGCGCTACCACATGGTTCGCGGCAGCCTGGACACGCAAGGCGTGAAGGACCGCAAGCAGAGCCGTTCCAAATACGGCGCAAAGAAGCCGAAGGCGGCGTAAGGGCTGTTTTTTGATTACGAATGCTTAGTGTTGAATCGGGCCGCAGACGCACGAAAATCGATAGCCAAATTCGATATTGACAGTTGAACATTCGAACATTCGACATTGAGGTCATAAAGTGCCACGACGCAGAGAAGTTCCCAAGCGCGATATTCTTCCGGATCCGAAATTCGGCAACCAGGACGTCGCCAAATTCATCAACGTGTTGATGACGCGCGGCAAGAAATCGGTTGCCGAGAGCATCATCTACCGCGCGTTCACCGCCATCAAGACCAAGTCCGGCAAGGATCCGATCGAGGTGTTCGGCCAGGCGGTATCCAACGTGAAGCCCATGGTCGAGGTGAAAAGCCGCCGCGTCGGCGGCGCCAACTACCAGGTGCCGGTGGAAGTGCGCCCGGTGCGGCGCGTGGCGCTGGCGATGCGCTGGCTGCGCGAGGCGGCGCAAAAGCGCAGCGAAAAATCGATGGACTTGCGCCTGGCGAACGAACTGATGGAGGCGGCCGAGGGCCGCGGCAGCGCGATGAAAAAGCGCGATGAAGTGCACCGCATGGCGGAAGCGAACAAGGCGTTCGCGCACTACCGCTTCTAAGCGCACGGCGCCAACAACTCCAACGGATACAAGCAGAATTTCCAACTTAACTCACTGCCGCAACTGACGGGGCCAGCCGGGTGAATTTCCGGTGCTCCCCGCGTCTTGGCAGTCAAAGGCTTCTAGGGTTCTTACCGTGGCACGCAAAACCCCAATCGAGCGGTACCGCAACATCGGCATCAGTGCCCACATTGACGCCGGCAAGACCACGACCACGGAACGCATCCTGTTTTACACCGGCGTAAACCACAAGATCGGCGAGGTGCACGACGGCGCCGCGACCATGGACTGGATGGAGCAGGAACAGGAACGCGGCATCACCATCACCTCTGCGGCCACCACCTGTTTCTGGAAGGGCATGGACCTGTCCTATCCGGAGCACCGCATCAACATCATCGACACTCCGGGTCATGTCGACTTCACCATCGAAGTGGAACGCTCCTTGCGTGTGCTCGACGGCGCGTGCATGGTGTACTGCGCCGTCGGCGGGGTGCAACCGCAGTCGGAAACCGTGTGGCGCCAGGCGAACAAATACAAGGTGCCGCGGCTGGCGTTCGTCAACAAGATGGATCGCCAAGGCGCAGACTTCTTCAAGGTCTACAGCCAGATGAAGAGCCGGCTCAAGGGCAACCCGGTGCCGTTGCAGTTGCCGATCGGCGCCGAGGAAAAATTCGCTGGTGTGATCGACCTGGTCCGGATGAAGGCGATCTACTGGGATGATTCGACGCAGGGGATGAAGTTCGACATGCGCGATATCCCGGCGAACCTGCTCGCCGAGGCCAAGGAATGGCGCGAGAAAATGGTCGAGGCCGCGGCCGAGGGCAACGACGAGCTGATGCACAAGTATCTTGAAGGCCACGATCTGTCGGTCGAGGACATCAAGCGCGGCCTGCGCCTGCGCACCATCAAGAGCGAGATCACGCCGATGCTGTGTGGCTCGGCGTTCAAGAATAAGGGCGTGCAGGCGATGCTGGACGCCGTGATCGATTACATGCCGGCGCCGGGCGACGTCGCGGCGGTCAAGGGTGAGGACGACGGCGGCAAGCCCCAGGCGCGCAAGCCCGACGACGCGGAGCCGTTCTCCGCGCTCGCTTTCAAGATCATGACCGATCCCTTTGTCGGGCAACTTACGTTTTTCCGCGTCTATTCCGGCGTGCTGAACTCCGGTGACACGGTCTACACCTCGGTGCGCGGGCGCAAGGAGCGCATCGGTCGCCTGCTGCAGATGCACGCGAACGAGCGCGCCGAGATCAAGGAAGTGCGAGCCGGCGATATCGCCGCCGCCGTGGGGCTGAAAGACGTCACTACCGGCGAAACCCTGTGCGATCCGAAGCGGATCATCATTCTCGAGCGCATGGTGTTCCCGGATCCGGTGATCCACGTCGCAGTGGAACCCAAGACCAAGGGCGACCAGGAGAAAATGGGCGTCGCCCTCAACCGCCTGGCGCAGGAGGACCCGTCGTTTCGCATGCGCACCGACGAGGAAACCGGCCAGACCATCATATCGGGCATGGGCGAACTGCATCTGGAGATCATCGTCGATCGCATGAAACGCGAGTTCGGCGTGGAAGCCAACGTCGGCGCGCCCCAGGTGGCGTATCGCGAGACCATCCGGCGCGCGTGCGAAGAAATCGAAGGCAAGTTCATCAAGCAATCCGGCGGCCGCGGCCAGTACGGCCACGTCTGGCTCAAGGTCGAGCCGCAGCCCGCGGGCAAGGGTTTCGAGTTCGTCGACGCGATCAAGGGCGGCTCGGTGCCGCGCGAGTACATTCCCGCGGTGCAGCGGGGCCTGGTGGAAACGCTGCCCGCCGGCGTGCTTGCCGGCTATCCCGTGGTGGATGTGAAAGTTACGCTGTTCGACGGCTCGTATCACGAGGTGGACTCGAACGAGAATGCCTTCCGCATGGCTGCCTCGATGGCGTTCAAGGACGGCATGCGCAAGGCCTCCCCGGTCCTGCTCGAACCGATTATGGCGGTCGAGGTGGAAACAGCGGAAGAGAAAATGGGCGACGTCATGGGCGATCTGTCGTCGCGCCGCGGCGTCATCCAGGGCATGGACGACTTGCCCGGGGGCAAGGCGATCCGCGCCGAAGTACCGCTGGCCGAGAT
>SCTX01000156.1 GCA_004298385.1 Betaproteobacteria bacterium | reverse complement strand
GATGATCGCCACATTGATCGGGAAGAAGCCGCACAGGCTCGCGCCAAACGCGATGACGATGAATGCGCCGTAAAATCCGGCGAGCGAATCGATCTGGCTGAGAAGAATGAAACCCAGACCGAAGGTGACGATGCCGATGCGGATCATGCCCTGCGGCCCGAAGCGGTCTACGACCCAGCCGAGCACAGGGCCGAGCAGGGCCGCCTCCATCGGTTGCAGTGCGGCGGCGCCCGAAAGCGCGGTCTTGCTCCAGCCGAATTCCTCGGCGAGCACGGCGAAATAGGCGCCGAAAGCCTGGAGCAGCAACGCGGACTGAAGAAACTGGAGGCCGCCCCCGGCGGCGACCATGCGCCAGCCGTAGAAGATCTTCATGGTAGGCGCGGCGCGAGAGCGCGGGCGCCGGCGCGCCGCGGTAGCCGGTACGATTCGGAACCCGCGGCCTGCGGCGTCGCAGTGCTCCTTGCCCCGCCCCCCTTCCCGGTGCAGCCCATCAGATTCAAAATCGCCCTCTGCCTCCGACCAACAGGAAAATCTATCCGCCGCCCCCGGACCGGGTAGATCGGCGCACACGTCCAAATTCGCGCCATTTTCAATCCACCGTGGTGCGATACCCCGCGGTGACATGTTTCGGGGCGATGTTGCTGATGTGCCAGCGATCTGCGTCGGATGCGTACTCGAACAGCAACGGCGTGGCATTGGCGATATGCTGCTCCAGCAGGTCGGCGCCAAGGCTGAACACCAGGACGTAAAGCGACCCGCCATGGGCGACAAGCAGGGTCGATGCTTCGGTGTCAAGAGCATCGTAGATGCCGGCCTGGGTGCGCGCGACGAACTCGTGCAACGATTCGCCGTTGGGCGGCTCGTTGCGCCAGTCGAGGTCCATCGACGAGGTGCCGATCAGATCGCCGAACCATCTTTCGCGCAGGCGAGGTTCCGGAATCACCGGCGCGCACACCATTTTCGCCGCCGCCTGCGCAGTTTCCCAGGCGCGCCGCATGTCGCTCGCGAGAATTCTCTCGATCGGATGCTCGCGCAGATATTCGGCCGCGCGCCTCGCTTGCGCCTGCCCCGTCGGGTTGAGAGGAATATCGGAAGCCTGATAAACCCGCCGGGCATTGCCCTCGGTTTCGCCGTGGCGCAAGAAGATAAACCGCCACGCGCGCGGCTTCAGCGGCCGCGCCGCCGCCAGCCGCCGGACCTCGTCCAGGCCGTGCCCCCTTAACCGGGATTGCCAGATTTCTAACGCATTGTCTGCAGTCATGAAACCGCCCGCGTCAAGCCGGGAACGCCGGCGGCTGTTTCCGACCGGCGCCCGTTCGGCGCCTTATTCTTTTTCGTTGGTGACAAGCACGCGATTGACGAAGGTGACGCTGGGGAACGTGCGGTTCAGCGTCTTGCTGTTGAAGTTCGTCATGACCGTGCCGTCGTCGAACCGGATCATATCGCCCTTTTTCACGGCGACCCTGGTCCCGGCAAGCCACAAGGTTTTCTTGTTTTGCGTAACCTCGAGGTAGGTGTATCCGGCAGCGTCGATGCTGCTCAGCACCTTGGCTTTTTGCGGCAGTTGGGCGTGGAGCGCGCCCTTGCCCTCGCTCTTGGCCGCCATGGGCGGGTGCACCGCCGGAAGCGTCTGCGCGAAGGCGAGACCGGAAAAAATAGCCAGAGCAAGCATTAGAGGGGGGGATCTCATGGACAGTCTTCTTTCTTGATCGAATGGGGAACGGGGTCATTATACTTCGCTTGATTTTTCCAGGCCAAATACTCTCTTTCCCTTGATTCAGCCTTTGCCGGGCTGCTGCCACTCGAACGCGGCACGCACGTAGTCTTCACCCTCTTCGAGAAACTCCACCAGCTTGAGATGGCGGCTGCGCTCGCCCATCATCACCTCGCATAACTGGCCGGGAACGTAGGTCTTGTTCTCGAGGATTATCACCGGGTGGTCGTGCGATTTCAGCGCATCGGGCAACATGATCGCGCGCAGGTAATCGAAAGCGAACGAGCCGGTCGAGCTTTCCCAGTTGGCAGCCTGGTGCTCGCCGGCCCCGAGCACCCGCAGCCATACCGAAACCGGACGCTTGGAGAAAATCCGGATGCCGCAATGCAGCCCATTGTCCGCATCCATGCGGCGGACGATACCCACCCACCAGTTCTTCTCGCCGCGGGCCTGGACGCCGCAAAGCTTGCCAGGCTCGGCCCACTTGCCAAGATCCGGCGGGATATCGGCACCGAGCCCCCATTCGCTCTGGTCCTTCTGCGCCCAGGTTTCAGGCGTGGACTCGATCTCCTCCGCGACCAGCTTCATTATGTTCGCCGTCTTGGCTCTGATGTCCAAGTCCTCGCCAAGGGACATGCCGGAGCCCAGTTCGATCTTGGTGACGCGCTGGCAGATCGGCTTCAGGCCGTGCACCACGCTCACTTCAGCGGCGGCTTTGGTCCGGGCAAAGCGCCGTTGCGGCGGCGCCACGCTGAGGTAGATGCACAGATGCTTGATGACAGTGATGATCTGCGCCGGCGAGAACTCCCGGCCAAAGCGCTGCTCCTCGCTCAGCATGTTTTTCTCGCTCAGCATCCTGAGCTCGGTGAGCTTGCTCAGCGCGTGTCCGCCGCCGATGAAACGCTTGTTGGCGCCGGGTGCTTCCTTCGCGGACGAGTGGGAAGGCGGCCCGTCCGCACCCATGTCGATGACAAAATTACACTCGGCCCGCGGTACATGCGACCACTCCGCCGAAATTGCAAAACGCGCCAGAATGCGGAAAGCGAGTTCGAGCTGCGCCGGCGGAAACTCGTGCGGCGCAGCCAGGTAAAGCAACAGGACCTTCTGCAATTCCGCGCGCGCCGTGGTGTGCGCTTCGCGCGCATAGGCGACGACAGGAACATTGTCGAACTGTTTCAGCTCGGCGAACGCATACATGCGGTACAGCGGAGCCCATGCCTTGGCATCGATGCCGACAAAACGCAGATAGCGCAACTTGAAGCGCAGGCTGGCCGCGCGCAGCGCGCGCGCCAGCGCGAGCGGCATCTGCTCCTCTACGTCTCCCGCGCCTTTCTCGCCATGCTCGAAGTCGGCGACGCATTGGGCGTAGCCTTGGGCCAGCCGGCGCCAGTACTCGCACAGCGCATCCCAGATCTTGCGCGTCGCGCGGTCCTGCTGGTGAATCTTCGAGAAGAACTGATTGAACAGCGGCTCCGCATGCACCGCCGCCGCTTGGTCGAGCAGACTCATCACCGCCAGCCGGTCGTCGCAGGCAAAACCGGGCGTATCCTTGACCGAACCGACCCAGTGCGAGAGCTGCTCCAGCGTTTCGAGCGATACACCTTCGGGCAAAGCGGCGAGAACCTCTTTCGCCGCTTCCACATCGCGCAAGGGATGGTCGGGCTTGCCGCCGAGTCGCTTGAGCCAGTCGAGCATACGTGTCTCCTTAGGGAAGCTCTGATCAAGGCAATCACGCAATCGGAGTTTCCCCTGATTTGGGGGATTTACGCCCCGAAAGAAGTCCCCCTTGGGGGGCAAGGGGCATCGCCCCCTTGTCCCGTCCACCCTTCAGCCTAGCTCAGCACATACGGCACTCAGGCGACGTCGAGGTGGAGCGCGATCATCTGTTCGGGCCTGGAGCGCTTATTCCCGGATCAGGACCACCGGGCAGCGGGCCAGGTGAACGGTTTTGGTGGCGACGGAACCGAGCAGCATCCCCGACACCGCGCCCATGCCGTGCGTACCCATGATAATCAGGTCGCATTTCAGCTTTTTTGCCATACTCGTCAGGCTCTCGGCGATGGGCCCCACCATGATATGCATGGTGCATGCCAGCTTGGCGCGATCGAACATCTTTTTCGCGCTACGCAGGGCGTCCTCGCCTTCCTCGCGGTAGTAGCGCTGTAGCGTCTCGTGGCCTATGGGTTTGATCAATCCACCCAGTGTCGGCACCGGCAGATGTACATAGGCCAGATGCAACTCGGGCGGTTGTTTGTACGCGGACACGTGCCGGATCACCACCCTGGCCACCGTGGCCGAATGCGACGATCCGTCGACTGCGACTAGAATTCTGGTCACGCTGTTCTCCTCGTTGATGTCGGTCAATCGGACTCGATGATACAGGCTTCAGCGTCTACCGAAAAACCCAAGCGCCTTCGCCGCACCGCGTCTGCTCCCGATGTCCGATTGCGCGATTGCGGAAACCAATAAAAACCGCTTCAGGTCACGACGCGAAAAAAACCAAGCGGGTCGTGGCTTAGCGCTACCGACGCGATATAAAGGAATACCGCCAGGGCTCCGATCCAGGCCGCGGCACGCACGCTCCTGGTCTTGCCGTAGCGCAACGCGATCAGACCCAAACCAATATACACCAGCAAGCCAGTGAGCTTAGCGCTCAACCAGGCATGGGTCAGCGGGTACTGGTGCAGCATCAGCGTCAGCGCGATGGCGCTGGCGAGCAGCAGGGTGTCGATGCCGTGCGGCAGGATCTTCACCCAGCGTCGTGAGAGTTGCGGCGAATCGCGCAGCATCCACACCCCGCGCAAAGCGAATAGCGAGAAGCTTGCCAGCGCGCATAGCTCATGCACGAACCTGGTCAGATGATACATAGCAGCCCTTGCCGGATATGCTCGCCCAGATCGGCGGCCCTGACCAAGCCGGCAACGCCGAAGCCGGCCACCAGCGCGCCGGCTACCAGCCTGACGCGGCGATCCGAAGTGATGTCGCGCAGTCGCTTGACCACCATTCCTGCCAGCAACAGGTTAGGCAAGGTGCCAAGACCGAAGGCCAGCATCACTGCGGCACCGCTGCCCGCCCCGCCGCTCAGCAATGCGCTTGCGAGCAGGCTGTACACCAGGCCGCAGGGCAGCCAGCCCCACAGCGTGCCCAGAATGAACGCCTTTCCCGCGGTGTCGGCAGGCAGGACTTTGGCGCCATAGGGCTGAACGCGGCGCCACAGCCGCGCGCCCAGCGCCTCGAGCCAGGTCAGCAGATTGCCCAGGCCGGCAAGATACAGACCCAGGCTGACCAACACCAGATTGGCGAGCACATAGAGCAGCATTTGCACCGGGAGAACTTGGTTGAACATGAGTCCCGCTCCGCCGATCACGCCCACGATGGCCCCGGCGGCGGCATAGCTCGCGATCCGTCCCGCGCTGTAGGCGAGATGCAGGTTCCATGCATGACGCCGGCGCGGCGCCTGCAGCGTCAGCGCGCCGACGATGCCGCCGCACATGCCGACGCAGTGAACTCCGCCCAGAAGTCCGATCAGGAAGGCGGCCGCGAACGGGGCCTCCACGGACTAGATTACCTTGGAATAACTCGCGCGCCGGCTTGCCTGGCGCAGGTATTTGTCGAACACCATGCACAGGATGCGCACCAGTAGCCGCCCTCTCGGCGTGACCACGATCCAGTCGCCGTCGATTTCCGCCAGCCCGTCCTTGGCATACTCGCGCAGCTCGGCCAGTTCGGCGGCGAAGTAGCTGCGAAAATCGATCAGGTGCGCAATCCCGATCGCTTCCATCGACAATTCAAAATGGCAGGACAAGGCCTGGATCACCGCGCGCCGCACCAGGTCGTCGGCGGTAACTTCGATGCCGCGCATTACCGGCAGCAGGCCGTTGTCGAGTCGGTCGTAATACTCTTCCAGGGTACGCACGTTCTGGCTGTAGGTCGGGCCGATTTTTCCGATCGCCGACACACCCAGTCCGATCAGGTCGCAATCGCCATAGGTCGAGTAACCCTGGAAATTGCGGTACAGACGCCCCTGCCGCTGCGCCACCGCCAGGTCGTCGTCCGGCTTGGAGAAATGGTCCATGCCGATGTAGACGTAGCCGGCGGCGAGCAGCGTCTCGATCGCATCGATCATGAGCTGCAGCTTTACCTCCGGCTGCGGCATGTCGGCATCGAGAATGCGCCGCTGCGGCTTGAATACCGCCGGCAAATGCGCGTAATTGTAGAGCGCGATCCGATCCGGCGAGCACGCGATCACCTGGGCGAGCGTATCGCTGAAACCCGGCAGCGTTTGCTTCGGCAAACCGTAGATCAGATCGATATTGACCGACCTGAAGCCATGCTTGCGCGCCGCTTCGATCACCGCCGTGGTTTCCTCGACGCTCTGGATGCGATTGACGGCGCGCTGCACTTCGGGGTTGAAGTCCTGCACGCCGACGCTGATGCGGTTCATGCCGAGCGCGCCCAGCAGCGCCACCTTTTCCTCGCCGACCTTGCGCGGATCTACTTCGATCGAATACTCACCGTGCGGATCGAGCTCGAAGCTCTGGCGTATCATCTGCATCAGTTCGGTGAGTTCGGCCTCGCTGAGGAAGGTCGGCGTGCCCCCGCCCCAATGCATCTGCGTCACCCGCCGCCTGCCGCCCAACTCGGCGCTTTGCAGGCGAATCTCCCGGCCCAGATATTTCAGATACTTAGCTGAACGGCCGTGATCCTTGGTGACAATCTTGTTGCAGCCGCAGTAGTAGCAGATAGTGTCGCAAAAAGGCAAGTGGACGTATAATGCGAGGGATCGGGTTACTCCGCCCACATTGCGCTTCGCCAGCCAGCTGCGATAAGCAGCCTCGTCAAAGGCCTCGACGAAGCGGTCTGCGGTCGGGTAAGAGGTATAGCGCGGACCGCTGATATTGAATTTTCTCAGCAGCTCGGCGTCAACCTGCAGGTTGTCTTGAAACGAATTAGTACGCAAGGCGGTCACGCTCATCGATCAAGTTTGCACAATTCCGGAATGAAAATGTTGATGTGGATCAAACCAATTCTTCCTTAGGTGTACACAGATGAGCGCCCCAAAGCTTGCCAAGGTCATCGACATACACGCGCTCAAAAACGCCTGTTCCAATTGCAGCCTGCGCGAGATGTGCCTTCCGACCGGCCTCAGTCATGATGAGATCGAGAAACTGGACCAAATGGTCTATACGCGCAAACGGGTCAAGCGCGGGGACAGTGTATACCGTTCCGAAGAGAAATTCGGCTCTCTTTACGCCTTGCGCAGCGGTTTCTTCAAGACCACCCTGGTAATGGAGGACGGCCGCGATCAAGTCACCGGGTTTCATATGGCCGGCGACATGCTGGGCATGGACGGCATCGGTTCGGACCAGCACTCCTGTAACGCTGTCGCCCTGGAAGACAGCGAGGTGTGCGTCATCCCATACGCCCGCCTGGAGGAACTGTCGCGCGAATTGTACGTGCTGCAGCAGCACTTTCACAAGGTGATGAGCCGCGAAATCGTGCGCGAGCACGGGGTGATGCTGCTGCTGGGCAGCATGCGCGCCGAAGAGCGGCTGGCCGCATTTCTGCTCAACCTGTCGCAGCGCTTCGCTTCGCGCGGCTATTCACCCTCGGAATTCAACCTGCGCATGACGCGCGAGGAGATCGGCAGCTACCTCGGGCTGAAACTGGAAACCGTCAGCCGCACGTTCTCCAAGTTCCAGGAAGACGGCCTGATCGGGGTGCAGCAGAAAAACATACGCATTCTCGACAGCAACGGCCTGAAGAGCGTGCTCGGCCGGGATCCGGGCTAAAAAAACGCCGGTCAGATTAGGCAGGGGCGCGTGTCCAGTCCAAGAGCTTGGACGCAGGCAAGTCGTTTTCCCCGGTCTGCTCGCGACGCAAGACACGCCTGCCCGGACCCGTCCCTAGCCCCGACGTTTTGCAATCTGGCGGCATTGCGACCACCATTATCCTTTTTACCTGGGATGGCGGTCGCCGCCGCCTTCGAGTCCCGTTCCGGACTCGGGCAAGACTTGCTGCGGGTCGTTGTCGTCGTCGAGCACGACATTGAGCCCGGGACTTTCCAGATCGTCGAACTGGCCTCCCTTGAGGGCGAACCAGAACACGGCGCCGATCACGAACACCAGCACGACGCTCAAGGGGATGAGCAGGAACAGGATGTCCATGCGCTCAGCCGGCCGCTACCAGATCCCGCGGCATTGACGCCGCCGCAGGGATGCCTGGCTGCCGGAATAAACGCAGCGAATTGAGGATCACGACGAGGGAGCTTGCCGACATGCCTATGCCCGCCATCCAGGGCGTGACCATGCCTAGCGCGGCCAGCGGCACCGCCGTCAGATTGTAGAGCAACGCCCAAAACAGGTTCTCGCGGATTACGGCGAGGGTGCGCGTCGAAGTGTTGAAAGCCGCGCGCAGATCGCCGAGGCGCCCGGAGAGCAGCACCGCGTCGGCCTGGCGCTGCGACATCCACGCGCCGTCGCCCATGGCGATGGAAACGCTCGCCTGCGCGAGCACCGGCGCATCGTTGATGCCGTCGCCTATCATCGCGACCACCCGACCTTGGCGCTGCAGCGCCTGCACGTAACCAAGTTTTGTCTGCGGCGATGCGTTCGCGGTGATGGCTTCGATCCCGAGGGCAGCGGCTATCTGCCCGACCGTCTCATCACGGTCGCCGCTCAACAGATGCACGCGTTTGCCGGCTCGGCGCAGGGCGTCGACGAATGCGCCCGCGTCCGCGCGCAGTTCGTCGCCGAACACGAACAGGGCAAGGCAACGGGACTCATCGCCCAGCATGGCGATGGAGCTGCCCGCGGGGAGCACCCGGGGCTGCCATGGCGCCGGCACCTTGTGCGCCGTCGTGACAAATTCCGTACGGCCCAGACGATAGGCATGCCCGTCCAGTTCCGCCTCCACGCCTAGTCCTGCATGGTGCTTCGAATCACGCGCCGCAAGCGCCTGCGGATAAGCGGCAATCAATGCCTTCGCCATCGGGTGCATCGACCCCTGCTCCAGCGCCGCCGCGATAGCGAGACAATCCGCTTCGCCCATGTCCGCAAGCCGATGGGTGCGCGCCAGGCGCAGTTGGCCCAGGGTCAGCGTGCCGGTCTTGTCCAGCACCACGTCGGTGGCACGCGCCAGCGTCTCGATCACATGGCCGCGGCAGACAATCAGGCCCTGCCGCGCCAGCCTGCCCGTCGCTACCGTAAGCGCGACCGGCGTCGCCAGCGACAACGCGCAGGGGCAGGTGACGACCAGGATGGCGACGGCCACCCACAGTGCCTGTCCGGGTTCGATGAACCACCAGGCTGCGGCCGCGCTCGCCGCGAGGGCGAGCGTCACCGCGACGAACCAGCCGGTAAGTCGCTCCGCGTTGGCGGCGAGCGCGGGGCGCTCCGTTGCCGCCTGTTGCATCAGCCGAACGATGGAGGACATCACCGTATCGGCGCCGATACGCTCCACCTGCATCACCAACGGATCGGCGACGTTGGTCGATCCGCCGATAAGCCTGTCGCCCGTTTGCCTTGCCACCGGACGACTCTCGCCGGAGAGCAGGGATTCGTCGACGAAGCTCTTGCCCTCTACCACCACGCCATCGGCCGGGACGCGTTCTCCCGAGCGCACCAGCACCCGGTTTCCTGGACGCAGCGCCGACACCGGCACTTGCTCCGCATCCTGTGCTTGGCCCAGGCGCAATGCAACTTCGGGAATGGCGCGCGACAGGTAGTCCAGGCTGCGCGCCACCGCATGGCGCGCCCGTATTTCGAGGTACCTGCCGCACAATAGCAGGAATACGAACATGGCAACCGAGTCGAAGTAGACTTCCCCATGTCCGCTGAACGTGGACCAGACGCTTGCCGCAAAGGCAGCGGCGATGCCCAGCGCCACCGGCAGGTCCATGCCCATGCGGCCCAGGCGCAAATCGCGCCAGGCTGCCTCGAAAAACGGCCCCGCGGAATAGAGCACCACCGGCAGCGTGAGTATCATGCTGGCCCAGCGCATCAACTGCTCGATGTCGGGCGTCATGCTGCCGGGCTCGGCCATGTAGACCGGCAACGCATACATCATCACCTGCATCATGCCGAAGCCGGCAACGAACAGCCGCCACAGGCTCTGTTTCCGCTCCGAGCGCTGCGCGGCTTCCGTTTTGCGCGCGTCGTAGGGATGGGCGCGATAGCCGATGCGCCGGACCGCGGCGAGAATCTCGCTCAGCCGGATTTTCCGCGGATCCCAGCGCACTTGGGCGCGGTGCGTGGTCGCATTGATGCCGATACCGAGCACACCGGGGAGGCGTCCGAGCACGCTCTCATTCAGCCAGACACAGGCGGTGCAGCGTATGCCTTCCAGCATAAGCGCGGCATCGCATTCGCCGCCTGCGCTCGCGTGGACAAAGCCGCGTTGCACTTCGAGATCATCGTAGATCCGGAAATCTTCGTTTTCGCCGCCGGCTTCGGCTGTCGGCGCCGGGCTGGTGCGGTGCTGGTAGTAGCCCTGCAGGCCGTAGCCGAGGATCGCCGTTGCCACGGCTTCGCAACCGGGGCAGCAAACCGGCTGCCAGGTGCCATCGACTTTGACGCGGTAGCGGCCCGGGTCGGGTACCGGCAGCGCGCAGTGGAAGCATGGTGTCGCGCGCGTATCCTGCGCCGTTCCCCGAAGCGCGCCCGGGGCCGGGCGGATGGCGAAAGCTTGACGGCTTGATAGACTCATACAGATTCGATTCTAGGCGGTCGTCCCGAACTGCGCTATCGTCGCACTCCGTTGGGTGGGGTGCGGTGACGCGAAACCTGCTTCTGTCGCGCTCGGGCTGCCGCTTGTTTTTGTGCCGAAAGCAGGTGATCGTCACCAAGGCCTAGCGGTACACCAGCACCGGAATCTTGCTGTGGGTTAGCACCTTGTGGGTTTCGCTGCCGAGCAACAGCCCCGATAGGCCGCTGCGCCCGCGTGAGGCCATGAAAATCAGATCGCAGCCGCCTTTCCTGGCCGCGTTGATGATCCCAGCGTAAGGGCTGTCGGACTTCACCACCGATCCGCTGTAGGTCAGCCCTGCGGCACGCGCCGCAGTTTCGATCTGCTTCAGGTATTTTTCCCCGGCCTCGCGCGCGTGCCGCTCGAATTCCTTGGGCGTGGGCATGTCCGGCGGGATGTAATCGCCGAAATAGTAAGGCTGAAAAGGCTCGACCACGTAGCAGCCGGTGACGCGGGCATTGACGCTCTTGGCGAAAGCCACGCCCGACTTGATCGCTTTCATCGATAATTTCGACCCGTCCGTGGGAATCAGTACGTTCTTGAACATGATGCCTCCTTATAACGCCTTGCAAAATGAGGGGACACATCCCCTCATACTCCCCTAAGTCAGCGACCGTTTCGCCGGTTCTGAAACGGCCCCTCAGGAAATAAAATCAGTGGCCTCCGCCTGGCTGCCCGCGCTTGGGGCAGCCAACCGGCCTCTGCGGTTCCGGCAGCGGGCAGTGATTCACCTCGAACGGCGAGCGCTGCAGGAAACAGGTTAGCGCGCTTGATGCCGCGGCGAAAGCCCAGAATACAAAGAAACCGATCGAATAGACTGCGGTTCGGCCAAGATCCACCGGTTCGCCGAAAATGCGCATGTCTTGCGGGTCGAACAAGCTGAACATGAGCCCGTCGGCCATGCCAGCCACCAGAAACGCTGGCCACAGGATCCACATTAGCCGCATTTTCATCGCTTGCCCTCCTTTGGCTTACCAGCCTCCGCCGAAGCTGGTGAACGTCCCTCGAGCGTAAGCGCGCCCGCCGCCGGCAGCATCCAGTCGCCTGCCAGGCGCCAGTCGCGCGCTTCCAGCACTACATGCCACCGCCCCGGCTGCAGCGGCCGCAGCCGCCCCTCATACACGCCCGGCTCGACCGCGGCCAGATCCACGCTCTGGTCCATGCCGGTACGGGTCGGATGCACCAGACGCAGAGTGAGCGCGCCGCGCCCGGCCGGGCCTCCGAGCAGCACGCGTACGCGACCGTCGGCGAGACGGAGTTCGGCTGCTATGCCGAGACGCCCAGCTGCGTCGCTGCGACTGAGGGTCTGGTTGATGGCCAGACCCTGCTTGTAATAATCGTCGATTACCAGCCCGTCATCGCTGCGGATCGCCAGCCAGGCGGTAATCAGGCCGGCGGCGACGACGGTCGCCGGACCGGCCATCAGTATCCATGGCCAGCGTTCGCGATACCAGGGCAGCGCCCGCGTGTCGTCTGCGCTCATGCTCGCCTCATCTCACCAGGAAAATCGAGCGCTCGCGCGCAACGACGGCCGCATTGTCGGCCGCTGTGACTTCGAACTCGATTTTATGCGATCCGGCAGCCAGTTTGCCAGTCTCGACGCGCAAGCGCACCGGCACCATGCGCGCGCTGGCTCCGGGTATCTCGACCGCTTCCTCGTCCGCCACTTGCAGCGTTTCTACCCCGTTCGCGCGAACGATGAAACGGTGCGGCGCCTCCTGGGTATTCATGATCTGCAGGCGATAGATGTTTTCCACCCAGCGTCCTTCGACTTCGCGCGCGAGGTTCGCCCGGTCGCGGATCACGTTGACCTTGAGCGGCACGCGCGTGTACAGGGTGATGCCGATGGCGATGATGATGCTCCACAGGATCGCCGTATAGACGAGCACGCGCGGCCGCTGCGCCCGGGCCAGGATCTGGCGCAGCGCCAGCTTTTGCTGCAAGGCGTTCTCGGTCGTATAGCGGATCAGCCCCTTGGGGTAGCCCATCCTCGCCATCACCTGATCGCAGCCGTCGATGCAGGCGGCGCAGCCGATGCATTCGTATTGCAGGCCGTTGCGGATGTCGATTCCGGTGGGACAGACCTGCACGCAGATGTCGCAGTCGACGCAATGCCCCAGCCCCAACGATTGTGCGTCGACATTGCGCGCGCGCGGGCCGCGCGGTTCGCCGCGCTCGCGGTCGTAGGTAATGACCAGGGTATCCGAATCGAACATGGCGCTCTGGAAACGCGCATACGGGCACATGTACTTGCATACCTGCTCGCGCATCCAGCCCGCATTGCCATAGGTGGCGAAACCGTAGAACAGGACCCAGAATATTTCCCACGGCCCCAGCGCGGGGCCGCTGCCCTGCCCTCCTGACGCTGCGAAACCGGCAATTTCAGCGGCAAGCTGATGGATCGGCGTGAAGTAGCCGACGAAGGTAAATCCGGTCCACAGCGACAGCGCCACCCACAGCCCGTGCTTGACTGCCTTAAGCCCGAACTTGCGCGCCAACATGGGTTGCTGGTCGAGCCGCATGCGCGCCCAACGGTCGCCTTCGACCTTGCGCTCGATCCACATGAAAATCTCGGTATACACGGTCTGCGGACAAGCATAGCCGCACCAAAGCCGCCCGGCCACGGCGGTAAACAGGAACAACGACAACGCCGATATGACCAGGAGCCCGGTCAGGTAGATGAAATCCTGCGGCCAGAAGACGATGCCGAAGATGTAAAACTTGCGCGCCACCAAGTCGAACAGCACCGCCTGGCGCCCGTTCCAGACCAGCCAGGGGCCGCCGTAGTACACAACTTGGGTGAATATGACGAGCGCCCAGCGCCAGCGCGCGAACCAGCCGCTCACCGCGCGCGAGTAGATTTGCTGGCGAATTTCATAGAGCGGCTGCTCTACCACCTCGCCAGGCTTGGACAACTCATTTTTTTTCGCGCTATCGTTCACCGGTACCTACGGTCCCGACACGGGAGACAGAAACCCGGCCTGAACCACTTGCGCGCCAGTGCCGGATGGAATCAGCGCAAAGCGAGGGAACAACCAGCGGGACGCCGCAAAGGCGGTTGCCCGGCGCTCATTTCGCACCGGTCTTGGCCGGCTGGGCGGCGGCGCCCGGTGAATTCGACAGGCTCCACACATAGGCTGCGAGTATGTGCACCCTGGCTTCGCCCAGAAGCTCTTTTTGCGCCGGCATGATGTCGATGCGGCCTTTGCTTATGGTCTCAATCAGCGCCGGCTCGTCCGCTCCGTGTAGCAAGGTCAGGGTGGTCAGGTTTTCCGCGCCGATCGCCGGATTGCCCTTGCCTTCGGAGCCGTGACACGCGACACAGGTGGTCATAAATTTTTCTTTGCCGCGAGTGGCGCGCAAGGAATCAAAGGTCCGGCCATTGAGCGACAGCACGTAATGCGCCATGTCTTTCACGCCCTCGTCGCCCAACACCGCCCCCCAAGGCGGCATTACGCCCTTGCGCCCGCTGGCGATGGTCTCCTTGATGGTCTCCGGATCGCCGCCCCAGTTCCAATCCATGTCGGTCAGGTTCGGATAGCCCTTGCCGCCGCGGGCATCCGATGAATGGCACTGCGCGCAATTATTCAGGAACAATTTCTGCCCGATCGCGAGCGCCTCGGGGTCGGCCGCCAACTGTTTTAGATCGGTCTTCGCGTACTTTTCATACATCGGCGCCGACTGCGCTTCGGCTTTGGCCACTTCTTCGTCGTATTGCTTTTTCGAAGTCCACTGATGCGAGCCGCCGTAGGTGCCCAATCCGGGATAAAGCACCAGATAAACCAAACCGAACAAAATGGTGATGTAGAACAGCCAGATCCACCAGCGCGGCAGCGGGTTGTTCAATTCGACCAGATCCTCGTCCCAGGAATGCCCGGTCGTTTTCGCCTCAGAACCGGACACCTTGCGCGTGCTCATCACCTGCAGCAGCACGCCGCAGGCGATGATGCTCACGACGGTGATGATGCTGATGTAGATGCTCCAAAAACCACTGGTGAAATCGCTCATTTGCGCTCTCCGTATCCGGTCTCGTCGTCCTCTTCGTCAAAGGGCAGGCGCGCCGCCCGGTCGAAGGCCGCTTTGCTGCGGTCGCTGTAGGCCCACAGAACGATGGCTATGAACACCGTGAATGCGACCACCGTGACAATCGAGCGCAGGGTGTTGATATCCATGGCTACCTCACAACCTTCAGCGCGGTGCCCAGCACCTGCAGATAGGCGACCAGCGTGTCCTGATCGGTCTTGCCTGCGAGTTGTTTGCCTGCGCCGGCGATATCCGCATCGGTGTAGGGCACGCCAACGCCGCGCAGGGCGCGCATCTTGGCCTCGATGTCGTCGCTGCGCGCCGCGGTCTTCTCCAGCCACGGATAAGCCGGCATATTGGATTCGGGTACCAGGTCGCGCGGATTGGTGAGGTGCTTGCGGTGCCAGTCGTCGCTGTACTTGCCGCCGACGCGGTGCAGGTCCGGCCCGGTGCGCTTGCTGCCCCACTGGAACGGGTGGTCGTAGACGAATTCGCCCGCCACCGAGTAATGCCCATAACGCTCGGTCTCGGCGCGAAGCGGGCGGATCATCTGCGAATGACAGTTGTAGCAGCCTTCGCGCAGATAAATGTCGCGCCCTGCAAGCTGCACCGGCGTGTACGGCTTCAATCCGGCTACCGGCTCGGTGGTCGATTTCTGGAAATACAGGGGCACGATTTCCACCAGACCGCCGACCGCAATTACCAGGATGATCAACACGATCATCAGGGAGCTGTTTTTTTCGATTACGCTGTGACTGAAATTCATGATTTCTCTCTCCGCTCAGGCCTGCGCTGCGGCTACCGCCGGGATGGTTGCATTCACCGCCTCCTGGCCGGCCATCGTCTTCCAGACGTTGTAAGCCATCACGAACATGCCGGCGAGATACAGCAAGCCGCCGACCAGACGGATGGTGTAGAAAGGATAGGTCGCCTTGACGCTCTCGACAAAGGTGTAAGTGAGCGTGCCGTCGGCGCTGACCGCCCGCCACATCATGCCCTGCATCACCCCCGCGATCCACATGGCGGCGATATAAAGCACGATACCGACCGTGGCCATCCAGAAATGCATGTTGATCAGCGGCACGCTGTACATTGCGCTGCGTCCGTAAAGGCGCGGAGTCAGGTAGTAGATCGAACCCATGGCCACCAGGCCCACCCAGCCGAGCGCGCCGGAATGCACGTGACCGATGGTCCAGTCGGTATAGTGCGACAGCGCGTTGACCGTCTTGATCGACATCATCGGCCCTTCGAAGGTGGACATGCCATAGAAAGACAGCGACACGATCAGGAATTTGAGGATGGGATCCTCTCGCAGCTTGTGCCAGGCACCCGACAACGTCATCATGCCGTTGATCATGCCGCCCCAGGAAGGCGCCAGCAGGATCAGCGAAAACACCATGCCGAGCGACTGCGCCCAATCCGGCAACGCGGTGTAGTGCAGATGGTGGGGGCCGGCCCACATGTAGGTGAAAATCAGAGCCCAGAAATGCACCACCGACAGGCGGTAGGAGTATATCGGGCGGCCGGCCTGCTTGGGAATGAAGTAGTACATCATCCCGAGGAAGCCGGCGGTGAGGAAGAAGCCCACTGCGTTATGCCCGTACCACCATTGCACCATAGCATCTTGCACCCCGGCGTAGACGGAATAGGATTTCCAGAAGCTCACCGGCACCGCGGCGCTGTTGACCAGATGCAGCACGGCCACGGTAAGTATGAAGGCGCCGAAGAACCAGTTCGCCACGTATATGTGCGGCGTCTTGCGCTTGGCGATGGTGCCGAAAAACACGACGGCATAGGCCACCCACACCAGCGTGATCAGGATGTCGATCGGCCATTCCAGCTCAGCGTATTCCTTGCCCGAGGTGATGCCCAGGGGCAGCGTCACCGCCGCCAGCACGATCACCGCCTGCCAACCCCAGAAGGTGAAGGCCGCGAGCCCCCCGGCGAACAGCCGCGTGTGGCAGGTGCGCTGGACCGCATAATACGAGGTGGCGAACAACGACGAGCCGCCGAAAGCAAAAATCACCGCGTTGGTGTGCAGCGGCCGCAGGCGCCCGTAGCTCAGCCAGGGAATGTCGAAATTGAGTTCGGGCCAG
>SCTX01000155.1 GCA_004298385.1 Betaproteobacteria bacterium | reverse complement strand
CAAAACTGCTGTTTTTGGACGGTAATGCACGAATTTGGAGCGCTTGTCGAAAAAGGCCGTATCGTACTCATCAGCCTCTATCACAAAAAACCGGGAATCAGTCAGGCGGGCGGAAGTGCCGAAATCTTGCGGCACGCCACCTATGAGAAAACCAGGCCTCTTGCCGACCGCTTCAAGGATCCAGGCGAGCATCGAGGACGTGCTTGTTTTTCCATGGGTACCGGCAACAGCGAGCACCCACTTATTACGCAAAACATTATCTGCCAGCCATTGCGGACCGGAGATATAGGGCTCGCCGCGATCGAGGATTTCTTCTACCAAAGGGGTACCGCGGGTGACGACATTGCCGATCACCCACAAATCAGGACTTATCCGGATTTGCTCGCCGTCGTAACCTTCGATCAGTTCTATGCCATGGGCCTCGAGTTGGTTGCTCATGGGTGGATAGACGTTGGCGTCGCAGCCGGTGACCTTGTGCCCCGCCTGGCGCGCGATCGCGGCGATGCCGCCCATGAAGGTACCGCAGATGCCGAGGATGTGGATATGCATGGACGGGGTCGTTGGTTTCTCGCCGGATCTGTCATCCCTTAAAAGCGGGGAATCCGCTTCTATTGCAGGCAAATGTTCCGGCCTGCGGCAACAGAATGACGCTGCTCGGGAGTTTACCGTATTTCGGTTGCCGCCCCGCTGCGCTATTATTCCTTTCCGCTTACGCGTGGAGCGCTGCCATGCCCAAGGAACAGAAGTCCAAGCAACAAAACATGCGCACCCGGATCGCCGCGGTTGCGGCTCGCATCATGGCTGAAAACGGCATTGAGGATTTCGCCATGGCCAAACGCAAGGCAGCGCGCCAACTCGGCGCCGGTGACACTCAATCCTTGCCCGCTAACGAGGAGATCGAGACCGAGCTGCGCCTGTACCAATCGCTGTACCAAGGCGAGGAACAGCGCGAGCGGGTCCGTTTTTTGCGCAGCCAAGCGCTGGCGGCGATGGAGCAACTCGCCGATTTCAAGCCCTATCTCACCGGCCCGGTATTGAGGGGCACGGCCGCGCGCTATGCCGACATCGATCTCCAGGTATTTGCCGACAGCGGCAAGGATCTGGAGATTTTTCTGCTCAACCGCAATATCCCCTACCAAACTTCGGAATTGCGGCACTACAGCGGGAATCAGGAGCGGGCAGTAAGCGTGCTGTCCATGGACTGGGAGGGCACGCCGGTCCGGGTCGCTGTCTACTGGCCCGACGATGAGCGCCGCAGTGTGAAGACTTCCCCCTCCGGCCGACCGATCGAGCGTGCCGGCCTGGATGCGGTCCGGACCTTGGTCGCCAGCGGTGAATAGGCGGGTCCAGGCCGGCGTATTCCTGGTGGTGGCGGCGCTGACAGGCTTTGCCGGTTTCTATTTCAACCGGGGGGGTCTGATTTCCCCGGCGGTCGAAGGCGCAGCCCAGAGGCTTATGTCGACGTCGCTGCCCGACCTAAGCGGCAAGCCACAGACGCTTTCACAATGGCACGGCAAAGTGCTGGTGGTGAATTTCTGGGCAACCTGGTGCGCACCCTGCCGGGAGGAAATCCCGACACTGATGAAGGTACAGATGAAATATGCGTCTAACGGAGTTGAAATTGTAGGCATCGCATTGGATAATGTTGATAAAGTACGAGATTACGCAAAAGAGATACGTATTGACTATGTTCTGCTCATTGGTGGCGTGGAAACCCTTAGCGTGCTCAAGGACTTGGGTAATCGCGCTGGGGTGCTACCTTTTACTATAGTGCTCGATCGAGCTGGAAAAGTGGCGCGCGCCCACGCAGGGGCATTGACCGAGGCCTCGCTGAGCGCGGTGCTGGTCCCATTACTCTCTAGATAGCCCTTGGTAAACTCCATTAATTTCTCCAAACTCCTTCGAAAAACTGGACAATTAATACCTATTTGCGGCAAACTTACCGATATGCCGAAAAACAAATCCGGCGCGGATGCGCCTCAGGCCGCAGCTCGCACAAGGCGAGGCCCGAAGAAAATATTGGTATTGCACGGGCCGAATTTGAACCTGTTAGGTAGCCGCGAGCCGGAAATCTATGGTTGCAAAACGCTGGCCGATATCAATCGGCGCTTGATCGCGCTGGGCAAGGCGGCGGGCGCAATCGTGGTCTGTTTTCAAAGCAATAACGAGGGGGCGCTTATCGACCGGGTGCAACAATCCAAAAAAGAGCAAGTCGCCTATTTAATTGTCAATCCGGCTGGCCTTACCCATACCAGCGTCGCCCTGCGCGACGCCTTGGCGGGAGTGGCGATCCCGTTCATCGAAGTTCATCTATCCAACATCCACGCCCGCGAGCCGTTTCGCCGCCACTCCTATTTTTCCGACCAGGCGGCCGGAACGATTTGCGGCCTGGGCAGCCGCGGCTACGAGCTGGCGCTACAGTTCATCCTGCAGCAGGCCTAGGCCCCGGCATTCGCGGATTCCGGCGCGCCGGGCTGGCACCGCGCAGTAAGGAGCAACAGCCATGGATTTGCGCAAACTGAAAAAACTGATAGATCTGGTGCAGGAATCGGGTATTTCCGAGCTGGAGGTCACCGAGGGCGAAGAAAAGGTGAAGATCGTCAGGAGCGGCGGCTCGGCCATCGCCTATTCGGCACCCGCGCCGGCTCTAGCGCCAACGCCAGCAACCGTATTGATACCGACGTCGGCTGTTGCCGCTGCCGCGTCCCAGGGTCACGTGGTCAAATCACCCATGGTGGGTACTTTCTACCGCTCGCCCTCTCCCGGCGCCAAGACTTTTGTCGAAGTGGGCGACACGGTCAAGTCGGGCGACACCATTTGCATCATCGAGGCGATGAAGCTGCTGAATGAGATCGAGTGCGACAAGGACGGGGTCATCAAGGCGATTCTCGTCGAGAATGGCCAACCGGTCGAGTATGGCGAACCTCTGGTGGTCATAGATTGAGGCACGAGGTACGAGGCGTGGGAGGGATCGCCCTAATCTTCAGTGCGCGCGCTGCGGCTGGCCGCCGACGCCTGGTGACGACCGATCCGTCCCTTGCGCACGCGGATTTCATTCTTCGCGATGTTTAAGAAAGTCCTCATCGCCAACCGCGGCGAGATTGCCCTGCGCATCCAACGCGCCTGCCGTGAGTTGGGTATCAAAAATGTCATGGTGCATTCCGAGGCCGACAGCGAGGCCAAGTACGTCAAACTCGCCGATGAGTCGGTATGCATCGGTCCGGCGCAGTCCTCGGCGAGCTACCTCAATATTCCGGCGATCATCAGCGCGGCGGAGGTGACCGATTCCGAGGCCATTCATCCGGGGTATGGTTTTCTTTCCGAAAACGCCGACTTCGCCGAGCGCGTAGAAAAAAGCGGCTTCGTCTTCATCGGTCCGCGTCCCGAAACGATACGCCTGATGGGTGACAAGATCAGCGCCAAGGCGGCGATGGCCAAGGCGGGTGTGCCCTGCGTGCCCGGAGCCGAAGGGGCCTTGCCCGAACAGAACGACGAAATCCTCAAGATCGCGCGCAAGGTCGGCTATCCGGTGATCATTAAGGCCGCGGGCGGCGGAGGCGGGCGCGGCATGCGCGTAGTACACACCGAAGCGGCGCTGCTCGCGGCGGTAAACCTGACGCATCAGGAGGCGCAGGCCGCCTTCGGCAATCCCGCGGTGTACCTTGAGAAGTTCCTTGAAAACCCGCGCCATGTCGAGATCCAGGTGCTCGCCGACGAATACAGGAACGCCGTCTATCTGGGCGAGCGCGACTGCTCCATGCAGCGCCGGCACCAGAAAATCATCGAAGAGGCGCCCGCGCCGGGCATGACCGAGCGTCAGCGCATCCGCATCGGCGAGCGCTGCGCCGAAGCCTGCCGCAAGATCGGCTATCGCGGCGTCGGCACGTTCGAGTTCCTGTACGAGGGTGGAGAGTTCTATTTCATCGAAATGAACACACGCATTCAGGTCGAGCACCCGGTCACCGAAATGATCACCGGCTTGGACCTGGTGCAGGAGCAGATCCGCGTCGCGGCGGGTGAAAAATTGCGCATCCGCCAGCGCGACGTGGTGCTGCGCGGGCACGCCATCGAGTGCCGCATCAACGCCGAAGACCCATTCAAGTTTACGCCTTCGCCCGGGCGCATCACCTCCTACCATCCGCCCGGCGGGCCCGGTATTCGTGTCGACTCGCACATCTATCAGGGCTACTTTGTGCCACCCGACTACGATTCCCTGATCGGCAAGGTCATCGCCTACGGTGCAACGCGCGAGCAGGCATTACGCCGCATGCGTATCGCACTGTCGGAAATGGCGGTGCAGGGCATCCAGACCAACATCCCCCTGCACCAGGAGTTGCTGCTTGATGAGCGCTTCGTCAAGGGTGGCACGAGTATTCATTATCTCGAGCAAAAATTCGCGCAACAAAAGCTCGAAAAAGGATGATCCCCTGGCTTGGGTGTCGCTCACACTGCGTACCGACGCGCGCGCGGCCGATGCGTTGAGCGACGCTCTGCTCGCGCACGGCGCCCAGTCGGTCAGCGTGGAGGATGCCAATGCTGGCACCGCCGAGGAGGCCCCGCTCTACGACGAGCCGGGCGAAGCGGCAGAGGGCGCCTGGCCGCAGAGCTTGATCAAGGCGCTGTGCGAGCAGGGGGCGGATCCCGAGCAAATCATCACCGCAGCTTGCGCGCAGGTCGGGCTGACGTCGTTGCCGCACTACCACGCCGAGTTCGTGGGGGACGAGGATTGGGTGCGGCTCAGTCAGTCGCAGTTCGAGCCGATCCGCATTTCGGACAAACTGTGGATCGTGCCCTCCTGGACGACGGCGCCCGATGCTCATGCAGTCAATCTCGTGCTCGACCCCGGTCTTGCCTTCGGCACCGGCAGCCATCCAACGACGCGGCTGTGTCTGCAATGGTTGGAGCGAACAGTCCGCGGCGGCGAACGCATTCTGGACTACGGCTGCGGTTCGGGTATATTAGCCATTGCCGCGCTGCGCCTCGGCGCGCGCGAAGCACTGGGGGTGGACGTCGACCCTCTGGCGCTCATCGCGGCGCGCGCGAACGCCGCGCGCAACCGGGCCGACGTCCGTTTTATCAACACGGAGACGGCTCTTGATTCCCAGGCAGACCTCGTGATCGCGAATATCCTTGCCAATCCGCTGATACTGCTTGCGCCGCTGCTTGCGGGGTACATGAGCAAGGGAGGGCGCATTGCGCTGTCGGGCATACTCGAGGCGCAGGCGGAGGAAGTGATGAAAGCCTACGCGCCGTGGTTTGCGATGCGCGCCAGCGCCAGTGACGAGGGCTGGGTGCTGCTGGAAGGCCTGCGGCCGTGATTACCTACTGCCCCTCCTGCCATACCCATTTTCGCGTGCACTCGGAGCAGCTCGCTGCGCGCGCCGGGCAGGTGTGCTGCGGTAAATGCAGCCGGATATTCAATGCGCTCGAGCATCTGATCGAAGAAATCGCCCCGGCGCATGCGCCTCGGTCGACACCGGGGTTTGAAGCCCCGCGCGCCGATGCTGCCGCCGCAGATCGTGTACCGGAAACGATAGAAGCCGAAACGCCGGCCGCGGCAATGCCGGAGTCCGCATTGCCGCGGCCGGCGATGGTCGAAACCGAGGCAGTGCCCGGGGCAGGCGTTTTTGATTTCGGGCCGGTCGCGGCCGAGCAGCCGTCCGGGCCGGTGCGCCGCTGGCCGTGGGTGCTGGGCACGCTCCTACTGCTGCCGACATTGCTCGCGCAGGCGGCGTATCACTACCGCAGCACCATTGCCTTGCTCTTCCCCGAAACCAAGCCCTACGTCGCAGCGCTGTGCGCACGCTTTGGTTGCGAACTGCAGCTGCCGCGGCGTATCGAGATGATAAGCATCGAAGCCTCCGACCTGCAAGCCGACACGACCAACCCCAACGTAATGGTCTTATCAGCGACGATCAAGAACCGCGCAATCTTCACGCAGCAGCATCCGCTGCTCGAATTGACGCTCACCGACTCCCAGGACCAGCCGCTAGTGCGGCGCGTGCTCGCGCCGCAGGATTACCTTGGCAAAGCCGTCAACGCGCAGGCGGGGATCGCCGCCACCAGCGAAGTCGCGATCAAGGTGTTCATCGAGGGATCACAGGTCAAGGCCACCGGCTACCGCCTATACCTGTTCTATCCTTGAGAACCCGCTGCGAAATGAATTTTCGCAGCAAGCCCTTGGGAGCAAGGGGAGGTATCCCCTCGTTTTGTAACCGGCCCCGGGCCGACTTCGGGTATCCTTGGGCGCTTGTTAATTCATACGCGGAGCCCATCACGGGGCTCATAACCACGGAATCAAAAAATCATGCGCATCCTGCTACTAGGATCGATCGCCTACGACAATATCATGGTGTTCGAGGGGCGCTTCCGCGAGCATATCCTGCCCGACCAGATTCACATGCTCAACGTGGCTTTCCTGGTACCGGCCCTGCGGCGCGAATTCGGCGGTTGTGCCGCGAATATCGCCTACAATCTGCGTCTGCTCGGTGGCGAGCCGCTCATCATGGCCACCGTGGGCGAGGACGCGGAATCCTACTACAGGCGGCTGGACGCGCTCGGCATTGCGCGCACGCACGTGCGCGAAGTCGCCGGCACTTACACCGCGCAGGCTTTCATTACCACGGATCTCGACGACAACCAGATCACGGCTTTTCATCCGGGGGCGATGGGACATTCGCATCTCAATAGTGTCTCCGCGGCGGGCGAGGTCGGGCTCGCCATCGTTTCCCCCGACGGACGCGAGGGCATGCTGCAGCACGCGCGCGAACTGAAAGAGCAGAACATACCCTTCATTTTCGATCCGGGCCAGGGGCTGCCCATGTTCTCCGGCGCGGAGTTGCTCAACTTCGTGAAACTTGCTGGCTATGTCGCGGTCAATTCGTACGAGGGCAAGATGCTGGAAGAGCGGACGGGCGAATCGATCGCAGATCTTGCGAAACGGGTGCAAGCGCTGATCGTGACCCATGGCAGCGCGGGGTCCGAGATTCACACGGCGGGTCAACGATTGGAGATTCCGTGCGTTAAGGTTGACAACATCGTCGATCCGACCGGCTGCGGGGATGCTTATCGCGCCGGCCTGCTGTATGGTATTGCCGAAGGCATGGATTGGCGCTCGACCGGGCAGCTCGCCTCGCTTATGGGCGCACTCAAGATAGGTGCGCGCGGCGGGCAAAACCATCGTGCCACGCGCGCCGAGATCGAGGCGCTCTACCGCCAGCATTTCAACGCGCAGTTAGGGTGAAAGGACCGGATATGAAGATTTCGGCAAGGCTAGCGATTGCAGGCGCTCTGCTTGCATCCGCCGTCGTTGGCGGTTGCGCCAGCACCAGTTCGGGCAGCGTCTATTCAAGCGGCCAGGCGCGTCAGGAGCAGACGGTGCGCATGGGCGTGGTTGAAAGCCTGCGCCAAGTTAATATCGAAGGCTCCAGGAGCGGCGTCGGCGCAGTGGCCGGCGGCGTGGCGGGCGGCGTGGCCGGCAGCAATATCGGCGGCGGCAAGGGCAGCACCATCGGTTCTATCCTCGGCGCGGTCGCAGGCGGCATAGCCGGCAATGCGATCGAGCAGGGTGCGACCAAGAAGCCGGGCCAGGAGATTACGGTCAAGCTCGACAACGGCGAACTTCGCGCGGTCACTCAGGAAGCCGACGAAGTGTTCCGGCCGGGCGAGCGCGTGCGTCTGCTCTCCGGTGGTGGCGTGACGCGGGTGACGCATTAATTCCGTAATGGGTTATTTACTCCAGCACCACGCGTAGCTTGGCGGCATTCGCCTCCAGTTGCTCGCGTGGCGGGTTCTTCGCCGGCCAGGTGAGGTGCATGCCGTCTTTGTCGTATCGCGGCACGATATGCAGGTGAAAGTGATATACGGTCTGGCCCGCGGCGGGGCCGTTGGCTTGGAATAGCGTCACGCCTTCGGGCGCGAACACCTTTTTCACTGCCCGCGCCACACGCGTAGCGGTCTGGAATACCGCGGCGGCGAGAGCGTCATCCAGGCCGTAGATATTCTCGACGTGCGGCTTCACCGCCACCAATACGTGGCCGGGGTTGACCTGGCCGATGTCCATGAAGGCGAGCGTTAGCCCATTCTCATGCACCTTGGTCGAGGGAATTTGTCCTTCGACAATCTTGCAGAATACGCAGTCGCTCATGGTTTTCTCCTCTCGTTCCGACAGACGATAGCAGTAGCTGTGCCGGCATGCGCCGCGGGTCGCCAGCAGCGCGCCCGCGCTATGCGCCCGGAACCAGGCATTGCTCGCAGGAAATTTGGAACAATTTTCTGTCCTCCAGGCGTAGCGCGCTAAGGCTCCCGCCCCACACGCAGCCGCTGTCCAGCGCAACGAGGTCGGGCCGCAGTTTCAGCCCGAGCATTGACCAGTGGCCGCAGATGAGCGTGTGGTCGCGGCTGGCGCGCCCAGGCGCGTCGAACCAGGGGAAAAATCCGGGCGGCGCCATGGCTGTTTCGCCCTTGGTGCGCAGCTCTATTACGCCTTCTGCCGTGCAAAAACGCATCCGGGCCATGGCATTGACAATGACGCGCAGGCGATCCGCGCCGCGCAAGTTCTCGCTCCAGGAATCGGGCGTGTCACCATAGAGCTGCGCCAGAAATTCGCGCCAGTCCTCGCCGCGCAGCGCAGCCTCGACTTCGCGCGCCAGCATCTGTGCCTGCGCAATACTCCACTGGGGCAACAGGCCCGCGTGCACCATAGCCCATTTACCTTGCACATGTAACATCGGCTGTTGCCGCAGCCAAGCTAACAACTCTTCGCGGTCCGGGGCATCGAGCACGGCATCGAGCGTGTCGCTGCGGTGTTTCTTCGCGCCTCCGGCGGCCACGGCGAGCAGGTGAAAATCGTGATTGCCGAGCACCGTCACCGCAGCTTCGCCGAGATCTTTCACCAGGCGCAAGGTCGCGAGCGAGTCCGGGCCGCGGTTCACCAAATCGCCGACAAACCACAAGCGGTCGCGCGCGCGGTCGAAGCCGAAAGCGTCGAGCAGCCGGCGCAGCGCGTCCATGCATCCCTGAACGTCGCCGATTGCGTAAGTTGCCACGGCTAAAGCGTCCGGTCGAGCTTGCGATATTGAATCGCTCCCGCGACCTGGGTGGCGGCAATAGCTTCGCTCCTGGCGAGGCCGGCTATGGTGCGCGCCAGTTTCAGCACGGGGTGAAAAGCGCGCGCCGATAGCTTGAGCCGCGCAATCGCCCGCCTGAACAAGCCCTCGACCGCCGCATCCGGCGTGCAGCAGCACTTACCGCTGAGGTGGCCGAGATAGGCGCAGGAGCAGGGACGCGTTGCTCTTTCGCAATTCGTGCCCATCACTTTCAAGGCACTGAAACTAAAGGAAACTGATTTCGAGCCACAGACCTTGGGAGCGCACGCTCGGAGGCGAAGGCTCGAACTGGAGTGTGCCCAGAAGCGGGCAGCCGGGCCGCTAGGCGTCAACGCTTGGACCGTCCTGAACTGGGAAAAAGGCCACACCAAGCCGCCGATTGAGTCCATGCTCGCCATTATACGGTTCTTGGGCTAGAAACCCTTTCCCGGAGCCGAAGAACATACCGGGGCGTCTACTCGCCAAACGCCGGGCGATGGGTTGGTCGATCAGGGGAGCCGCTCGGCTGGGCGCGACGCGACTCATTGATAATATTGAAATCTAAGCAAAGCAACACGGTTATTGACATGTGGCGATTTGCCGCTACAATGCGCTTTTCTCAACTCTGTTCGCACGGGTGAAACCATGCAAAGAACGATGCTGAAGTCGAAGCTGCACCGCGTAACGACCACGCATAGCGAGCTTCACTACGAAGGTTCATGCGCGATCGACGAAAATCTGCTCGACGCCGCCAATATCCGTGAGTACGAACAGATCGATATCTGGAACGTCAACAATGGCGAGCGCTTCACCACCTACGCCATTCGCGCCGAGCGCGGATCCGGCGTCATCTCGGTCAATGGCTCGGCGGCGCGCCGCGCCGCGCCGGGCGACATCCTGATCATCGCCACCTTTGCCGTATATAACGAAGTCGAACTGGCCCGGCACGATCCTGAACTGATCTACGTCGACTCGCAGAATCGCATCGCGCGCCGGGGTCACAAGATCCCGATGCAAGCGGCCGCCTGAGCGACCCTCGTCAAAAAAAGCCGCGACCTGTCGTCGCGGCTTTTTTTTGCGAAAAGCGTCCAGACCTCTTCCGACACCGTTTTGAAGAGTAATATTAAACTAGCATATATTTAGTTTTTTCTGCCGGCAGGGATCTATCCCTCAAAACAAGATGAGCGTGCGAACGCAACAGCAGGCAATCGCCGCTTCACGCGAGCTCGCTGTCGATCTGAGCGCCGTAATCGTTTGCGTGACGGGCGATCAGCCCCAAATTCTCGCTATCCGATCCGAAAACGACGCAGCGGATGCCCTAGCTTCCGGCCCTCTCGAATCGCGTCACCGCACGCTGGAAGCGGGTCTGCGCTCGTGGGTGGAGAGTCAGACCCATCAGTGCCTGGGCTACGTTGAGCAGCTCTATACATTCGGCGACCGTAACCGGATGGTGGTTGGCTCCAATCGGCGCGTCCGCATGCTTTCGATCGGATATCTTGCGTTGGTTCGCGAAGCACGTCCCGAAAATACCAGCAATACGGTTTGGCGCAATTGGTACCAGTACTTTCCTTGGGAGGACTGGCGCAGCGGCAAGCCCGCGGTTCTGGCGCGGATCGAACGGCAACTCAGGAGCTGGGTCGCCGACGCCGAGGGAGCGGGCGACAGGCGTGCGCGCGCAGAGCGGGTACGTGCATGCTTCGGGCTGGGCAATATCCGCTGGAGCGACGAGCGGGTGCTCGAACGTTACGAACTGCTTTACGAGATCGGCCTTGTCCCGGAGACCCATCGCGATCGGGCTCCCGCGTGGTGCTCGGCCGACGACGTCATCAAGGAAGGCGCGTTGATGATCGCCGATCATCGGCGTGTTCTCGCCACCGCGATTGCCCGCCTGCGCGGCAAGATAAAGTATCGCCCGGTTGTGTTCGAATTGATGCCGCCGACCTTCACCTTCCTCAACCTCCAGCAGGCGGTCGAGGCGCTTGCGGGTTTGCTCATGCACAAGTCGAATTTCCGCAGACTCGTCGAAAGCCAGGGTTTGGTCGAAGACACCGGCGAGGTTTCGGCGGGCGCTGCCGGCCGGCCGGCGCGCCTGCTGCGTTATCGGCACGATATATTGCTTGAGCGCCCCGTCCCCGGTGCACGCCTCCCGCAAGCGCTACGCGGGAAATAAGCGGGATGGCGGTAGCCGATGGCGGCGGCCCCCGACAATTATTCTCACTTTAAGTATTAATCTGCTATAATTTCTCCGAACCCGGCGGTGTGCCGGGTTTTCTTGACCCCATTAATACTTACTTTGAGTATAAGGAGGCGATCATGCCGATGCATGAGCCGATCGACCAAGCTTTCATCCTGGTGGAGCCTGGGGTAGCGGCAAGAACCGCCCAGGTCTTTGCGCGCATCCGCTCTGTCATACCGACGTTCAAATGGCCGCAGTTTGCGCCGGAGATCGACGCCATCCTGCGCTTGAAGCGCGAGCGCAACGCCGTGATTCTCGCCCATAATTATCAAACACCCGAGATATTCCACGGTGTGGCGGACATCGTCGGGGACTCCCTGGCCCTCGCGCGGGAGGCGGCACGCGCCGATGCCGAGGTCATCGTGATGTGCGGCGTGTATTTCATGGCCGAGACCGCGAAGCTGCTCAACCCCGGCAAGCTGGTCTTGATCCCCGACCCAAGCGCCGGTTGCTCGCTGGCCGAATCGATTACCGCGGCCGACGTGAGGACGTTACGGCAACGCCATCCCGGCGTGCCGGTGGTCGCTTACGTGAATACCAGCGCCGGCGTGAAAGCGGAGAGCGACATCTGCTGCACCTCCGGCAACGCGCTGCGGGTAGTCGAAAGCCTTGGCTCGGAAAAAGTAATTTTTCTGCCGGACGAGTACCTCGCAGCCAACGTCGCCGCGCAAACCGGCGTCGAGATCATTCCGTGGCGCGGACGCTGCGAGGTGCATGTTCGATTCACTGCGCAAGACGTGAGCGAACTGCGCGAAAGTTTTCCCGGCGTGTCGGTGCTGGCTCACCCGGAATGCGCGCCGGAGGTTGTGGCTGCTGCCGATTTCGCCGGCTCCACCGCGGCCATGGCCGACTACGTCGCGGCGAAGCGGCCGTCGCGCGTAGCTCTCGTGACTGAATGTTCGATGGGCGACAACATCGCCGCCCAATATCCGGATACCGAGATCGTTCGCCCCTGCCGGCTTTGCCCGCATATGAACCGGATCACCCTGCCTAAAATCCGCCATGCGCTCGAGACGCTTACGCATGAAGTGCTCGTCGCCCCGGATAATGCAGCGCGCGCCCGCGCCTGCATCGAGCGCATGCTCGCGTTGCGCTGAGCCCACCATGAGCTCGCTACGGCAGAATTCGGGTCGGGTGGTCGTCATCGGCGGCGGGATCGCCGGTTTGGCCACGGCGCTCCGCCTTGCTCCGTTGCCGACGACCCTGATCGCTAAGGCGGCGCTTGGCACGGAAGCGTCAACTCCATGGGCACAGGGTGGCATCGCCGCCGCAATCGGCAAGGATGACGCTCCCGCGCTGCATCTAGCCGATACCCTGGCAGCAGGAGCAGGACTGTGCGACCCCGCGGTTGCCAAGCGCGTCGCCGACGCGGCGGCAAGCTGCATCGGCGATCTGATCGCCTGGGGCACGGTATTCGATCGCGCCGGCACAGGCGAGTTGGCGCTAGGCCTCGAGGCAGCGCATTCGCGCCGGCGCATCGTCCACGCCGGCGGCGACAGCACCGGCCGCGTGGTGGCGGAAGCGCTCGCCCGCGCGGCGCGCGCCTCGCCTGCCATCGATATCGTCGAGGATGCGCGCATCACCGATCTAGTGCTCGGTGAGGACGCTGTCGCAGGCGTGGTTGCCGAGCGCAGGGGACAAATGACCTGCCTGCCGGCTCGGGCGGTGGTTTTGGCGACCGGCGGCGTGGGTGGGCTTTATGCGCACACGACCAACCCGCTCGGTTCAACCGGCAGCGGCATCGCCCTGGCCGCGCGTGCCGGCGCAATCCTGCGCGACATGGAGTTCGTCCAGTTTCATCCGACCGCGATTGCAGTCGGCGAGGACCCGATGCCGCTTGCGAGCGAAGCGGTTCGCGGGGAAGGCGCGATTCTGATCAACGCCAGAGGCGAACGCTTCATGGAGGGAGTTCCGGGCAGGGAACTCGCGCCGCGCGACGTCGTCGCGCGCGCAATTTTTCAGCAAACGGTGGCGGGAAACGAGGTCTATCTCGATGCGCGCTCCATCGGCGAAGATTTTCTCACGCGGTTCCCATCGGTCAGCGCGTTTTGCCGGCGCGCGGGACTGGATCCGGTGACCCAGCCGATTCCCGTGCGCCCGGCCGCGCATTACCACATGGGTGGCGTCGCCGTGGATCAATCCGGCCGCAGTTCCGTTCCGGGTCTGTGGGCTTGCGGCGAAGTCGCAGCAACCGGTCTGCACGGCGCGAACCGGCTGGCGAGCAACTCCCTGATGGAAGCGCTGGCCTACGCGCGCTGGATCGCGGAGGATATCTCAGGCCGGGAAGCGGCGAAGGCCGGAATCGCCGTTCTACCACCCTCAGCCGCGGCAACTCGTATCGACACCGACCTTGCCAGTCACGCGAGAATCCGGCGCCTGATGAGTGCAGCGGTCGGCGTGATCCGCGACCATGCCGGTTTGGTAGCAGCCAGCTCCGAACTCGAAGCGCTGGCGTTTGCGGCGCCACGGCTTTCGCTGAACGCCGATCTCGCTCTGGTCGGTTTTCTCATCGCACGCGCCGCATGCGAGCGAACCGAAAGCAGGGGAGGGCACTTCCGCCGCGACTATCCGGCGCCCTCCGCGCTGCAAGCGCGTTCGCGTAGTTTTTCGCTCGCCGATGTGCAAATGCATAAGGCGAAATTTCAGTCGAAACCTTTATTGGCGAGGAGCGCGTAATGCCGTTGCCAGAACCCCTTCCGACAATCATGCTGGAGCCGATAGTGCGCACGGCACTGCTTGAAGATCTCGGACGTGCCGGTGACATTACCACTGCCGCAACCATCCCGCCGTCCATCGCGATGGACGGCGTCATCGCGTCGCGCCAGAGCGGTGTGGTTGCGGGGACCGATGCCGCCGCGCTAGCCTTTCGCCTGCTGGACGCCAGGATTTCCGTGGTGATTGAAAAACCGGACGGCAGCCGCGTCAGCCCGGGCGATACCGTGATACGCCTCCAGGGACCGGCTCGCGCCATATTGTCTGCCGAGCGCGTCGCGCTCAATCTGCTGTGCCATCTATCCGGCGTAGCCACGGCAACCGCGGCTCTTGTCGACGCCGTGCGCCCCTTTTCCGCCCGCATCGTTTGCACCCGCAAGACCACCCCCGGCCTGCGCGTGCTGGAAAAACATGCGGTACGCGCCGGTGGTGGATTAAATCATCGTTTCGGCCTCGACGATGCCGTGCTGATCAAGGATAACCATGTCGCGCTGACGGGCGGAATCCGCAATGCCATCGTACGCAGTCGTCACGCGGCCGGTCCATTCGTCAAGATCGAAGTCGAGGTCGATACCCTCGCGCAGCTCGCCGAAGCGCTGGAAACCGGCGTCGACGCGGTACTGCTCGACAACATGACGCCCGAACAAATGCGCGAGGCGGTGCGCTTGGTTAACGGCCGTGCGCTGGTCGAAGCTTCAGGCCGGATCCGGCTCGAAAACGTCAACGCGGTCGCCGCAACCGGCGTCGATCTCATATCGGCAGGCTGGATCACGCATAGCGCGCCGGCGCTCGACTTGGGGCTTGATGCAAAATCCTCAGGCCAATTTTGATGAAAGGGAGACGGGCCATCCGCGTTGTAAGACGGGGCCATGATGTCTGACGAGACTATTGCTAAAGCTAAGCCATCCGGTCGAGCTTGCGGTACTGAATCGCTTCAGCGACATGAGCGGCGGCAATCGCTTCGCTGCGGGCGAGGTCGGCGATGCTGCGCGCCAGTTTCAGCACGCGGTGATAAGCGCGCGCCGACAGCTTGAGCCGCGCGATCGCCTGCCTGAGCAAGCCCTCGGCCGCCGTATCCGGCGCGCACCATTTGTCGATCTCGCGCGTGGCGAGTTCGGCGTTGGCCTTGCCTTGGCGATCGATCTGGACCCGGTGCGCCGCGGCGACGCGCGCGCGCACCGCACCGCTCGCTTCGCCGCTCGTGTGCTTCAGCAAATCTTCCTGCGGCACGGCGGGTACTTCCAGATGGATGTCGATCCGGTCTATGAGCGGCCCGGAAATCCTGCCGCGATAGCGCGCCACCTGATCCGGCGTGCAACGGCATTTGCCGCTGAAATGGCCGAGATAGCCGCAGGGGCAGGGGTTCATCGCCGCGATCAGTTGGAAGCGCGCGGGGAATTCAGCCTGGCGCGCCGCGCGCGAAATCGCCACGCGCCCGGACTCGAGCGGCTCGCGCAGCATCTCCAGCACCTTGCGCTCGAACTCGGGCAGCTCGTCCAGGAACAGCACGCCATGATGGGCGAGCGAAATCTCGCCGGGGCGCGGATCGCCGCCGCCGCCGACCAGGGCGACGCTGGAAGCCGAGTGGTGCGGGGCGCGGAACGGCCGTCGACGGAACCGCTCGACGCGAAACCCGCCCGAACCCAGCGATTGCAGCGCCGCCGATTCCAGCGCCTCTGCGTCGCTCATCGGCGGGAGTATCCCGGCGAAGCGCGCCGCCAGCATGGACTTGCCGGTGCCCGGCGGCCCGAGCATGAGCAAGCTGTGCCCGCCTGCGGCCGCGATTTCCAGGGCCCGCTTGGCCTGCGTTTGGCCTTTGACGTCGGCGAGATCGGGGTAATCGGCTTGAGTCGTGGCTGCAAGCTCCCCGATGTAAGGCTGCAGACTCTCCCTCCTGGCCAGGTGCGCGCATACCTCAAGCAATGTTTTCGCCGGCAGGATTTGGGCGTCGCGTACCAGGCTCGCCTCCTCCGCGCTCGCGCGCGGCAGCACGAAAGCGCGTCCGCAGCGGTGCGCCTTGTAAGTCATGGCGAGCGCGCCACGAATGGGGCGCAGATCGCCGGTGAGCGAGAGCTCGCCGGCAAATTCGTATTCGTCCAGCCGATCGGCAGGCAGTTGTCCGGAAGCGGCAAGAATGCCCAGGGCGATAGGTAAGTCGAAACGCCCGCTTTCCTTGGGCAGATCGGCCGGGGCGAGGTTGACCGTGAGCCGGCGCGCGGGAAATTCGAAATGCGCGTTCACCAGCGCCGCGCGCACCCGGTCGCGGGCCTCCTTCACTTCCGCCTCGGGCAGGCCGACAATGGTGAAACTGGGCAACCCGCCTGACAGATGGACTTCAACCGTGACCTCGGGCGCATCCATGCCGTTAAGCGCGCGGCTGTGCAGCACGGCGAGCGACATGCCGGTCAGGCGTCCGGTTTGGAAACCCTGGCTTCCAGCTCGGCGACGCGTGTCTCGAGGGCTTTGATTTGTTCACGGGAGCGGGCGAGCAGCCTCGCCTGAACGTCGAATTCCTCGCGTGTAATCAATTCCAGTCCGGCAAAAAAACTTGCCAGCAGCGCGCGCAGGTTTTTTTCCGCGTCCTTGGCCGGACTTTGCGCCAATAGCGCGCTGATCTTGCCGCTCAATTCCTCGAACAGACGGTTTTGCTGCATTTAAGTCTCCTTTGTTCTTTCGTTTTTTAGTCTATCACGACAGATATAACGCACCAGCAAGCGGCCCGACTGATCGCACTGCAGCGGTGCAGTTGAAGATCGGGGCGCACCAAGATGATGCGTGAGGGGAAAGCTATGTCTGCGTGTTTTACGCAAGCTCATGAAATTAATGAAATAAAAATCTGGCACACGTCATGCTAACAGTTTAATCGTTAATATTTTTTAACTTATAAAGGAGTGCCACTATGCACAAACTATTGCTTACTTCGGCCGCGTCGGCCGCGTTTTTCCTGCCGCTGACCGTGTCAGCTCAAACCACCCCTGCCGCTGCCGTGGCATCGCCGCATACGGTTACAGGAAACGTCGGTCTCGTCAGCCAGTACATATTCCGTGGCCTTACTCAGACCAATGGAGATCCGGCAATACAGGGGGGCGTGGATTATTCCCATGCGAGCGGCTTCTACGCAGGCACTTGGCTGTCCAACATTTCCTGGTACACGGACCAGAACGCCAACATCAGATCGGCTCCGATTTCACTTGCCTCGCCGGGCGCCACGGGCGCTCCCTACACGCCAAATAATAGCAATGCGGCGAGCTTGGAGTGGGACTTCTACGGCGGCTTCAAGAACAGCTTCGCCGGCGGCGATTGGAACTACGACGTGGGTGCCGTTCAATATTATTATCCCGGCAAATACGATAACCTCGGCGCCTACCGCAAACCCAACACGACCGAGCTCTACGGCCAGATCGGCTACAAGTGGGTGAGTCTGAAGTATTCCAAGGGGATCAGCACCAACACCTTCGGGGTCAACGAGGGCAAGGGAGCCGACTACCTTGACCTCTCCGCGACCGTTCCCCTGGGCGAGAGCGGTTTCAACCTGTTGGCCCATGTCGGCAAACAGAACTATCCGGGCAAGGCCAACGTCGGGTATTGGGGCGCCTCCGGCGGCAATAACAACTACTTCGACTATACCGACTACAAGCTGGGCGTGACCAAGGAGTACCTGGGCTTCACCTACGCGCTGGTTTGGACCCGTGCCGACACGAAGGACGCGGCCCCGGACGGCCAGACGACAGCGTACCTGAACGCCTTCGGCAAGAATATCGGACGCGATCGCGTCGCGCTGTCCGTCACTAAAACGTTCTGATCTATCTCTGAATGGGAGTCGTCCATGAAACTCGTTACTGCCATTATCAAGCCCTTCAAGCTTGACGAAGTACGCGAGGCGTTGTCCGCCATTGGCGTGCAGGGCATCACTGTCACCGAAGTCAAAGGGTTCGGCCGGCAGAAAGGCCACACGGAGTTGTACCGCGGCGCGGAATATGTGGTCGATTTTCTGCCCAAGGTCAAGATCGACGTGGCCATCAAGTCAGAGATGCTCGATCAGGCGATCGAAGCCATCGAAAAGTCCGCCAGCACCGGCAAGATCGGCGACGGCAAGATTTTCGTTTTCGAGCTGGCGCAGGTCATCCGCATACGCACCGGCGAGACCGGTGTGGAAGCACTATAGGGAGATGCATGATGAAAAAATTGATAGCTCTACTCGCGCTGTTCGGCGCATGCAGTCTTGCCGCTCCGGTCATCGCGCAGGACAAGCCTGCCGCGCCTGCGGCGGCAGCGAAGGCGGCGGAGGCAAAGCCGGCCGACGCCAAGCCCGCGGAAACAGCGCCGGCCGCCCCGGCCGCCACGGCACCTGCAGCCGCAGTGACACCGGCGCCGGCGCCGGTGCCCAACAAGGGCGACACTGCGTGGATGATCGTCGCCACGGTACTGGTGATTCTGATGACCATCCCCGGACTCGCGCTTTTCTACGGTGGACTGGTGCGCGCCAAGAACATGCTGTCGGTGCTGATGCAAGTGTTCGTCACCTTCTGCCTGATCAGCGTGTTGTGGGTGTTCTACGGCTACAGTATCGCTTTCACCGAGGGTAACGCCTTTTTCGGCGGCTTTTCACGCTTGTTCCTGGCCGGGATGAACGCCGACTCCACCGCCGCGACCTTCAGCAAGGGCGTGGTGATTCCGGAATACATCTATGTCGTATTCCAGTTGACCTTCGCCGCGATCACGCCTTGCTTGATCGTGGGTGCGTTCGCCGAGCGGGTAAAATTCTCGGCGGTGCTGCTGTTCATGGCGCTGTGGTTTACCTTCGCCTATCTGCCGATCGCGCACATGGTCTGGTTCTGGTCCGGTCCGGACGCCTTCACCGATGTGGCGGCGGCGGAAAAAGCCACGGCGACCGCGGGCTGGCTGTTCCAGAAGGGCGCGCTCGATTTCGCGGGCGGCACGGTAGTGCATATCAACGCCGGCGTTGCGGCTTTGGTCGGTGCCTACGTGATCGGCAAGCGTATTGGCTACAACAAGGAAGCCATGACGCCGCACAGCCTTACGCTGACCATGGTGGGCGCTTCGCTCCTGTGGGTGGGGTGGTTCGGCTTCAATGTGGGCTCCAACCTCGAGGCCACCGGCACCGCCGCCCTGGTGTTCGTCAACACCCTGGTTGCGACTGCCGCCGCGGCGCTGTCATGGCTGTTCTTCGAGAACATGTTCAAGGGCAGGCCCTCGATGCTCGGCGCCGCCTCCGGCGCAGTCGCCGGCCTGGTGGCCATAACCCCGGCTTGCGGCTTCGTCGGTCCGATGGGCGCCATCGTATTGGGCCTCGTCGCCGGCGCGTTATGCCTTTGGGGCGTGAGCGGCTTGAAGCGCATGCTTGGCGCAGACGATTCGCTCGATGTGTTCGGCGTGCACGGCGTGGGCGGGATCATCGGTGCCCTGGGTACCGGTGTGTTTGCCGCGCCTGCGCTTGGCGGCGTCGGCATCTACGACTATGTCGCCAACAAGACGGCTCCCGACTACTCGATCATGGGGCAGCTCATGATCCAGGCGACCGGCGTAATCACCACCATCGTCTGGTCGGGCGTGGTGGCGTACATCGCGTACAAGATCGTCGACATGGTCATCGGCTTGCGCGTGCCGGAAGAGGACGAGCGCGAAGGCCTGGACGTGACCTCGCACGGAGAGACCGCGTACCACGTATAAGCGCAAGCGGGGAACCGCTCCCGCGGGAACGGATTTCATACGCCGGGCATCCGCATTGGATGCCCGTTTTTCTTTCTGCCCCATCCCTGTGCTCGCGAAATTCTCGTGCTTGCCCGCCGGCACGCGCCTCCGGGGTAAGCGCGCGGCGCCAGGTGGTGACCCGGCGCGGTAGCGGCGGCGGACCGGGTGCGCGGCCCAGAATCCGGTAACATAGGGCGACATGAAGAAAATCACTTCCATCCTCGTCGCCAACCGCAGCGAAATCTCCATCCGCGTGATGCGGGCCGCCGCGGAAATGGGCATCCGCACCGTCGCTATCTACTCCGCCGAGGATCGTTTCGCGCTGCACCGCTTTAAGGCGGACGAATCCTATCTGGTGGGCGAGGGCAAGAAACCGATCGCCGCCTACCTCGACATCGACGACATCATCCGCATCGCGCGCGAAGCCCGGGTCGATGCCATCCATCCGGGTTACGGATTCCTGTCCGAGAATCCCGATTTCGCTCAAGCCTGCGCCAACGCCGGCATTACTTTCATCGGTCCGCGGCCGGAGGTGATGCGCACCTTGGGCGACAAGGTCGCGGCGCGCAACTTGGCGCTGTCGGTGGGGGTGCCGGTGTTGCCCGCCACCGGCGCGCTGCCGCGGGACATTGAAGTGGCGAAGAGGGAAGCGACGAAAGTCGGCTATCCGCTCATGCTCAAGGCAAGCTGGGGCGGCGGCGGCCGCGGCATGCGCGTGGTGGAGGCCGCGGCCGACCTGCCCGGCCATCTCGAGGCGGGAAGGCGCGAGGCACTGGCGGCGTTCGGGAACGACGCGGTCTATCTGGAGAAGCTGGTGCGCCGCGCGCGCCACGTCGAGGTACAGGTGCTGGGCGACACCGAAGGCAATCTGGTGCACTTGTTCGAGCGCGACTGCTCGGTGCAGCGGCGCAACCAGAAGGTGGTGGAGCGCGCCCCGGCGCCGTATCTCGAACAAGCGCGTCGCGCCGATCTGTGCGACACCGCGCTGAAGCTCGCGCGCGCGGCCAGGTACAGCCATGCCGGCACGATAGAGTTTCTGCTGGACGCCGACACCGGCGCGTTCTACTTCATCGAGGTCAATCCGCGCATCCAGGTCGAGCACACGGTCACCGAGGAAGTGACCGGCATCGACTTGGTGAAAGCGCAGATCCGCGTCAGCGAAGGCGCGAAGATCGGCGACCCAGACGGTTTTCTGCCGGCTCAGGAGGATATACGCCTTAACGGCCACGCGGTGCAGTGCCGCATCACCACCGAAGACCCGGAGAACGGTTTCACGCCGGACTACGGCCGCCTCGCTGCCTACCGCAGCGCCGCCGGTTTCGGGATCCGGCTGGACGCCGGAACCGCCTATACCGGCGCGGTGATCACGCCGTTCTACGACTCTTTGCTGGTAAAGGTCACCGCCTGGGGTCACAACCCGGACGAGGCGGCGTCCCGCATGGACCGGGCGCTGCGGGAGTTTCGCGTTCGCGGCCTGTTTACCAACCTGCAATTCCTCGAAAACGTCATCGCGCATCCGCTGTTTCGCTCGGGTGAGTGCACCACGCGCTTCATCGACGAGACGCCGGCGCTGTTTCAGTTCCGCCCGCGCCGCGACCGTGCCACCAAGCTGCTGGAATTCGTCGGCGACGTCACCATCAACGGCAACCCGGAGATGAAGGGCCGCAAGAGCCCCGGCGGCCCCGCCGCCAAGGCGCACAAACCGCACCGCGATCTCGCAACGCCGGCGCCGCCGGGCAGCCGCGACAGGCTGCGGATGCTAGGGCCGGAGAAATTCGCGCAGTGGATGAAGGACGAGAAGCGCGTGCTGCTCACCGACACCACGCTACGCGACGCGCACCAGTCGCTGTTCGCCACGCGCATGCGCACCCACGACATGCTCGAGATCGCGCCGTACTATGCGCGCATGGCGCCGGAGTTGTTTTCGCTCGAGTGCTGGGGTGGGGCGACCTTCGACGTCGCCATGCGCTTCCTCAAGGAAGACCCGTGGCAGCGCCTGACTCAATTGCGTGGCGCCATTCCCAATATTCTGTTGCAGATGTTGCTACGCGGCTCCAACGCGGTGGGTTACACCAACTACCCCGATAACGTGGTGAAGTATTTCGTGCAACAGGCGGCGAAGAACGGGATCGATTTGTTCCGCGTGTTCGATTCGCTCAACTGGGTGGAGAACATGCGCGTGGCCATGGACGCGGTGCTGGAAACCGGCGCGCTACTGGAAGCCGCCATCTGCTACACCGGCGACCTGTTCGATGCGAAGCGTCCGAAGTACAAGCTGAACTACTACGTCGACCTGGCGAAACAACTCGAGAAAGCCGGCGCGCACGTGCTCGGCATCAAGGACATGGCTGGCGTGTGCCGGCCGCGCGCGGCGCGCGAACTGGTACGGGTGCTCAGGCAGGAGGTTGGCCTGCCGATCCACTTCCACACCCACGACACCAGCGGCATCGCAGCGGCCAGCGTGCTCGCTGCCATCGATTCGGGCGCGGACGCCGTCGACGGCGCCTTGGATGCCATGAGCGGGCTCACCTCACAGCCCAATCTGGGCGCTATCGCGGCTGCGCTTGCCGGCAGCGAGCGCGACCCCGGCCTCAATCTGGACTCGCTGCAGGAACTATCACACTACTGGGAGGACGTGCGGCGCTACTACGCGCCGTTCGAGTCCGACATGCGCGCCGGCACCCAGGGTGTGTACCGGCACGAGATGCCGGGCGGGCAGTACACCAACCTGCGCGAGCAGGCCCGGGCCATGGGCCTGGAGCACCGCTGGTCGCAGGTGGAGAAAACCTACGCCGAGGTGAACCTGCTGTTCGGCGACATCATCAAGGTGACGCCCACTTCCAAGGTGGTGGGTGACATGGCGCTGTTCATGCTCGCGCACAACCTTAGCGCGGCGGATGTGGCCGACCCGAAGAAGGAAATCGCTTTCCCCAGTTCGGTGGTGGCGCTGTTTCGGGGCGAGGTGGGATTTCCGGCCGACGGTTTCCCCGAGCAACTGCAGAAGAAGGTTCTCAAGGAAGCCAAACCCATCGAGGGCCGCGCCGCGAAGCATTTGCGCGCGGTCGACCTGGAAGCCATGCGCGCCGAAGCGGCGGCGGCAATCAAGGGCGCAGTCAGCGACGAAGATCTGGCTTCCTATCTCATGTACCCCAGGGAGTTTCGCGAGTTCGCCGAGCACCGCGCACGCTACGAGGACGTGAGCGTCATCCCCACGCCGGTTTTCTTCAATGGCATGCGCGAAGGCGAGGAAGTCGCCATCGCCATCGAACGCGGCAAGGTCCTGGCGGTGCGCCTGCAGGGCCGCTCCGAGCCCGACGACGAAGGTTACTGCAGGCTGTTCTTCGAGCTGAACGGCCAGGCGCGCGCCACCCGCGTGCCCAAGGCCGGGATCGCCGGCGCGGTATCGAAGCATCCGAAAATCGACGAGCGGAACCCAAATCACGTCGGTGCGCCCATGTCCGGCAGCATCGTGACCGTATCAGCGCAGGCTGGGCAGTGCGTGGAGAAGGGCGAGGCGCTGGTGTCGCTCGAAGCGATGAAAATGGAAACCGTGCTGCGCGCCGACCGCGACGCCATGGTGAAGGCGGTGTACATCAAACCCGGCGACCGTGTCGCGGCGAAGGATCTGCTGATGGAAATGGAGTGAGGACGCCTATTCCGATCCGGCGCCGGCGCGTGCCCGTTGTCCGACTCGCCTCGAGGCGGCAAGGGATGCCGGCGCCAGGGTGGCGATGACAGAAGGGCTCTCAAACATTGCGCGTGCGCCGCAGTCGCGCGGCCGGCTTCGATTACGTCACGGACTTGAGCGAGCTTTCCCGAGGATGCACGCCGGAACCTAACGGTTTTATTGAAACGGAGTCCGAAGTGAGTTACGTCGTCGAAATGTGGCGGCAGCCTTCGCTGCCCGTGCTTGGTTCCAAAGACCGCTTTCCCGTGCGGCGCATATTTTGCGTCGGTCGCAACTATGTCGAACACCAGAAGGAAATGGGTGGCGACGGCCGCGAGCAACCGTTCTTTTTCTGCAAAGCGCCGCATGACCTGGTGCCGGTGGACGCCGGTGCGAGCGGAATGATTCGATATCCACCGATGACCAGCAACTATCATTGGGAAACGGAGATGGTTGCACTGATCGGCAAGGGTGGCTACAGAATCACTGCCGAGCGCGCCAACGACCACGTCTGGGGCTATGCGGTCGGCCTGGACATGACCCGTCGCGACCTGCAGCAGCAGGGAAAGGACAAGGGCCGGCCGTGGAGTTTCGGCAAGGACTTCGACCAGTCCGCGCCTTGCGGGACGGTCGCGGCGGCAAGCAAGATCGGGCATCCGTCCAAGGGCAAGCTCTGGCTCAAGGTGAACGGCGAATTCCGCCAACAATCGGATATCGACCAGATGATCTGGAGCGTGCCGGAGCAGATCGCGTTCCTGACGCGGTATTACACGCTCGAGGTCGGTGATGTCATTTTCACCGGTACCCCGGCTGGAGTAGGCGCGGCCAAGGTGGGTGACGAGTTGGTGGCCGGCATCGATGGCCTGGGCGAACTGCGCGTGAGCATCGTCGCGCCGCGCTAAACGCCTTCCCCCCGCGCCACATGAACGCCGCCGCTTATTTGCTCGCCACCGGGCGGGCCGGCGCTAACTGGGAGGAGTTGCAGGCGGTGATCAGTCTTTGCTTTTTTTCCGCGGTCTTCCGGCAGGGGTTCGCCGCGGACGGGGCAAAGCGCGCGGGGGAGCAGTTCGGTGGTTACGCCCAGTCATCGGGCAGCGGAAATGCGAATATCGCCGTGTGGCGCCACTGAACACGGCTACCGGCAGCGACCGGGATGCCGGATTCCGCCATAATCAGCATTGTTCCCAGGGCAGGCCTTCGTGACGCCAGCCGGTCATCGAGTTGCGCTGGTGGTGTTCGTTCAGTTCGCCCTCGAAGCCATGCAGCACGTTGTACACCTGAGTGAAACCGGCTTTTTCCAGCGCCGCGCCCGCGTCCAGCGAGCGGTTGCCGCTGCGGCAGATGAGCACCAGCGGGCGGTCCACGCTCGCCGCCTTTTTCACGTGGCCGACGAAATGCGGGTTCACTTCCCAGTCGGGGCCGTCGTTCCAGGGGATCATAATCGCGCCGGTCGGGTGACCGACGAACAGGAATTCCATTTCGCTGCGGCAGTCGATGAATATCGCGCTCGGGTTCCGCTGCAAGAATTCGTAGGCTTCTTTGGGAGTCAGGTGCTGCATGGTCCGGCCTTTGCTTCAACAAAACGCTAGTATAAGGCCAGTTGTCGCCGCGGTCGAAGGCCGAGTCTTGTCCAATGGGGTTTGAGTCTGAACGGAGGCTCGACCTTGACGCGCGCGATGGTATAGGGCACGATAGGCCCCATGAAGGCGCGACTTATTGCGCGGATAAAGGAAGCCTACGGACGGGGCACCGTCGAAGGGGTCATTTGGGAGGTGCCGGCGCCGGCGCAGCCTTCAGCGCGTCGCGTCAAATATCGCTTGGTCTATGTAAGTGGCGGCGAGCGCGTGGTGGGTTACGACAACGAACGCGGCAAAGGTGATCACAAGCATATCCGAGGCGCGCAAGCAGCATACGCCTTCAGGGATGTGCCAACCCTGATCCGCGATTTTTTGCAGGACGTACAGGAGACCGAATCATGAGCGTGCTGGAAGTGCGAGTTGGCGAACCGTTCAAGACCAGTCTTGCGCGGTTTGGACAGACGCTGTCAGCGGCAAAGGCCGGGAAGAAAGTGAAACCGCATTTCGGTATCGGTTTTCGCACGATGGCGCAATTTGGCGAAGTGTTCACCCCGAAGCGCTGGGAGCTGGTGGAGTTCCTGAAAGCCTCCGGGCCGTTGACGATCTACGCCCTTGCCAAGCGTCTCGGGCGCCACTACCGCAACGTGCATAAGGACGTAACCGCCCTGATCGAATGGACGGTGATCGAGAAAGACGAGACCGGACGAGTGTTCGTGCCTTGGGATGAAATCGACGTGCGCTGGCCCCTGCTTAAACGCGCGGCTTGAGCGAGCGATTGGAAAGCTTTCCTGGATTAGTGCAGCGCTCGGCACTGCTCCGCTCACGGCAAGAAGGAATCCACGCGGATGGTGATCTCGACCTGTTCAGGCGATTCCAACGGATCTTAGAGTGGTGCCATCAAAAGCCGGTTCGCCAGCTTTTCTGGGAACGGCCAAACTTATCGCTTTGCGCCTGCTCCCCGTCCGCCCATCGCTGCGAAAGGTCAGCACCAGTTTGGGATGTAATGTAGACAAACGAGGTGGCGGCGCGCTAAAATGAAACACTGCGCCGATTTGATGTCAGATTGCGGGCGCCGCCGGTTCCGGCCGGACGAAAAACAAATACTGCTAAAGCGAGGGAACCCGTACCTGGCTGGCAGTGCGGGTTTTTTTATTTGCTGGCCTTGCCGTAACTGGCCGTTTGAGAATAATTAAAATAATCCCTGCTACCGGGGAGCATGAGGGGATAGATTTCCTCATTCTGCAATGAGCACCAAATGAACAAAGCCGCACAACTGGAACGCCTGCTGGGCGAGCGCATTCTGATCCTGGATGGCGCCATGGGCACCATGATCCAGGGCTACAAGCTGGCGGAGGCGGACTATCGCGGCGAGCGCTTTGCCGCTTTCGCGCAGGACCTCAAGGGCAACAACGATCTCCTGTCGCTGACCCGGCCGGGCCTCATCGGCGAGATCCATGACGCCTACCTGGAAGCGGGCGCGGATATCATTTCCACCAACACCTTCAACTCCAACGCGCCCTCGATGGCGGACTACGGCATGGAAGGCTTGGTGTACGAGCTCAACCGCGCAGCCGCGCGCCTGGCGCGCACGGCGGCAGACGCTTGCATGCACGGGGCGCCCGAACGGCCGCGTTTCGTCGCCGGGGTGCTCGGCCCCACGACCAAGACCGCGTCGATTTCGCCCGACGTCAACGACCCGGGCTTTCGCAACATCGACTTCGACACCCTGGTTGCGGCTTACGGCGAATCATTGCGCGGCCTGCTCGACGGCGGCGTGGACTTGATCCTGGTCGAGACCATATTCGATACGCTCAACGCCAAGGCGGCCCTGTTCGCCATCGACTGCGCCTTCGAGGCGCGCGCCAGGTCCTGGCCTATCATCATCTCGGGCACCATTACGGATGCCTCCGGACGCACCCTCAGCGGACAGACACCGGAGGCGTTCTGGAACTCGGTGCGCCACGCGCGCCCGCTCGCGGTGGGCCTGAACTGCGCCCTCGGCGCCAAGCTGATGCGGCCGTATATCGAGGAACTGTCCAACGTCGCCGACACCTACGTAAGCTGCTATCCCAACGCGGGGCTGCCCAACCCCTTGTCGGAGACCGGTTACGACGAGACACCCGACTATACCTCCGGCCTGCTGCTGGAATTCGCGCAGAGCGGCTTCTTCAATATCGTCGGCGGCTGCTGCGGTACTACGCCCGCGCACATCAGGGCGATTGCGCGCTCGGTCGATGGAATACCACCGCGCCAGGTGCCGCAAATCGAAAAAAGGCTGCGCCTGTCCGGACTGGAGCCGCTCAACATCGGTGACGATACGCTGTTCGTCAACGTCGGCGAGCGCACCAACGTCACCGGCTCCAAGGCCTTTGCCCGCCTGATCCTCGCCGGCAACTACGGCGCTGCCCTCGCGCTGGCGCGCCAGCAGGTGGAGAGCGGCGCGCAAATGGTGGATGTGAACATGGACGAAGCCATGCTCGACTCGGAAAAAGCCATGGTCACCTTCCTCAATCTGATCGCCTCCGAGCCCGACATCTCGCGCGTGCCGCTGATGCTCGATTCGTCCAAGTGGTCGGTGATCGAGGCCGGGCTCAAATGCGTGCAGGGCAAGGCAGTGGTGAATTCGATCTCGCTCAAGGAAGGCAAGGACGAGTTCGTGCGCCAGGCGAAGCTCGCGCGCCGCTACGGCGCGGCGGTGATCGTGATGGCGTTCGACGAGCAGGGCCAGGCCGACAGCCTCGAGCGGCGCCAGACCATCTGCCGGCGCTGCTACGACGTCCTCACCGGGGAGGTCGGCTTTCCGGCCGAAGACATCATTTTCGATCCCAACATTTTCGCCATAGCCACCGGGATTGAGGAACACAATAACTATGCGCGCGATTACATCGAGGCGACGCGCTGGATCCGCGCGAATCTTCCCTACGCCAGGGTATCGGGCGGCGTATCCAACGTTTCCTTTTCCTTCCGCGGCAACGATGCGGTGCGCGAGGCGATCCACACCGCCTTCCTCTACCACGCGATTCATGCGGGCATGTCCATGGGCATCGTCAACGCCGGCCAACTGGGCGTGTACGAGGAAATACCCAAGGATTTGCGCGAGCGCGTCGAAGACATCATCCTCAACCGCAGGCCGGATGCGGCCGAGCGCCTGGTCGCGTTCGCCAATACGGTCAAGGGCGGCGGCAGGGTGCAGGTCGAGGATCTGGAATGGCGCGAGCAGAGCGTGGAAGCGCGCCTGGCGCACGCCCTGGTGAAAGGCATTACCGACTGGATCATCGAGGATACCGAGGAGGCGCGGCAGCAGGCCGAACGCTCAGGCGGGCACCCGATCCATGTGATCGAAGGTCCGCTCATGGACGGCATGAACGTGGTCGGCGACCTGTTCGGCGCGGGCAAGATGTTCCTGCCGCAGGTGGTGAAATCGGCGCGGGTGATGAAGCAGGCGGTGGCGCACCTCGTGCCCTACATCGAGGCGGAGAAGCAGAAGCTCGCATTGGCATCGGGTGAAGCGGCCAAGCCCAAGGGCAAGATCGTCGTCGCCACGGTCAAGGGCGACGTGCACGACATCGGCAAGAACATCGTCGGCGTGGTGCTTCAGTGCAACAACTACGAGGTCATCAACCTCGGCGTGATGGTGCCCGCAAGCAAGATTCTGCAGGCGGCGCGCGAGGAAAAATGCGACATCATCGGCTTGTCGGGACTGATCACGCCCTCGCTCGAAGAGATGGCGCACGTGGCGCGCGAGATGGAGCGCGAGGGTTTCACCATTCCGCTCCTGATCGGCGGGGCCACCACCTCGCGCGTGCACACCGCCGTCAAAATTGCGCCCCATTACAGCGGCGTGACCATCTACGTGCCGGACGCCTCGCGCTCCGTGGGCGTGTGCTCCAGCCTGCTATCGGACGGGCTGCGCGAAGAGTACGCGCGTTCGGTGCGCGCCGACTACGACAAAATCCGCACCCAGCACCAGTCGAAGAAGCCCAGCGCGCCGTTGCTCTCGATCGCGCAGGCGCGCGCCAACGCTTTCAACACCGACTGGTCGGCGTATACACCGACCGCGCCCAAGTTCATCGGGGTGAGGGAGTTTCGCGATTACGACTTGGGGGCGATCGCCCGCCACATCGACTGGTCGCCTTTCTTCCAGACCTGGGAGCTGTCCGGACCCTATCCGAAAATTCTGCAAGACCCGGTGGTGGGCGAAGCGGCGCGCAACGTGTTCGCCGAAGGCCAGGCGATGCTCGCGAAGATCGTCGCCGAGAAATGGCTCGCTGCAAATGCGGTCGTCGGATTATTTCCCGCCAATAGCGTGGGCGACGACATCGAAATCTACACCGACGAGTCGCGCAGCCGGGTGGCGATGCGTTTTCACAACCTGCGCCAGCAGGCGCAGAAACCCACGGGCAAGCCGAATTACTGCCTGGCGGACTTCGTCGCGCCCAAGGGCTCCGGCGTGAAGGATTACATCGGCGCCTTCGCCGCCACCAGCGGCATCGGCATCGAGGCGCGGGTGAAGGAATTCGAAGCCCGGCACGACGACTACAGCGCGATCATGCTGAAGTCCCTGGCCGACCGCCTGGCCGAGGCCTTCACCGAGCATTTGCACCAGCGCGTGCGGCGCGAGTTCTGGGGCTACGCCGCGGACGAGACCCTGGACAACGAGGCCCTGATCCGCGAAGAGTATCGCGGCATCCGCCCGGCGCCGGGCTATCCCGCCTGTCCCGACCACACCGAGAAGGGCGATTTGTTCCGGCTGCTGGACGCGCCGAAGCTCGGCATCACCCTGACCGAAAGCTATGCCATGTGGCCGGCGGCGGCGGTGAGCGGGTTTTATTTCTCCCACACCGAGTCGCAATACTTCGCCGTCGGCAAGATCGGACCCGACCAGGCCGAGGATTACGCCCGGCGCAAGGGACTGCCGCTATCCGACATCGAAAAATGGCTGGCGCCGGTGCTGGCGTACGACGCCGTTCCATCCACCGCCACCTGACACGAGGAATTGCATATGAACATCGTCCGCCACCAATCCGCGAAAATCCTGTCCGGCGCCGTCGAGGCGAACGGCATGGTCTATGTCGCCGGCACCGTCGCCGACAAGCGCCCGGCTTCGGTCAAAGCGCAGACCGGGGAGATCCTCGGCAGGATCGATGCGCTGCTCGCGCAGGCGGGCAGCCACAAGTCGAAGATCGTTTCGGCGCAAATCTGGCTTGCCGACATGCGCACGCGCGAGGAGATGAACCAGGCCTGGCTCGCCTGGGTCGACGCGAACAACCTGCCGGCGCGCGCCTGCGTCGAGGCCAAGCTCGCAGCCGCCGACATGCTGGTCGAGATCGCGGTGATCGCGGCGAAATAGCGCGGTATCGAAATTGCGCGAAGGCGTCGCGCCAGTGCTCGGAAAAGCGCCGGGGTTAAATTCGTCTGATGGAGCGCATCAACCGGGACGCCTTACGCGGCCAAGTTAGCGCTCAGCCATGCGCTGCGAGCTCTTCGCGCACAATCTTGCGCACAAGGTCCTGGGTTACGGTTTGCTCCGTGATGCCGAGGTACGAATTGAGGGCCTCGTTGATTAAGGTCTGATAGCCCTTCCCAGACTTTTCGGACTGAGCCTTGAAGCGCTTAAGAATCGCGTCGTCCATGTAGATCGTGATGCGCGTCTTCCCGGTCGTGGGAATCACCGCGCCACGCTTGCCTTTAGAGAAGTCATACACCTTTTTCATAGTTTCTCCGTTCCTTGGGGTCGGGTTTCCGCACCGAGATGGTTCGCGCTCCTTCACCCCGTGGAGTGTGAACCACGACCATCAGGGACCCGAACAAGTTCATTCCGATGGTGACGAAGCGCTGTTCGCCTTCGGCGGTATCATCTTCGACGGTGAGCGCAAGGGGATCATTCAGCACCCCATCGCCCTCGGAGAGCGACACGCCGTGCTTCTTGATGTTTGCTGCATCCTTCTTCGGGTCGAATTTCGCGGACATCAATAAAGTATATGCACGTTATACATATCTGTCAACACTGCGCGGCGTGTGGTGTTTAGCGATAACGTTCACGTTGAGCGGCGCGCCGCTTTTGCGCGTCCGCTCGAACGCGATGTTAGGCGTGATGGCTTTTCGACAATGCGGCCTGCGACATATTTGTGCAGAACACTTGCTATGAAGGTCTGATATGGCAGACCCTCCTCAAGCGCGCGCGCCTGAATATCCATCAAATCCGGCGAAGAAAGCCGGATATTGACGCGCCGTTCCTTGATAAATGTCGCCGACGCAGCCGCTTTGAACTTGGCAAGATCCGCCTTGGTCGGCGAGATAGACTTCAGAGCGCCGCTTTCATAGGCTTTCAGCATGTCTTGTTCAAATTTGTCAAAACGTTTCATCACGTTTTCTCCTCAGCAGGTAATCGCGGGTAGCCTTCCGACTTGGTATGACCGTCTTTAGAAAGTAGTAGTCTGCCTCTTCGACAAACGGAACCATATGGACATAGTCATCAAGAGCGACGACGAACACGAGCTGGTTTGGGTACTTGCCGCTGTTGGGGTGCCGGATGACATCAAGGAGCCCACCAGCCTCTATTGCGAGAACGACTTCTTCGAAGGAAATCCCTCGGTCGGTCTTTAATTCCTCGTTCTTGCTGTGATTCCAGCGAAAAGGTTTCATTTGCATACACTAACATAGTGTGTGCCTAATGTCACCAATTGGCATTGAACGCCTAACGTTCAATCATCTTCCGAAAAACCATATAGCAAGTAGGCCCAGTCTACGCCCCGCGAAAAAAACATGCAAAAACAGGGCAGTCGGAGTGCCGCACAAATATGCAGGTCGTGTTAGTTTGTTTTTCGAGGGTCAAGTGTCTGATATAACAGAACCTGGAACCTTGCGTGGGGAAAAGCCACGTCTGCTGCAGCAGGTGCACGAAGCCATACGCCGACTGCATTACAGCCGCCGTACCGAGGAGGCGTACGTTCACTGGATCAAGCGCCTTATCTTCTGGAGCGGCAAGCGCCATCCGGCCTCGCCGGGGGAAGCGGAGGTGAGCGCCTTTCTCAGCCACCTTGCCTCCGAGCGCAAGGTCGCCGCCGCCACGCGGAATCAGGCGCTCGCCGCCTTGCTCTTTCTTTACAAGTAGGTGCTCGGCCGGGATATGCCGCGGCCCCGCTTCCGTGGCCGCTTCGCTTACTTGCGCCAGAACCCGGGCGTGAACACCACCAGCAGGGTGAACAATTCCAGCCGTCCGAGCAACATCGCGATGGTGCAGATCCATGTCTGGAAATCGTTCAGCGACGCATAGGTCGTTGCCGGCCCGACTTGATTCAAACCGGGGCCGGTGTTGTTGATGCAGGCGATCACCGCCGAGAACGCGGTGATGATGTCCAGGCCCGATGCGGCGAGCAGCATCGTCATCGCGACGAACGAGCTGACGTAGATCAGGACGAAAGCGAGGACGGCGAAGATGATGTTGTTCTCCACCGGCGCGCCGGCCAGTTTCACCGGCACCACCGCGCGCGGATGGATGATGCGCGTCATCTCGCGCACCGCCTGGCGCGCCATCAATTCGGCGCGGATCATCTTGATGCCGCCGCCGGTCGAACCGGAGCAGGTGCAAAAACCGCACAGGAACAGCATCCACACCGGCGCGAAGATGGGCCACAGGTTGTAATCCGTATTGGAAAAACCGGTGGTGGTGGCGATGGAGACGACGTTGAACGCGGAATAACGCAAGGCCGTCCAGAAGCTCGCGTAGGTCTGGTTGGCGAGCAGGAAATAGGCGATGCCGAATACGCTGCCGATGACCACCAGCAGATACAATCCGACCTCGGGATCGCGCGCGTACGGGGCGAAACTCCAGCGCCGCCAGGCAAGAAAGTGGGTGCCGAAGTTGATCCCCGCGAGCAGCATGAAATAGATTGCCACCGCCTCGATCGCCGGTGAATTCCAGTGGCCGTAGCTCGCGTCGTGGGAGGAGAAGGCGCCCAGGCCCATGGTCGAAAACGCATGCATCATGGCGTCGAGCCAGCTCATGCCGGCGAGCCGATAACACAGGATGCAGGCGACGGTGATGCCGAGATACACCAGCCACAGGCCTTTGGCCGTCTCTGCGATCCGCGGCGTCAGTTTGGTGTCCTTCATCGGGCCGGGCGTTTCCGACTTGTACATCTGGCTGCCACCTACACCCAGGAGCGGCAGGATGGCGACCGCCAACACGATCACGCCCATGCCGCCGATCCAGACGAGAAAAGTGCGCCAGATGTTGATCGAGGGCGGCAGCGCGTCCAAGCCCGAGAGCACCGTCGCCCCGGTGGTGGTAAACCCGGAAACGGTCTCGAAGTAGGCGTCGGTAAATGACAGTTCCGGCAGGTAGAAGAGCAACGGCAGGGTGGCGAAGGCCGGCAGCATGGTCCACACCAGCGCCACCAGCAGAAACCCGTCGCGCGGCTGCAGCTCGCGCCGCTTGTTCTTCGTCACCGCCCACAGCAGTGCCCCGGCTGCCGCAGTCAACAGTATGGCTTTGTCGTAGGCCGATTGCGCGCTGTCGCCGATGAACAAAGAGCACATCAGCGGAAACAGCAGGCACAGCGCGAACAGCATGATGACCATGCTCAGCACGTTCAGAACAGCAAGGAGTCGGACCATGAATCGCGCCTGCCCTGGCTTTAGAGAAAGCCGGCGCTGACCTGGAACAGCTTTTCCACCTTGGGCACCATCTTCTTGTTGGTGACGAAGACGATGGCGTGATCCCCGGCCTGGATCACCAGGTCATGGTGGGCCATCAGCACCTCGGCGCCACGCACCAGCGCGGCAATGGTCGTGCCCTTGGGCAGCTCGATCTCCTCAATCCGCCGCCCGACCATGCGGCAGGATGCCGCATCGCCGTGCACCACCGCCTCCAGCGCCTCGGCCGCGCCGCGGCGCAGCGAGTGCACCTCGGTGATGTCGCCGCGGCGCACGTGCGCCAGCAGCGAGCCTATGGTCGCCTGCGCCGGGGAGATCGCGATATCGATCTGCCCGGACTGCAGCAGATCCACATAGGAACGCCGGTTGATCAGCGCCACCACGCGGCGCGCGCCCATGCGCTTCGCGAGCAGGCAGCTCATGATATTGTTCTCGTCGTCGTTGGTGACGGCGACGAACAAGTCCATCTCCTCGACGTTCTCGGCTTCGAGCAGCGACTCGTCGGTGACATCGCCCTGCAGCACCAGCGCCGTATCGAGGCGGGTGGACAGCACCTCGCAACGGCGCTTGCTGTGATCCACGATCTTTACCGTGTAGTCGCGCTCGAGCGCGCGCGCCAACCTCAAGCCGATGTTGCCGCCGCCGGCGATCATGACCCGGCGCACCGGCTTGTCCTGGCGGCGCAACTCCTGCATCACCTTGCGGATATTCTGGCTGGCGGCGAGGCAGAACACCTCGTCGCCCGCCTCGACCACGGTGCTGCCCTCGGGCACGATAGGTCGATCGCCGCGGAAAATGGCGGCGAGGCGCACGTCGACGTTGGGTATGTGCTTGCGGATGTCCTGCAGTTGGTGACCCACCAACGGTCCCCCCTCGAAGGCGCGCACCGCCACCAGGCTTACGCGGCCGTCGGCGAACTCCAGCACCTGCAGCGCCTCGGGAAACTGGACCAGCTTGACCAGGTATTCGGTGATCAGTTGCTCCGGACAGATGGCATAGTCCACGGCAAAACAGTCGGGCGCAAACAGTTGCTCGTTGGCCAGGTACTCGGGGGCGCGCACGCGCGCGATGCGGGTGGGGACGTTGTACTGGTGCGCGGCGATCTTGCACGCCACCAGGTTGGTTTCGTCGCTTTGCGTTACCGCGATCAGCATGTCGGCGTCTTCGATGCCGGCGCTTCTCAGAACCGAGGGATGCGCCGCGCTGCCGGTAACGGTGCGCAAGTCCAGCCGGTCCTGCAACAGGCGCAGGCGCACGCCGTCGATGTCCACCACGGTGATGTCGTTGGCTTCAGAAACCAGACTTTCGGCCACGCTGGTGCCGACCTGGCCCGCGCCGAGGATGATGATTTTCAACGTTGCTCCCCTGAGTCCAGCTTGCGGCGAACCCGATTTCGCTGGGCCGAGCCGGACGACGCATATCGGATGGAGCGCATTTTATGCCTTTTTGCTGCGACGCAAAACCAGAGACTATTCTTCCCTCTTGCCGGGGGTGATTCCCAAGGCCTTGAGCTTGCGGTACAGGTGGGTGCGCTCCAGGCCGCTTTTTTCGGCCACGCGCGCGATCGAGCCGCTTTCCCGCGCCAGCAGTTGTTCGAAATAGGCGCGCTCGAACGCCTCACGCGCCTCGCGCAGCGGCAGCTCGAGCGGCAGAGGAACCCGCGTTGCGGCAGCGGGATGGAACTGTGCCGACACGCGCTCCACGTCGGCTGCGCCGATTTCCTCCTCCAGCGCGGTAATCGCCAGATTCTTGACCGCGCCCTGCAGGTCTTCAAGATTGCGCGGCCAACGGAACTGGCGCAGGGCGTTGAGCGCCGCGGTGGAAAAATGCCGCGGTGGGCAGTGCCGTGCTTCCACAAGCTGCGCCAACAGGATGGCCGCGATGTCGGGGATGTCCTCGGCGTGCTCGCGCAACGCCGGAAGCACCAGCGACAGCTCGGACAGGCGCGCGAGCAGCGCCGCGTCGAAACCAAGCTCGCCGGTGAGGCGCGCCGGTTCCTCAGCCGTGAAGGAAACAACGCGAGTTTTTGTTTTTTCCTGTTTGCCCAGGATGAAAGCCAGATTCTTTTGCTGCGCCCGGGTGAGCGCCGCCAGTTCCTCGACAAAAACGAGACCATTGGCGGCCCGCGCGAGCAAATCCTGCGGCGCGTCGGCCAGTGCCGCGCCGGCCGCTATCCAGGGCGTATTGGGCTGGTGCAGGTAGCGCGCGAACAGTTCCGGCATGACGCCCCACTCGCCGCGCAACAGCACCGGCATGGACAGGGCGGCGATCTGCGTCAGGCGCTTGCGCAGGTCGGCGAGCACTGCCGAGCGGCCCAGGCTGAGCAGGGTGAGTCCTGCTTGCGGCTGGCTGCCGCCATTCCTTAGTGCGCGTTTGACCGTGGCGAGCAGCTTTTGCAGGGCAATCGGCTTTTCCAGAAAATCGATGGCGCCGATGCGGGTGGCCTCCACCGCGGTTTCGATGGTGCCGTGCCCGGACATCATTACCACCGGCATGGTGAGCTGGCCGTTCGCCGCCCATTCCTTGAGCAGGGTGATGCCGTCGGTATCGGGCATCCAGATGTCAAGCAGCACCAGGTCGGGGCGCTCCGCGCCGCGTAGCGCGCGCGCGCGCGCGGCGTTTTCCGCCAACTGCACCGTGTGGCCCTCGTCGGCGAGGATCTCCGACAGCAGCTCGCGGATGCCGATTTCGTCGTCGACCACCAGTATCTGAGACATCAGGCCGCCTTCGCCGATTCGCATTGCAGCGGCAGCAGGATGCTGACGCTGGCGCCGCGCCCGGGCAGGTTTTCCACCCGCACCGCGCCCTTGTGTTCGTCGATGATCTTTTTCACGATTGCCAGGCCCAGGCCGGTGCCCCTGGGTTTGGTGGTCACATAGGGCTCGAATACGCGCAGCATGATGGCCTCGGGAAAGCCGCAGCCATTATCGCTGATTCTCAGGCAAGCCTGATTGCCCGCGCGCTCGGTTTCGACATCGATGCGCTGCCTGGCGCTGCCGGCGAGTGCGTCCTGGGCGTTTTGCAGCAGGTTGTGTATCACCTGGCGCAGTTGCGTCGGATCGCCCATGACGCGCGGCAGCCCGGCTTGCAATGCGGGCCGCACCAGGGCGCCGGCATGCTCGTACAGGCCCAGCACTTCGCGTACCAGGGCGTTCAGGTCGAGCGGCTGCAGGTTTAGCGCCGGGGTGCGCGCATATTCGCCGAAATCGTCCACCATCCCTTTCATCGCCGCGACCTGATTGATGATGGTCTCGGTGGCGCGGTTGAGCGTGGCCGCATCCTCGGGCACGAGCTTGTTTGCCAGCTTCGCCTGCAGGCGCTCGGCCGAGAGCTGAATCGGCGTGAGCGGATTCTTGATCTCGTGCGCGAGGCGCCGCGCCACCTCGCCCCAGGCGGTAGCCCGCTGCGCCTGGATGAGCGTGGTGACGTCATCGAACACGACCACATAGCCGCCGCCGCTCGCGCGCGGCAGAACCGAGCCGCGCACCAGCAGCACGCGCTCGGCGAGCTCAAGCTGTTGCTGCCAGGTGTCGGCGCCGTGCTGCTTGAATCCTTCGACGATGGCGCGCGCCAGCGGCTGCAGCCGCGGCCAGTCTGCAAGGGCCCGCTCCTTCAAGCCATCGAACGTTTCCTGCAATATGGCGCCGGCGCCGTGATTCACTGTGCCCAGGCGCAACTGCTCGTCGAATACCAGCACGCCGGTAGACAGATTGGCGAGGATATTCTCCAGATAAGCTTTGGCCGTTTCGAGTTCGGCGCGGTGCGATTCGGCCACGTTGCGCGCATCGTCCAACTGCTCGGTCATGCTGTTGAACGACCGGGTGAGAATGCCCAGTTCATCGCTGCTGGTGATTTGCGCGCGGCGGCTGTAGTCGCCGCGCGCCACCGCCTGGGTGCCCGCGGCGAGCAGCGCCAAGGGCTCCGACAGGCGCGCCGAGAGCAGGAAGGCGAGAGCAGTGGCGGAGAACAGCGTCAGCAGCAGCGTCAGCGTAAGCGTGAGGATGTAGATCTCCTTCAGGCCTTGGCGCGATAGCGACAGCTCCTTGTAGTCGCGATACACCTCCTGCACCGCCTCCGCGTCCCGCGCCAGTGTCGGCGGCACCGGCTGCAGCAGTTGCAGCAGACGCTCGTCCTCAGTGATGCTGAGCGCGGCCACCGGAACCAGCACGCGCAGGCTCAACTTTTTGTCTGGCGCGCCTTCGAGCGCGGAATAAGCCCGGCTATGCCGCGCCTGGCGCAGGATGGCGCTGTTGGGCAGGTCGGGCAGCAGTTTGCCCACGCCATTGCTCGCGCTGGCGATGACCTTGCCGCCGGAGGACAGCAGCAGCGCATCCTCGACCCCCGCCTGTTCGCGCAGCCGGTTAAGCAGCACGACCTGCTGCGCCGGCGTCTTGCCGGAAAGTTCGAGCGCGATGCGGCGCGCCTTGTCGTGGAGTTCCGTGAGCAGCAGATCCAGCGCGGTGCGGCCGAGGTTTAGCCCGCCCTCGAGCGCGTTATCGACGCGCACGTCGAACCAGGATTCGATGCTTTTCGCCATGAACTGCAGCGATACCACGTACACCAGGCCTCCGGGCACGATGACCATGGGCAGAAACATGAGCAGAAAGCGCAGCGTCAGACGCGAGCCGAACACGCGTGTGCGCAGCTTGGCTGTGAGAACCCACAACTGATAGCCGATCAACGCCAGCAACGCCGCGGCCAGCGCCGCGTTCAGGCCGAGCAGCAGCGCGTAGTGGCGGGAGAACAGGGCGGTGTTGCCGCTCGCCGCCGCCAGCAGAAACAGCAGGATCGCGCCCAGCGTCACGCTGAATATGAGTACGTATTTCATTGCGGCGCCTTCTCCGTCACCGGCGCCTTGACCCTGAACGGCCAGCGCCGCCATTCGGAAGCGAGATTCCATTCCCGGCTGGTGAGCGCGTTCACCTGGAACGGCTTGGGCAATTGAGTCACGTCCAGGCGCATGCGCAGCCCCGCCTGGTAATCGGCGCCGGCGCTCACTTCCGCGCGCTCCAGCACCTGCCAGGAGCGCACCCGCGACAGCACCCGCAGCGCCTCGGGCAGGGTTGAAAAGCTTTGATACAAGGCGCCGCTGGAAATACGGTATTGGCGCGTGAGCGCATGGTAGGACAGGCGCAGCATCAACAGCCGGCTGGCGCTGTCGTCGAACCAGTACCAGCGTTTGCGCGTCAACTCGAATTCGACCTGGAAATACAGCGCCACGCCCTTATTGATGGCGTCCTCGAGCCGCGGGTTGAGTTCGATTTGGAAATCTGCGTCCAGGGCGTAGCCCTCGTCGTTGCCTTCGATCGCGATATGGCTGATTTCAATGTTGCTCGCGCGCGCCGGCGCAGTCCAGCCGAGTACGAGCGCGAGCAGCAGTGAAGCGAGCAGCCGCAGGCTCATGTTCTAATTTTCATTACGATATGAGGGGATACCTCCCCTCATGCTCCCCTAAGTCGGAGGCCGTTGCGCAAATCCTGCAACGGCCTCTTATTGTCTTTCCAGCAGCGCATAGAAAAAGCCGTCGTGACGCGCGTCGGGCAAGAGCTGTCCTCCCTCGAGTCCCGCCAGCGGCAGGCGGCGGGCGCGATCGTTGCGCGCCAGGAAAGACTCGATCGTTTGAGCGTTTTCCTGCGGGAACACCGAGCACGTCGCATACAGCAATTTACCACCCGCCGCCAACTGTTGCCATAGCGCGTCCAGCATCCGGCCCTGGGTCGCCGCCAGTCGGGCGATGTCGCTTTCGCGGCGTAGCCATTTGATGTCGGGGTGGCGCTTGACCACGCCGGAGGCGGTGCAGGGCGCATCGAGCAAGATGCGCTGGAATGGCGCGCCGTCCCACCACATTGCAGGGACCGAGCAGTCGGCGCAGACGACGCGCGCGGAAAAGCCAAGCCGCGCGAGGTTGTCGTTGATGCGGGGCACGCGTGCCGGGTCGCTGTCCAACGCCGTGAGCGCGCAATCGGCAAGTTCCAGAACATGCCCGGCCTTGCCTCCAGGAGCGGCGCAGGCATCGAGCACCCGCATGCCAGGTCGAACGTCAAGCAACTGAGCAGCGAGCTGGGCGCCGGCGTCCTGTACCGATACCTCGCCCGCGCCGAAACCGGGAAGGGACTCTATCGGCAGCGGACGTTCGAGCAGGATCGCCTGGGGTCCGATGAGTTCGCCGGCAAGGCCGCTCTCGCCCAATTTCGCCAAATACTGCTCTGCCGTAAGGCGGCGCCGGTTTACGCGCAAGGTCATCGGCGGGCGCAGATTGCCGGCATTCAGAACCGACTCCCAGTGTTGTGGCCAGGCTGCGCGCACGCGGTCTATCCACCACTGCGGATAGGAGTAGTGGGCGATGTCGGAGTCGCAGCGCGCAACCAGCGCATCGGCTTCCCGCAGATAATTGCGCAGCACCGCGTTGGCAAGACCCTTGGCCGCGGGTTCCAGGCGCGCCACCGCGCGCACCGCCTGATCCACCGTGGTGTGGCTGGTGCGCGGCCGCGCGCGCAACTGGTACAGCGCGGTCAGCAGCAAGGCATGCAGGGCGGGCTTCACCGGCTTGCGCAGTAACTCGGACAGGAGGGCATCGAGCAGGCCCAGGTTGCGTAGCGTGCCATAGGCCAGATCCTGCACCGCGGAGCGCAGGCTAGCGCCCGCTTCCGGGCGCGCGAGCGCGTCCGACAGGTTGCGGCCGGCGCGCACCTGTGCGACGGCGTCGCCGGCGGCGTATAGCGCTAGCTCTAGATTAGCGGATCTGGACAAGGCAATCGGCGGCACCGCAGCCGCCAAGGCTGCACTGCCGGCGTGGTGATGGACGAACCCAGCATCCTACACCGGGAAGTAGGCGGGGAAAACCGGCTTTGTGATTCAGGCCATCGCGCGCAAGCGAGCGATACGTTCCTCGGTGGCGGGGTGGGTACTGAACAAGTTCTGGATGCCGCCACCGGAGAGCGGGTTGATGATCATCATCTGCGCCGTCGCCGGATGCGCTTCGGCCGCCGCTAGGGGCAGGCCTTTGGCGTAGCGCTCCATTTTCGCCAGCGCGTCGGCGAGCGCGTTCGGGTCGCCGCAGATCTGGGCGCCGCCGCGGTCGGCTTCGAATTCGCGTGCGCGCGAGATTGCCATCTGGACAAGCATGGCCGCGATCGGCGCCAAGATCATCACGATCAGCCCGACCACCGGATTGGGACGTTCGCCATCGCCGCGCCCGCCGAACAGAAAGCCGAATTGGGCAATGGCGGAGATCGCTCCGGCTACCGTGGCGGCGACGGTGGAAATCAGGATGTCGCGATGCTTTACGTGCGTCAGCTCGTGCGCCATCACGCCGCGCAGCTCGCGTGCCGTCAACAGTTGCAGGATGCCGGTGGTCGCCGCCACGGCGGCATGCTCGGGATTGCGCCCGGTGGCAAAGGCATTGGGCTGGGCTTCGTCGATGAGATATACGCGCGGCATGGGCAGCCCGGCGCGCTCGGCCAATTCGCGCACCACGCCGTAGAACTGCGGCGCGCTCGCGCCATCGACTTCCCGTGCGTTGTACATGCGCAGCACCATCGCATCGGAGAACCAATAGGCGAAAATATTCATCGCGCCGCCGAGCGCGAGCGCGAGCAGCATGCCGTTTGCGCCGCCAAAAGCGGCGCCGACTACGCCAAACAGCGCCACGATGCCCGCCATCAGGATAGCGGTTTTGAGCCAGTTTCCGAACATTCCGGGTTTCCTCTTAACGCTGATTATCGAAGCTGTTAGATGGTGGTCTTCGGGGAAAATTCAAGCCGCTCTCCCGCGGCAAGCGGGAAGCCGGCGAGGAACTGCGCCGCCGCCAGTTTCTTGCCGCCGGCGCGCTGCAGTTCCAGCACGCACAGCGACCCGCTACCGCAGGCCACGACGATGCCCTTCGCGCCGGCCTCCAGTATCGTCCCCGGAGCGCCCTCGGCCGCGCTCACGCCGGCGCGCCAGATTTTCAGTCCGACGCCTCTTATCATCGCCGTGGCGCCTGGCAGCGGATTGAAGGCGCGCACCTTGCGCTCGAGCACCGACGCCGCCTCGCTCCAGTCGATCCCGGCTTCCGCCTTGGTGATTCTTGCGGCATAGCTTGCGCCGGTTGCCGCCTGAGGTTCGGCGCTCAACTCGCCGCGCTCGAGTCGGGAGAGCGCGGTCGCGATGAGGCGCGCGCCGAGTTCGGCGAGCTTGTCGTGCAGGCTCGCGCTGGTGTCGTCTGCCGCGATCGGCAGCGACTCGGCAGCGAGTACCGGACCGGTATCGAGGCCCCGGTCCATCTGCATGATGGATATGCCAGTGCGCGCGTCGCCGGCGAGGATAGCGCGCTGGATTGGCGCCGCGCCGCGCCAGCGCGGCAGCAGCGAAGCGTGGATATTGATCGCGCCCAGACGGGGCAGGGCGAGCACCGGCTCGGGCAGAATCAGCCCGTAAGCCGCGACCACCATGGCGTCTGCGCCGAGCGCGCCCAGGCGCGCGAGCGTCGCCTCGTCTTTCAAGCTGACGGGTTGATACACTTCGAGGCCGCGTTCCTGCGCCAAGGCTTTTACCGCGCTGGGCGCGAGCCGCAGCCCCCGGCCTGCGGGCCTGTCGGGCTGGGTAAGCACCAGCGCGATGTCATGCCCCGCATGCGCGAGCGCAGCCAGGGCGCGCGCAGCGAACTCCGGGGTGCCGGCGAATATGAGGCGCATCGACGCGCAGGTGTGCGGTGAATTACGCGCTCTGACGCTGCTGCTTCCGCAGCTTGGCGCGGATGCGGGTCTGCTTCAGGCGCGACAGGTATTCTACGAATACCCGGCCCTTCAAATGGTCCATCTCGTGCTGGATGCACACCGCACGCAGGCCCTCCGCCTCCACGGTGAACGTGCGGCCGTCGACACCCAGCGCGCGTACGGTGATACGCTCGGCGCGCGCGATTTTCTCGTAAATCCCAGGCACCGACAGGCAGCCCTCTTCGCAATCGGCCACGCCACTGGCGGCGAGGATTTCCGGATTGATCAGCGTCAGAAGTTTATCCCGCGTTTCCGAGGCGTCGATGACGATCACTCGTTTATGCACGTCCACCTGGGTCGCGGCAAGGCCCACACCGGGCGCGGCGTACATGGTCTCGGCCATGTCGGCGACCAGGGTGCGGATGCTTTCATTAACTTCCTCCACCGGCGCTGCAATCTTGTGCAAGCGGGCATCGGGATAACGCAGGATGTGCAGGCGAGACATAAAAACTTGCTAATTGAACGGATTAGGTGCTAAATTTAATCAAGTCTGTAAAAAGCGTGCTAGACTTTATATGATTCAGCCCTCTATTTAGATAGGTTCGAGGCTCCTATGCGCAAGTCTATCATATTCGCCATACTCGCCGCGGCGCTGCTGGCCACGCCCGTCATGGCTCAGCAGCGATCGGACATCAAGCTGCAAGACAACGTGCCTGATCGCTACGTCGTCGTGCCCGGCGACACGCTATGGAGCATTGCCGCCAAGTTTCTCAAGGATCCGTGGCGCTGGCCGGATATGTGGAAACTGAACCGGAACGAGATCAAGAATCCGCACTGGATCTACCCCGGCGACGTCATTGTACTCGACCGCTCCGGGCCGCAACCGGAACTGAAGATGGGTGAAACGGTAAAGCTATCGCCGCGCGTGCGCTCCGAGGACATTGGCAGCCAGCCCGTTCCCAGCATCCCTCCTAGGATTATCGAGCCTTTCCTGTCGCGGCCGCTAGTGATCGAGCCCGACGGCCTGGACCACGCGCCGCGCATTATCGCCGCACAGGCGGACCGCGTGTATCTGGGCTCGGGTGACGTGGCCTATGTCAGCGGCATCAAGGACGCGAAGCTCGACAGCCTGTGGCAGATCTATCGCCTGGGGAAGCCGCTTATCGACCCTGAAAGCCAGAAGACACTCGGCTACGAAGCCGTGTTTCTCGGCGACAGCAAGGTGACCAAGGCCGGCGATCCCGCGACCATACAAATCTTCGGCGCAGAGCAGGAGATCGGCAAGGGCGACCGGCTGATTGCCGCCGGACCGCTGGTGCTGAACAACTACGCGCCGCATGCGCCCCCTGTATTTGTCCAGGGTCGCATCATCGCCAGCCGTGGCGGAATGCGCGAGACCGGCCCGCAAAACGTGGTCACGCTCAACCGGGGCAGAAACGATGGACTCGAGCCCGGCCACGTGCTCGCCCTTTTGCGTCTTGGCCGTGCCAACCTGGAGAAGACCAGCGATCGCAAATGGTTCGGCGCCGAAAAGGCCGAGACGACCAAGCTGCCGGACGAGCGTTACGGCCTTGTCTTCGTGTTCCGCACCTTCGACCGGGTTTCCTACGCGCTGGTGATGTCGGCGAGCCGCTCGGTGCTGATCGGCGACGTGGCGACCATCCCCTGAGGCACGCAAAGAGGGCGCCTCCCTTTTGAATTCCCCGATTTGGGAAAATCGAGACCTACCATGCGGCACGATGCTGAGCTCGCTGCCTGGATCAAGCTCAGCCTGGTACCGGGGCTGGGCGGTCAAAGTCTGAGAAAGCTCCTCGCTGCTTTCGGCCTGCCGCAGCAAATCCTCGCCGCCGGCCGCGCCGCGCTCGCGCGAATCGTTTCCGCCGAGATCGCCGCGCGCATACTCGCGAATCTCGATGCCTCCGCCGTCGATGCCGCTCTCGAATGGGCAGCCGTGGAAGGCAATGCCGTCCTCACGCTCGCGGACGGCGAATATCCGCAGTCGCTGCTCGAGACCGCGGATCCGCCGGCTCTGCTTTATTTGCGCGGCCGGCTCGAGTTGCTCGCGCGCCCCGGCCTTGCCGTGGTCGGCAGCCGCAATGCCACGCCTCAGGGGGTAAGCAATGCGGAACATTTTGCGCGCGCTTTCAGCGCCGCCGGCCTCACCATCGTCAGCGGCCTCGCGTTGGGCATAGACGCCGCAGCGCACCGCGGCGGGCTCGACGCGGCGGGATCCACCATTGCGGTGCTCGGCACCGGCGCCGACATCCTCTATCCGCAACGCAACCGCGCACTCGGTGAGCGCATCGCGCGCGAGGGACTGATCGTGAGCGAATTTCCGCTGGGAACGCCTCCGCATGGCGCCAATTTCCCGCGGCGCAATCGCGTCATCTCGGGCCTTGCGCGCGGTTGCCTGGTAGTGGAAGCGGCGCTCGCCTCGGGCTCGCTCATTACCGCCCGCCTCGCCGCCGAACAGGGGCGCGAGGTGTTCGCCATTCCGGGATCGATACATTCGCCGCATGCAAAGGGTTGCCACGCGCTCATCAAACTCGGGGCAAAACTGGTGGAAAACGCCGAGGACTTGCTGCAGGAGTTGGGAGTGAACGCGCCTCCGGCGCGGCCCGCCGCCATCGATCCGGTGGTCCCCGGCCTGCTCGCGCACCTCGGTTACGACCCCTGTGACATAGACACGCTGTGCGCAAGAAGCGGCTTGACGGCGGCTGCGGTATCGGCCATGCTGCTGCAACTCGAGCTCGACGGCAAGGTCGGGAGCCTGCCCGGCGGGCTGTACCAGAGAACCTCCTAAGAGGCCGCCCAGAAGAATGTTCGACATCCTCGTCTATCTTTTCGAAAACTATTACCAGACCGACCGCTATCCCGATCAAGATGCGCTGGCGCGCAAGCTTACAGCCGCCGGCTTCGAGCACGACGATATCAGCGACGCGCTCACCTGGCTGCAGGGGCTCTCCGCCACCGAGGAAAGCACACTTCCCGATTCTCTCGCCGAAAGCACGGCGTTTCGCGGTTACGCCGAAGTGGAAGCGGCGAAGCTCGGCGTCGAAGGTCGCGGTTTCCTCGCCTTCCTCGAGAGCGCGAAAGTGCTCACGCCGCTGCTGCGCGAGATCATCATCGAGCGCGCCATGGCGTTATCCGAAGACAGCGTCAGCGTCGAGAAACTGAAGGTAATCGTGCTCATGGTTCTGTGGAGCCAGCAGCATTCGATCGATTCGCTCATCCTGGAAGAGTTGCTCTCCGATCGCGCCCGATTGCTCATGCACTAGAGCGGTTACAGCCATTTAAGTCCCTGTTTCGCGGAAATTTGTCACGGCGTATCACCGTGTCTTCTTGCTTCGCCATCCGGTTTGCACTTATCATGCTGCGGCTTGCTGCGGGGCGCAGATCGACATTGATTCAGCCCGCACGCGCAAGCCCGAACACACTATGACAAAAAAACTCGTCATTGCCGAGAAGCTTTCCGTCGCCAACGATGTTGCGCGCGACCGGCTCCACGGGCGCGCGCGCGCGCGTTGACAGAACCTTATGGCCAAGAAACTTATCATTGCAGAGAAGCCTTCCGTCGCGAACGATATCGCGCGCGCATTGGGCGGCTTCACCCGCCATGGCGATTATTTCGAGAGCGGCGAGTATGTGCTGTCGTCGGCGATCGGCCATTTGCTCGAACTTGTCGCCCCGGAGGGCGTCGAAGTGAAACGCGGCAAGTGGTCCTTCGCGAACCTGCCGGTGATTCCGCCGAATTTCGATTTGAAGCCGATCGAGCGCACCGAAGACCGGCTCAAACTTCTGCTGAAGCTGCTCAAGCGCAAGGACGTCACCGGCGTCATCAACGCCTGCGACGCGGGGCGCGAGGGCGAGCTGATCTTCCGCTACATCATGCAGCACGCCGGCAACAAGAAGCCGATCCAACGGCTGTGGCTGCAATCGATGACCCAGGGTGCGATCCGCGAGGGTTTCGAAGGCTTGCGCAGCGACAAGTCGATGCTGCCGCTGGCCGACGCCGCCGTGTGCCGGTCCGAGTCCGACTGGCTGGTGGGCATCAACGGCACGCGCGCCATGACCGCGTTCAATTCCAAAGAGGGCGGCTTCTACAAAACTACCGTCGGCCGGGTGCAGACCCCGACGCTGGCCATTCTGGTCGAGCGCGAGGACCGCATCCGCAAGTTCGTCTCGCGCGACTACTGGGAAGTGCATGCGAGTTTCACGGCCGCCGCCGGCGCCTACAACGGGCGCTGGTTCGATGAGAAGTTCGCCAAGGCGGCGAAGGAAGAGGACGCCGAAGCCAAGTCCGAACGCTTGTGGGACGCGGCGCGGGCCGAGGCCCTGCGCAAGAAATGCGAGGGCAGGCCCGGCATCGCCACCGAGGAAGCCAAGCCAACCACGCAGATTTCGCCGCTGCTGTTCGACCTGACCAGCCTGCAGCGCGAAGCCAACGGCCGCTTCGGTTTTTCCGCCCGCACCACGCTGTCGCTGGCGCAGGCGCTGTACGAAAAGCACAAGGTGTTGACTTACCCGCGCACCGATGCGCGAGCGCTGCCGGAGGACTATCTGCCGACGGTCAAATCCACCATGGAAATGCTCGCCGGGAAAGTGAAAGGCAAGGAGAGAAGCGAGGGCATCACGGCGTATGCGCCGTTCGCGCGCCAGGTGCTGAAAGAAGGCTGGGTCAAGCCGAGCAAGCGCATATTCGACAATTCCAAGATTTCCGACCACTTCGCCATCATCCCTACGCTGCAGGCGCCGGGCAATCTGTCCGATGCCGAGGCCAAGCTCTACGACATGGTGGTGAAACGCTTCCTCGCGGTGTTTTTCCCCGCGGCCGAGTTCCTGGTCACCACGCGCATCACCCGCGTCGAGGGCGAGCCATTCAGGAGCGAGGGCCGGGTGATGGTGAAGCCGGGCTGGCTCGCGATCTACGGCCGCGACACCGAAAAAGACGACGCGCTGATGGTCGCGATTACCGATGGCGAGAAGGTGAAAACGACCGGGGTCGAGGTCAAGGCCAACCAGACCAAGCCGCCGGCGCGCTTCACCGAGGCGACGCTGCTCTCTGCCATGGAAGGCGCCGGCAAACTGGTCGAGGACGAGGAATTGCGCGCGGCGATGAGCGCGAAAGGGCTGGGCACGCCGGCCACCCGCGCCGCCGTCATCGAAGGCCTCATTTTCGAGGACTACGTGCACCGCAGCGGGCGCGAACTGGTGCCCACGCCCAAGGCGTTCTCGCTCATGTTCGCGCTCGGCCACTTCGGCATCACCGAGCTCACCTCGCCCGAGCTCACCGGCAATTGGGAATTCAAGCTGAAACAGATGGAGCACGGCGAGCTCGAGCGGACGGAGTTTATGGACCATATCGTCGAAGTCACGCGCGAGCTGGTTTCCGCGATCAAGAACGGCGACATTCCCGACACCGCATTCCTCACGCTGAAAGCGCCGTGCCCGAAATGCGGCGGCACGGTGCAGGAGAATTACCGCAAGTTCCAGTGCCAGGCCTGCGACTTCAACATTTGGAAAGTCGTCTCCAGCCGCGAGTTCGCGCCCGAGGAAATCGAGGAATTGATCGCCAAGCGAACTATCGGTCCGCTGCAGGGTTTTCGCAGCCGCATGGGCAGGCCTTTCGCCGCGGTGGTGCGGCTGTCGCCGGAATTGAAGGTTGAATTCGACTTCGGACAGTCGGGCGACCGCTCCGAGGAAGCGCCGGATTTCTCCGGCCTCCAGCCGCTCGGCCCGTGCCCCAAGTGCAATGCGCGGGTGTTCGAGCAGCCGATGGCCTATGTGTGCGAGAAAAGCCTGGGCCCGGAAAAGAGCTGTGATTTTCGCTCCGGCCGCATCATCCTGCAGCGGCCGATCGAGCGCGAGCAGATGCAAAAGCTCCTCGCCACCGGAAGGACCGATCTGCTGCACCGCTTCATTTCCAAAAAAGGCCGGCCGTTCTCGGCGTTCCTGGTGCGCGGCGCAGACGGCAAGGTCGGCTTCGAATTCGCGCCGCGAGCGGCCAAACCGGGCAAGACCGCGGCCGAGCCCGCGGAGGCCAAGGCCAGAGTCATCAAGCCTGCGGACAAGGCGGATGCCAAGACCGTCGCCAAGATTGGCGCCAAAACTGCCGCCAAGGCCGTCGCCAAAACGGTCAAGGCGCGCAAGGCCGCGGCCGGCTAGGCTGTTCTGCTCCGGGCGCGACGGCCGGGATTTGTTCATCGCTGCGTGACGGATTCCTGCCGCGCGCAATCTTCCCGGCGACTATCAGCGAATTCAGCCACGAGAGAAAGGCGTGCCCGAGGATTACACTCTGCAGGAAGTGCTCTCCGACGCCGACGCTTACTACGCGGCCGGTGACGCGCGCGGCGCGATCGAGGTCCTGTTTCAAGGGTGGGACCAGTTCGAGACCGGCGCCGCGGACAGCGCAGGCGAGGCTATCCGCCTGGCCTTGGGGCGGATCTGTTACTCATATTGGGTGAAACGCGATTTCGAAACCGGAAGACAGATCACGGCGATGGTCGTGAACGCCGCGCTCGAGCGCGCGCGCCGGACGGTGGAGCCCGAATTTGCCGCCGTCTATGCCGAGGCTGCCGCCGCGACAGGCACATCGCCATTTCCGCTGCAGCGGATTTTCCGTCACCAGAATCTGGTCCGTCTGTTTCGCCGGGTCGCCGCGGAGATTGCCGGCGATGTCGCCGAGTGCGGCTGTGCGCGCGGCCTTTCGTTCATGGAACTGTGCCTCGCCTTCGGCAGGGATCATCCCGATTGGGCCGGAGAGGGTTTCCATGTGTTCGATTCATTCGAGGGACTGAGCGAGCCGGGCGAAAAAGACCTCGGACTGGACCAATCGGATGCGGGCGCGGCGCAAATTGCGCGCAATATGGTGCCCGGCAATTTCGCCGTCGCATTTGACCTGGTCAGGGAGAATGTACATCGCCGTTTCCCGCGCGTCGAGTTGCATCGGGGCTGGATCCCGAATGCGTTTTCCGCGGTGGCCGGGCGCAGCTTCCGCTTCGTGCATCTGGACGTCGACCTGTATCAGCCGACGCTGGACAGCCTGGACTATTTTTTTCCGCGGCTTGCCGTTGGGGGGGTGATCATCACCGACGACTATAACTGGCCGGGTGCGAGAACGGCGTTTCTGGAGTTTTGCGCCAGGCATCGCTTGCAGTTGCAGGCCACCGACACCTCACAGGCGTTTGTGCAGAAGGGTTCCGACGCGGTCAAGCCAAACTCAGTTTAAGCAGCGTTGCCGCGCCTCACGCATCGCCCGGGATCCGGTCCGGGCTCCCGCAACCTGCCGGCCAACCGCGCTTCGAAGCGTTTGGCCCGCCACGGCCCGCACCAAGTTGGCGGTGTCAGCCCGACTTGTGGCCGCGCATGCTGCCTGCCACGATCTTGTACTCGAACAGGCGGCACTCCAGCGCGCCGTTGTAGAGCGGCGTGCGTTTGGAAACCTGCAGCTTGATCAACTTGGGCAGATTCATGTCGGCGCTGAGAATGTAGCAGTTCCAGCCGGCGAATTTCTGTTTCAGCGCATCGCCGAATCTGGGGTAGAACTCGGCCAGCCCCTGGCGCTCGCCCATGCGCTCGCCGTATGGCGGGTTGGTGACCAGCACACCGGTCTTGGCCGGCGCGGAGATCTCAAGCGCGTTCGCCTGCTTCAACTGCACCGCCTCGGCGAGGCCGGCCGCGTGCAGGTTCGCGTGCGCGAGCTTGAGCGTATCGCCGTAGAGCTCGCTGCCGTAGATCGGCAGGGGCACGACCGGCTTGCGCCGCGCTTCGGCCTCGGCGCGCAGTTTGCGCCACAGCGCGGCGTCGAAATCATTCAGTTTTTCGAAGCCGAAGCTGCGCGCAATTCCCGGCGCGATATCGAGCGCGATTTGCGCCGCTTCGACGAGGAAGGCGCCGCCGCCGCACATGGGATCGAGCAGCGCCGTTCCCGGCCGCCATCCGGCGAGCTTGAGGATGCCGGCGGCGAGATTTTCCTTGAGTGGGGCTTCGCCCCGGGCGGCGCGCGCACCGCGCTTGAACAGCGGCTCGCCCGAAGTGTCGAGGTAGAGCGTGAACTGCGTGGCGTCGAGGAAGGCGTGGATGCGCACCTCGGGCGCGCGCGTGTCCACGTTGGGCCGGCTGCCGACGGCGCTCCTGAAGCGGTCGCACACCGCATCCTTGATGCGCAGCGTGAGGAAGTCGAGACTCTTAAGCGGGCAGCGCTGCGCGGTGAGGTAGACGCGGATGCTGCGCGCGACGTCGAAGCGTTGCGGCCAGTCGAGCTCATAGCCTGCGCGGTAGATGTCCTCTTCGCTGCGGTAGGCCACGGTGAACAGGCACAGCAGCACGCGCGTAGCGATGCGGCTTTCCAGGTTGGCGCGGTAGATGACGCGAGTGTCGCCCTCGAAGGCGGCGCCGCCGGCGACGGTCCGCACTGCGCTCGCCCCCAGTTCGGCGAGCTCGGCGGCGAGCGCGTTTTCCAGGCCGCGCGGGCAGGGCGCGAACAGCTTGGCGTTGGTGTGCGGGCTCATGCGCCATGAATCCGGGCGGCGAAACCGGCGGCGCGCAGCGCGCGGATGATCTCGTCGACGTGCTCGCGGCCGCGCGTCTGCAGCACGAAATCGACTTCGGCGGTTTGCAGCGGCAGATTGGTGAAGGCGCGCTGATGGTGTACTTCCTCGATATTGGCGCCGGCCGCGGCCAAGCAAGCGGTTACCGTGGCGAGCGCTCCGGGAAGGTCGCGCAACTCGACCGTGAGCCGTGTTAGCCTGCCGGCGCGCACCATGCCGCGCTCGATGATCACCGACAGCATCAGCGGATCGATGTTTCCGCCGGAGAGGACTATCCCCACGCGTCTGCCGCGGAAGCGCTGCGGATGGGCGAGCAGCGCGGCCAGGCCGGCCGCGCCCGCGCCCTCGACCACCGTCTTCTCGATTTCCAGCAGCAGCACGATGGCGTGCTCAATTTCGCCTTCGCCGACCAGCAGGACGCCGCGCGCGAGTTCGCGCACGATGGGTAAGTTGAGCGCGCCCGGCTCCCTCACCGCGATGCCCTCGGCAATGGTGTTGGCGGCGAAACGCGCCGTTTCGCCCCGCAGCGCGCAATACATCGACGGAAAGTTCTCGCTTTCGACGCCGTAGAGCTCGATGCCGGGCTTGGCGGCCTTGGCCGCGACCGCCATGCCGGCGATCAGGCCGCCCCCGCCCACGGGCACGACCAGGATCTCCAGCAGCGGCTCGCGCGCGAGCATTTCCAGCGCCACCGTGCCCTGGCCGCTGATCACCTGCTCGTCGTCATAAGGATGGACGAGGCTCAGCTTGCGCTCGGCGGCGAGCGCGAGGCCGCGCGCCCTGGCCTCGTCGAAATTATCGCCGGCGAGGATCACTTCGGCGCCGAAGGCGCGGGTGCGCTCCGCCTTCACATGCGGCGTATGGCGCGGCATGACGATCACGGCGCGGATGCCCAGACGCCTCGCATGATAGGCCACGCCCTGCGCGTGGTTGCCAGCGGAAACCGCGAGCACGCCCGCCGCGCGCTCCTGCGGCGAGAGGGAAAGCAGCTTGACCAGCGCGCCTCGTTCCTTGAACGAGGCGGTGAATTGCAGGTTCTCGAACTTGAGATACACCTCGGCGGCGGTGATCTCGGACAAAGTGCGCGAGTATAGGCAGGGCGTGTCGATCACGTTGTCCGCAAGAAGCGCTGCGGCGGCGCGAATCGATTGTGCGGTGACGGTCATGAAATCTGCTTTGATATGGGAGGATACTTCCCATGCTCCCCTAAATTGGCCTGTTGCAACATCAACTCTGCAGCAGGGTCATATTGACTTCCGGCGGATGACCACGCTCACCCGAGCGGCGCGGGTTGCAACATCAACTTTGCAACAGGGTCGTATCGACTCGACGCTTAGCGCTGCCATGAACCTTTGATGATGCTCTTGATGAGATGCAGCCGCCGGTGAAAGAAATGATCCGCACCGGGGACTACGATGATGGGCAGCTCCTGCGGCCGCGCCCAGGCGAGCACGTTGGCGAGCGGCACGGTCTCATCCAGTTCGCCGTGGATGACGATGCTGTTCGCCGGCACCGGTTCCGCGGTGTAGCCGCGCCCGCCGCTGACGAAACCCGCCGCCACGCCCACCAGCGCCATGCGCGCAGGCTGAACGCGGCGCGCCACCAGGGTCTGCACGTAGGCGCCGAAGGAGAAGCCCGCCAGCACCGGCGTCGATGCGTGAAAGCGCGTGCGCGCGTAGTCCAGGATCGCGACGAGGTCGTCGGCCTCGCCGCGCCCCTCGTCATGTTCGCCCACGCTCGCCCCGACGCCGCGGAAATTGGGCCGCAGCGCGACGTAACCCAGCTCGACGAAAGTCTTGGCTAGCGTCTGCGCCACTTTGTTGTCGAGGCTGCCGCCGAACAACGGGTGCGGGTGCGCGATCAGGGCCACGCCGCGGCCGGAGCCTGCCCCGGGCAGGTCGATTACGCAATCGATCTTCCCCGCGGGGCCGTCCAACAACACGCGCTCGACCGGCGCCCGCGTCATATTTTCAGGCGCTCGACCACGCGTCCATGCCGCAGGTGTTCCTCGATGATCTCGTCGATGTCATGCTCATCGACATAGGTGTACCAGACTTCTTCCGGGTACACCACGATGCAGGGACCTTCCTCGCACCGGTCGAGGCAGCCCGCCTGATTGATGCGCGCCTTGCCTTTCCCGGCGAGATCGAGTTGCTTCAGGCGCTGCTTGGCGTAGTCGCGCAGCTTGCTCGCGCCCTTGTCATTGCAGCAAACCCGTTCGCCGTCGCGCTGGTTGCAGCAGAAGAAAACGTGGTGGCTGTAATAGCTCATGGGGATTGGCTCGGAAGAAACGCCGCCGAGGGGCATGCCGCTCACCGGCATGTCCCCTCCAACGAAAGCAAATTATAGCTTGTCGGGGCTCGCCCGGCCTTCCCCGGCCTGGCGCGGCGCAAGCAGCATCAGGTAGAACAGCGCGACGAACGGCCACGCGAGCGACACCAGGTGCGTCACCCCGTTGAAGTTGAGAAAGTAGCCTTGCGGCCATTGCTGCAGGGCGTTGGCGAGATACGGATTCTCCGGTGCCAGGTTGACCAGCACGGTTGCGGCCATCAGCAGCAAGCCCGCCAGCGCCAGGCGCGCGGCGCGCGGCAGCGCCACCGCCAGCAACAGGATGAGCGCGCCGCTGGCCAGGCCGAAGAACGCGCCCGGCGTCAGCCAGGCGAATACGTTCTGCGCCTTCAGCAATACGCCCACCGCGATCGTCTTCAGCGCCAGCGCTCCCGCGAGCAGCGCCGGCAACAGGCGCCGCAGCGGCCTATCGTCTTGCGTCAGGCAAGATGCGAACAGGCCGATCGCGATCAGGTCGCAGGCGGCGACCGCGGCTTCCGTCTGGATGAACACTGCGGCCGGATGCAGGGCCGCCGGCGCAGGCGCGAGCAGCCCGCGCAGATCACCGTTGCCGAACAACAGCGTCTCCGGATTTAATTGGGTGAACAGCCACAATGCGAGCAGCACCAGTCCCAGGTCGTACTGTCCGCCTGCGAGAAACCAGCGATGCCGCAGGGCATGGATTCTTCCGCCGCTGAGCAAGCCGATACCAAAGCGCAGCCCCAGCCCGGCGCCGGCGAAGGCGCCCAGGCCGTTGGTCGCGAGATCGAGATTGGACGGAATGCGGCTGGGCAGGTAGGTTTGCAGTGCCTCCGCCGCGAGGCTTAACCAGCAGCCGGCCACGCCGGCCGCGGCCAGCGCGAGCGCGCCGCGCAGGCGCGGGTACAGCGCCAGCAGCGCGAAAAATCCCAGGGGCAGATAGGCGGCAAAATTGGTCACCAGATCGAACGCGGTGATGTAGCGCGGCAAGGCGCCGGCGAGAAACGCGAATGCGCTCACGCCCTGATCGCGCCAGCCGGAGAAGGGGTGCAGGCTGGCGTAAATGATCAGCAGCGCATAAGCGAGCAGCAGGTAGCGCGCCAGCGGCGACGGTCTGGGATCGATGACGGTCACCGTGGCCGCCATGTCATCGCCTTGCGAGTTCCGCCCGGTACAGCGCCAGCATCCCGGCGCTGAAACAGGCGAACACGATCCGCACGATTTTCGGCTCGGCCGCGGCGAACTGCGCGCACTCGCGCAGCGCAATGCGCGTCGCCTGCTGCAACGGGTAGCCGTAGACGCCGCAACTGATCGCGGGGAAGGCGACGCTGGCCGCGCCGTGCGCGAGCGCCAGTGCCAGGCTCTCGCGGTAGCAGGAGGCGAGCAGTTCGGGCTCGCCCTGCGAGCCGCCCTGCCATACCGGCCCGACGGTGTGTATGACGTATTTGGCCGCCAGGCGGTAGCCGCGCGTGATCTTGGCGCGCCCGGTGGCGCAACCATGAAGCGTACGGCACTCGGCGAGCAGCTCGGGTCCGGCGGCGCGGTGGATCGCGCCGTCCACGCCGCCGCCGCCCAGGAGCGAGTTGTTGGCGGCGTTGACGATGGCATCCACCTCCAAAGTGGTGATGTCGGCTTCGACCGCGATCAGCTTGTCGTGCATGCCTGGATTCTAACGTGCCCGGCGGAGGCCGGTCGGGCCGGCGTGCAATCCGTGTCGGGAGTTGAGACTTGCGCAAAATATTCGTTGTGCGTACATTCTGTCGCGCGCCTGCTTCGATTGTCAACGCCGATCCGGTCAACGGCGACTCCCGGTGTGGCGCGAACAACCGAAGAGAGGACACAGACCATGACGCGGCGTTTCGTTTCGGTTTCCGGCCGCACGGCGGTCGTCACAGGCTCCGGCCGCAACATCGGGCGCGCCATCGCTCTGGCGCTGGCCGAGGGCGGCGCCAATGTCGTGGTGAACGGGCATAGCGACCGCGACGCGGTCGATGCGGTCGTTGCGGAGATCCGCCGCGGCGGAGGCGAAGCGATGGGCGTCATGGCCGACGTCTCCGCGCACGACGAGGTGGCCGCGGCTTGCGTATTTCTGTGCGCCGAGACGGGCGCTTTCGTCTCCGGCCGGGCGATACACGTGAACGGCAGGCACTACATGTTCTAGCAGGCGCGTGATCGGGACTGAAACATGTACACGCGGATTTTGAGATTTTGGTTCGAGGAAACCGACCCGTCGAAATGGTGGGCGAAGGACGATGCCTTCGACAAATTGATAAGCGGGAGATTTTCGGAGGTTCATGCCCGGGCAACTCGCTGCGAGCTGTTCGAATGGAGAGCAGAGGCCAGGGGCAGATTGGCGGAAATCATCGTGTTGGATCAGTTCTCGAGAAACATGTTCAGGGGCTCACCCCTGGCTTTCGCCAACGATCCATTGGCGCTAGCCTTGGCGCAGGAAGCCATTACCGCCAAGGCCGATGAAGGCTTGAGTCCGATAGAGCGCAGTTTTCTTTATCTGCCTTTCATGCACAGCGAGTCTCTGAAAATACACGCGGTCGCAATGGAGTTGTACCGAAACAACGGCATCCAGAGCAATCTCGATTTCGAGATCAGGCACCGACGAATCATCGAGAGGTTCGGCCGCTATCCGCACCGGAACGCCGTTCTGGGCCGGCACTCCACGGAAGAAGAGATCGAGTTCATGAAACAGCCGGGTTCCGGCTTCTGATGGGTCCGAAAATTCAAACAGGCATGCGCAGCGAGGGCCTGGCGGCGGCCTGATGGATTACGCCGGCTGAAACTTCGCATTGCCCGCAAAGCCGCACCAGTCCTTGCGTCCGGGCACATTGCCCTAGCGCAGCGCACACGCCGGGCGCGTGCAAGGAGCGGGCGCGGTCGCGGGCGCGCGAGCGCCGGTCTTTTGCCAGGTTCTTACGCAACGCGTAGACTGACCATCCTTGCAATCGTGGTTTAGCTAGGCAAAGCACAAGACCTTGGGCGGCATGAACGGGGGACGCATGGCGGCAGTCACAAGCAAAATCATCGGCTCGTATCTGTCGCCCTATGTGCGCAAGGTGCTGGTCTGCCTGGACATCAAGGGCATTCCCTACGAGATCGACCCCATCGTGCCGTTCTATGGCAACGACGAGTTCGCGCGGCTCAGCCCGGTGCGCCGCATACCGGTGCTCATAGAGGACCAGATCACCCTGGCCGACTCCTCGGTGATCTGCGAATACCTCGACGAGCGCTATCCCGAACCGCCCCTGCTTCCGCAGGGAGCGCAACTTCGTGCCCGGGCACGCTGGCTGGAAGAATTCGCCGACACGCGCATGGGCGAGGTGTTCATCTGGCATCTGTTCAATCAGCTCGTGATCCGGCGCTTTGTCTGGGGCGAGACACCCGACGAGCAGGTGCTGAAGAAAGCGCGCGAGGAGGAGATCCCGCAGGTACTCGACTATCTCGAGAGTGAATTGCCGGCCGATGGGTTTCTTTTCGGGGCTATTTCAATTGCGGACATCTCCCTTGCCGCGTTCTTCCGCAACGCAGCCTTCGCGCGCTACGCGATCGACGCCGGGCGCTGGCCCAAGACCGCCGCTTTCGTCTCGCGCGCGCTCGGCCACCCGAGCTTCGCCAAGCTGCGGCCGTTCGAAGAGGTGCTGCTGCGCACCCCCATCGCGAATCACCGTGAGGCGCTCAAGAAAGCCGGCGCCCCGGTCAGCGCCGAGACCTTCGGCACGACAACCCCGCGGCGCGGGGTGCTGACGATATGAGCTCGATGAAGCGCTGCCTGCTTCCGACCGGGGGATCGCGGTCTTAGACATTTCGGAGATGCATCCATGGACATGACGGGAATCCCTTTCGCAACGACCGATTAGTCCAAGGTCGAACGCACGGAGCACACCGGCGAGCGCGGCCTCGCGAAAATCGATGCGGGGGCCTGAGCTAATCGTGCGTACCGGCCAGGATCTTGGCCCGATTGACCAATAATCGAATGGGTGTCTGAGCTCGCTTACTCACTCAAAGACTTCCACCTTCGCCGCCCACGCCAGCCCCCTACGCGACGGTCGCGTTGCTGCGGAGAGGGTCAGCCAACCGCGGTACACCTGCGCCCCGCATTGCGCGTTAAGGGACGAGGAGATCCGATGGAAACCCGCCTGACTTTACGCCCCGGCATGCCGGGCACCAAAAAGCTCGTTGCTCGCTATGGCGAAAGGCTGGTATGCGTGCGTTACCTTTACGACGAAACGCGTGGCCGGCGTCTGAAAACGGTGGAACTGGTCATTGATGAGGCGCCATGGCGCGGACGCGCAAGAAAACCGCGGCGAAACGACCATGACCTCGTCGGCGTGCGTATTGCCTGGGACGAGGCTGACTTGCGCATCGCCGTAAAGAAGGCCGGCGGGATTTGGCGCCCGCGACAGAAGCTGTGGGAGATGCCGTGGAATGCCGTCCGGACGCTTGGCATCGGCCATCGAGTGGTCACTGGCTGACCGCGGACCGCGACACCAGGGCTATATAGCGGCATATGGCGCAATATACTTGTATATCATTGCATATGCAGGTAGATGGATTTACGATGCTGCAGATGACGACTATTGCTAGTTGGGCGTCAAAGCCAGGAATGCGCGACAATTGAGGTATTTCCTTCGCGAGGTATCACCATGGAACTGACCGCTGTTCTTACTCCTGCCGAGGAAGGCGGATATGTCGCGCTCAACCCCGAGACGGGTACCACCACGCAGGGTGAAACGGTGGAAGAAGCAGTCGCTAATTTGAAAGAAGCGACCGCACTCTATCTGTCCGAGTTTCCGCTTCCCACGCCAGGGCATCCCGTAGTAACCATGTTCAGCCTTCCGGCGAATGCCTAAGCTGCCCCGCACTTCAGGGGCGGCAATCGTCAAAGCCCTTGAGCGTCTCGGTTTCGCGAAGGTTCGTCAATCCGGAAGCCACGTCATAATGCGGCGCGGACCAAAAGGCTGTGTGGTGCCGATGCATAGCGAGGTCAAGGTCGGCACACTTGCTGGCATCTTGCGCCAGGCGGATATTTCTCCCGACGAGTTCACTGACGCTCTGTGAAGACGCCCAACCCTTTGTTGCTGCGGACGGGCCACCAGCGCCGTGCCAGTGCGGCCATTAGGCTGGCCCGCCGCAGAACAACACGTTGATATGGCTTGCTACTGTCAATAGGGCGAGCGGTGCTCTGCCTTCTTCGGCAACGTGGCGTGGATCGAACCCGAGAGGGAACGCGGCGGGCACTGCTGTGGCGACGGTCGATCAA
>SCTX01000154.1 GCA_004298385.1 Betaproteobacteria bacterium | reverse complement strand
AGGTGGTCTATCAAAACAAGCGCCTCACCATCAACGACCGCGAAACACCGCTACGGGAGGCGGGCGACTACCTGCTCAGGGAGAAGATACAATACCTGAAGCAGTATACCGAGACGCTGGGAAAGACCGAGCACGCGATTCTGCTGGACACGAGCGAACCGGCCGCTTTGCCCTATGTAAAACAGTTTCCACAGCGCGAAAATTGCATTTACAATAATAGCGGCTTTGTGTGCACGGTTCCGCCGGGTCATTACTTCATGATGGGCGACAACCGGGACAACAGCAGCGACAGCCGGGTGTGGGGTTTCGTGCCCGAAGCCAATATCGTCGGCAAGGCTTTTTTTATCTGGTTCAATTTCAGCGAGCTCAGACGCTTCGGGCGATTTCAATAGGGAGCAAGGCAACCATGCGGAACAGCCAACGCGGGGTCAGTTTTCTGGTGATTTTCCTGATTTTCGTAATGGTGGCCCTGGCCGCCGTGGGCGCCATGAAAGTCTGGCCGGCCTACTCTGAATTCGCGACCGCCAAGAACGCCATCATCGCCATCGCCGCCAGCGAAGGGCGGAGCGGAAGTGTCGCCGAAATTCGCAAGGCTTTCGACCGCCGCGCCAACGTCGACAATATTACGGCGGTGACTCCGGGGGAACTTGAAATCACCAAGGACAGCGGCGAAGTCGTCATCTCGTTCGCCTACGCAAAGAAAATTCCTCTGTTCGCCAACGTTTCGGCGTGCATCGACTTTGCCGCCAGCACCGCGCCCGGCCGCGGCGCGGACAAAGAGTAGCATCCGCCTCCTCGGCGCGATGGACCACGGGCCGCTGCAGCGCAAACTGGGCTATAGGTTTGCGCAAGCGACCCTGCTGCAACAGGCGCTGACCCACCGCAGCCACGGCACTCCGCACAACGAGCGTATCGAGTTTCTCGGCGACAGCGTCCTCAATTGCTGCATCGCGCAGGAGCTATACCGGCGCTTCGGCGAGCTGAAGGAGGGCGAGCTTTCGCGCTTGCGCGCCAATCTGGTGCGGCAGGAGACCTTGGCCGAACTGGCGCGGGAACTGGAATTGGGAACCTACCTGCGCCTGGGCGAAGGCGAACTGAAGAGCGGAGGTTTCCGCCGGCCTTCGATCCTGGCCGACGGCCTGGAAGCCCTGTTCGGGGCAATTTTCCTGGACGGAGGTTTCGCCGCAGTCCAAGACGTGATCCGCGGCCTGTACGCTTCCTTGCTCGAACACCTCGACCCGCAAACCCTGGGCAAGGATCCCAAGACCCTGCTGCAAGAGCTGCTGCAGGCCCGGAAAATTCCCCTGCCGCAGTACGCCGTGGTGGCGACCCGGGGTGCGGCGCATAAGCAACTGTTCCAGGTGGAGTGCCAGATTCCGCAGCTCGCAATCCACACCACCGGATTCGGCGCGAGCCGGCGCATCGCCGAGCAGGAAGCGGCACAACTCGCGTTTGCGCAGACACAAAAGTGAAACCCGTGGAATTTCGCTGCGGCACCATCGCCATCGTCGGCCGGCCCAATGTAGGCAAGTCCACGCTGCTGAACCATCTGGTCGGGGAAAAAATCAGCATCACCTCGCGCAAGGCGCAGACTACGCGCCACCGCATCACCGGCATACTAACCGGCGCGGACACGCAGTACGTGTTTGTCGACACGCCCGGCTTTCAGACCAAGAACGCCAGCGCGTTGAACCGCCTGATGAAACGCAGCATCACCCAGGCGCTGCAGGACGTGGACGTGATCCTGGTGGTGATCGAAGCCGGGCGGATCAGCCGTGAAGACCGTCAGGTATTCGATTTGCTGCCGGCCGGGCGCCCGGCGGTACTGGCGCTGAACAAGATCGATCGATTGGCGGACAAGAAACTGTTGCTGCCCTTGCTGGCGCAACTGCAGGCCGAGCGCGCCTTTTCGGACATCGTGCCGGTCAGCGCCAAGAGCGGGGAGCAGGCGCAGCAATTGCTGCAGGCGCTGCGGGCGCACTTGCCGCGGCAGCCGGCGATCTATCCCGCGGGGGAGGTGACCGACCGCAGCGAACGCTTTCTCGCGGCGGAACTGGTGCGCGAGAAACTATTTCGCCAGCTCGGGGACGAGCTGCCTTACGGCGCCAGTACGGCGATTGAGAAATTCGAAACCGAAGGCAAGCTGCGCCGCATCCACGTGGCTATCATTGTCGACAAAACCAGCCACAAGGCGATGGTCATCGGCAAAGGCGGCGAAAAACTGAAACTGATAGGAACGGACGCGCGGCGCGACATGGAGAAGCAGTTCGGCGGCAAGGTGTTTTTGCAGATCTGGGTCAAGGTCAAACAGGGCTGGGCCGACGACGAACGCACGCTCAAGAACCTGGGATTCGAACCATGAGCCCGACGGGCCGCCCCCTAGGGCGAATCCTTGACGCGAAGCGGCAAGGTAATCCTATAGGCCCGACGGGCCGCCCCAAGGGCCGCATTTTCGATATGGCCTTGACGCGCAGCGACAAGGTGGTCCCATGAGCGCGCGCGCACGGCAGGACAACCAGCCCGGATACGTTCTGCATGCCTACCCGTTCCGCGAGACCAGTCTGGTGGTGGAAACGTTCACTCGTTCGCACGGCCGCGTCGCCATGGTGGCGCGCGGGGCCAAGCGCCCGCGCTCGGCGCTACGCGGCAACATCATGGCATTCCAGCCTCTGGGCCTGTCGTGGTCCGGACGCGGCGAGCTGCGCCTGCTGCTGCGCGCGGAATGGCAAGGCGGCCAGCCGCGTTTGCAGGGCAGGGCGCTCCTGTGCGGCTTCTATCTCAACGAGTTGCTGTTAAAGCTGCTGCCGCGGGAAGACGCGCACGAGAAGTTATTCCTCGACTATCGGGCCGCGCTCGCGCGCCTGGCCGAGGAAGCGGAGCCCGATGCGGTGCTGCGCCGCTTCGAAAAAGCACTGCTGCGCGAACTGGGCTACGCGCTGGCGCTGGATCGCGACTGCGCCAGCGGCAGGGAGATCGACCCGTACAGATCTTATGCTTACGAACCGGAACGCGGGCCGATGGCGGTGAACAGAACCGCGCACGCGGGACTGGTGCTGTCAGGGCAGACGCTGCTCGACATCGTGCGCGACGACTACAGCGATCCACTGACCCTGCAGCAGGCGAAGGCGCTGATGCGCCTGCTTATCAGCCATCGCCTGGAGCAAAAGCCGCTCAACAGCCGGCGCATATTCGAGGAGCTGCGACAACTGTGATCGAACTCGGCGTAAATATCGACCACGTGGCCACGCTGCGCCAGGTGCGCGGCACGGCTTACCCGGATCCGCTGCGCGCCGCCTTGCTTGCCGAGGAAGCCGGCGCCGACGCCATCACCCTGCATTTGCGCGAAGACCGGCGTCACATCCAGGACCGCGATGTAAAGACCTTGCGCGCGCAACTGACTAAGCGCATGAACCTGGAGTCCGCGGTCACGCCCGAAATGCTGCGTTTTGCGATCGGCATTCGTCCGCACGATATCTGCCTGGTGCCGGAGCGGCGCTTGGAGCTGACTACTGAGGGCGGGCTCGACGTCGTCAGCCAATTCGGGCGCGTGCGCGAAGCCTGCGGGTTGCTCGCCGGATCCGGCATTCGCGTGTCGCTGTTCATCAACGCCGATACCGCACAGATCGACGCGGCCAAGGCAGCCGGGGCGCCGGTGATCGAGCTTCACACCGGCCATTACGCGGACACGGCAGGAGAACAACAACTGGCCGAGTTCCGCCGCATCTGCCA
>SCTX01000153.1 GCA_004298385.1 Betaproteobacteria bacterium | reverse complement strand
CCTGAGGAGAGAGGAACAAACAGCGCGGAGCTTCCATTTCACGCCTCTCGCCTTTTTCTTCCGAGCTCCCCCGATCATGAAATGCCCTTTCTGCAAAGCCGACGATACCGCGGTGATCGACTCGCGCTTGTCCGAAGACGCCGCAAGCGTGCGCCGCCGGCGCCAGTGCAAGGAATGCGGCAAGCGCTTCACCACCTACGAGCGGGTGGAACTGGCCATGCCCACGGTGATCAAGTCGAACGGCTACCGCACCGCCTACGACCGCGAAAAAATCCGCACCGGCTTCATGCGCGCGCTGCACAAGCGCCCGGTGCCGACCGACAACGTCGACGACGCCATCAACCGCGTCGAAGCGCGCATCCTCGCCCTGGGCGAGCGTGAGATCAAGTCGCGCACCATCGGCGAGCTGGTGATGCGGGAACTGAAAAAAATGGACGACGTCGCCTACATCCGCTTTGCCTCGGTGTACGAAGACTTCCAGCGCGTCGACGATTTCCGCGACGCCATATTGCAGGTCAAGCGGCCGGGGCGCAAAGCGCGGCGCCAGGCCCCGTAGGGCCTATTCGTTACCGGCGCGCGGTCCTCATGTTCAGCCCCGCCGATCGCGAGCGCATGGCCGAGGCGCTGCGCCTCGCCGAAAAAGGCCTCTATACCGCCACACCCAATCCCCGCGTCGGCTGCGTGATCGTGCGCGACGGCGAGGCGGTAGGCGCAGGCTGGCACGAAAAGACCGGAGAACCGCATGCCGAGGTCCTGGCCCTGCGCGCCGCAGGCGAGCGCGCGCGCGGCGCGACGGCGTACGTGTCGCTGGAGCCCTGCAGCCACCATGGACGCACGCCGCCCTGCGTCGATGCTCTGATCGAAGCCGGAATCGCGCGCGTCGTCGCAGCAATGCAGGATCCGAATTCCCGGGTTGCGGGCAGCGGCTTCGCCGCCTTGCGCGCGGCGGGAATCCTGGTCGAGTCCGGGCTGATGCAAGACGAGGCGCGCGCGCTGAACATCGGCTTCGTTGCGCGCATGAGCCGCGGCCGGCCCTGGGTGCGCATGAAAATCGCGGCGAGCCTGGATGGCAGGACGGCGCTCGCCAACGGCCGGAGCCGGTGGATCACCGGGCCCGAGGCGCGCCGCGACGGCCATGCCTGGCGCGCCCGCGCCTGCGCCGTGCTCACCGGCATCGGCACCGTCAGGGACGACGACCCGCAGTTGAACGTGCGTGAGGTCGAGACCACGCGCCAGCCGCTCAAGGTGGTGGTGGACAGCCGGCTGCAATTGCCGCTGTCGGCGAAACTGCTAGCGAGCGGCAAAGTGCTGGTCGCCGCCGCGGTGGAGGACAAGCCCGCGATCGCCGCCTTGCAGGATCAGGGCGCCGAGGTGGTGCTGCTGCCGGACGCGCGCGGCAAGGTGGAATTGACGGATCTAATGCGCGAGCTCGCACGGCGCGAGCTCAACGAGGTGCACGTCGAGGCCGGCTTCAAACTGAACGGCGCGCTGCTAGTCTCCGGGCTGGCGGACGAACTGCTGATCTATGTCGCGCCCAGCATTCTCGGCGATAGCGCACGCGGCATGTTCAGCCTGCCCGAACTCGCACACCTTGCGCAGAAACGGCTGGTACAATTCGCCGATGTGCAGCCCATAGGCGGCGACCTTCGCATTCTCGCCCGCGTCCTGAATTAACCATGTTTACCGGCATCGTCACCTCGATCGGAAAAATCACCAAGGCCGCGCCGCGCGACCAGGGGCTGCGCCTCGTCATCGACGCGGGCATGCTCGACCTCTCGGACGTGGCGCTGGGCGACAGCATCGCCGTGAACGGTGTCTGCCTCACCGTCATCGCCTTGCACGGTGACCGCTTCGAAGTGGATGTGTCGCAGGAGACCATCAACTGCAGCGTGGACCTGGACCGGCCGAACGAGGTCAATCTGGAGAAATCGCTGCGCCTGTCGGACCGCCTGGGCGGGCACCTGATGTCCGGCCACGTCGACGGCGTGGGCGAAGTAACGCGCTTCGAGCCGGCAGGCGACAGCTTCCTCCTCGTCATCCGCGCGCCGCAGGACCTGGCCAAGTATATCGCGCGCAAGGGCTCGATCACGGTGAACGGTGTCAGCCTCACGGTCAACCGCGTGGAGGGCGCCGAGTTCGAGATCAACCTGATTCCGCATACCATCGCGGTGACCAACCTGAACAAGCTCAAACCCGGCAGCCGGGTCAACCTGGAAGTCGACCTGATCGCGCGTTACATCGAGCGCCTGCAGCATTACGGCGCTTAGCGCCGTGCTTCAACCGGGCGCGGCTCGATGATTGCCACCAGGGGCCGGGACGAAAGAGCGACAAAAAAGCGATCAATGCGAGCCACGCAAGGTATAAAATCCTTGCGTGCTTTAGTCTCCCCCGAATTCTACGCCGTGACAGAAATGGTCCAACTTCCGCAATCGATAGACGACACCGCCGCGCTGCTGGCGCACGCCGACTACGTGGCCGAGCGCAGCCTCGCCACCGCCTTGTTTCTCGCCCTGAAGATGCAACGGCCGCTGTTTCTGGAAGGCGAGGCCGGCGTCGGCAAAACCGAGATCGCCAAGGTGCTCTCGATCACTCTTGAGCGCCGGCTGGTGCGGCTGCAATGCTACGAAGGCCTGGACATCTCCTCGGCCGTATATGAATGGAACTACCCGCGGCAAATGATCGAAATCCGGCTGGCGGAAGCGAGCGGCAAAGTGCACGAGGCCTCCGGCCAGGCGAACAAGTCCTCCGGCCAAGCCGCCCGCAAGAAACTCAGCCAGGACATTTTTTCCGAGCAGTTCCTGATCAAGCGGCCGCTGCTGCAGGCGCTCGAAACGAGCGGCGGCGCGGCGCCGGTGCTGCTGATCGACGAGCTCGACCGCACCGACGAGCCGTTCGAGGCTTATTTGCTGGAAGTGCTGTCGGACTTCCAGGTGAGCATCCCCGAGCTCGGCACGATCAAGGCGGACCAGCCCCCCATCGTGATCATCACCTCCAACCGCACGCGCGAGATCCACGACGCGGTCAAGCGCCGCTGCCTGTATCACTGGGTGGATTATCCGGACGCGGCGCGCGAACTCGACATCCTGCGCAGGAAAGCCCCCGGCGCGGCGGAACGCCTGTCGCAGGAGATCGTCGCCTTCGTACAGCGGTTGCGCAAGATGGACCTGTTCAAGCTCCCCGGCGTGGCTGAAACCATAGACTGGACCAAGGCGCTGGTGGCCTTGGACAAACTCGCTCTCGATCCGGACACGGTCAACGACACGCTCGGCGCCCTGCTCAAATACCAGGACGATATCAGCCACGTGCGCGGCAGCGAAGCCGAACGGCTGCTGTCCGAAGTCAGAGCGGAGATCGCGGCCGCCTGAGGCCGCGCTTCGCGCTGGCGCATGAGATCCCCCGCCTTCATCAAACGCCTGTTCACCCCTGCCGCCAAGACCGGCAGCAGGGCCGATAGGCACACGCGCAGAACCGTGTCCCTGTGCCATGCGCTGCTGTCCGAGCGCGGCGAGGCCTCCGGCGCCGCACTGGCGCGCGAGGCGCTCGCCGCTTATCGCATGCTCGCGGGGCCGGCGCTGTCGGCTTTTTTCGATGTTCTCGCCGAGGAATTCTCCCCGGATCCGCAGGCGGTGGGGGAGGCCGCCGACGCCTACCGTCAGGATCCCTCGCCGGCCAAGCTGATCCGGCTGCAGCAGGCGGTCGAGGCGCCCCGGCAGGAACTGTTCCGGCGTCTCAACCTGGCCAGCGGCGGTACCCCTGCACTGGTGGAAATGCGCCGGCGCCTGCTGCGCGAGCTCAAGGCGCAGCCGCACTGGGCGGGCATCGATGCCGATCTCGCGCATCTGCTCGCCTCCTGGTTCAACCGCGGCTTTCTCTCGCTGCAGCGCATCGACTGGCGCACCCCGGCGCTGGTGCTGGAGAAGCTCATGCAATACGAGGCGGTGCACGAGATCCAGGGCTGGCGCGACCTGCGCCGCCGCCTTGCGGCCGACCGCCGCTGCTTCGCCTTCTTCCATCCTGCCCTGCCCGACGAGCCCATCATTTTCATCGAAGTCGCGCTTACCAAAGGCATGAGCGGGCAGGTGCAGCCTCTGCTCGACCCGGATTCGCCGGTGATCGATCCGGCCGGCGCAAACGCCGCCATTTTCTACTCCATAACCAACTGCCAGGAAGGCCTGCGCGGCATCTCCTTCGGCAATTTCCTGATCAAGCAGGTGGCGGAGGACCTGGGCCGCGAATTCCCGCGCCTCAAGACCTTCGCCACGCTCTCGCCCATACCGGGATTCCGCGAATGGCTCGCCGAAACCGCCGCAACGCATGCAGAACTGGCAGAGCTCGCCGGCGCGCCGGCCGAGACCAACTGGATCGAGCGCGCCGGGCCGGGCACGCGCACGCAGACGGAACTGATGCGGCTTTGCGCCTACTACCTGCAACAGGCCAAACACGGCAATGAGCCGGCCGACGCGGTAGCGCGCTTTCACCTTGGCAACGGCGCGCGCATGGAGCGCTTGAACTGGCTTGCCGATTCGTCCAAGGCGGGGATGGCGCGTTCGGCCGGCCTGATGGTCAATTACGTGTACCGCCTGAAGGATGTCGAGCGCAACCATGAGGCCTACGCGAACAAGCACCTGGTCGTGGCCTCGCCGGGCCTGTCGCTGCTCGCGCGCGAGAGCCTGCTTGCGCGTCTGAAGGTCAAGCGCAAGGGATAAGTGCGCCGCCGTTGTCGCACCCCCCACGCCCCCTTTGTTTTATCCTTAGCGCGGCCGCTGGCCGCAACCAAAATGACAAAAACATTCGCGCGGATGCGGCAATTGTTGCGGGGTAATTGCATAACCCTGTTTTTGGTACGGATGCGCTTTTCATCCGTACCAAAAACAGGGTTGGCGCGCGGAGCGCGCAATGCTCGCGCGCAGACATCGGCGAATACCTCGAGCTGCCGCGATCAAGCTTGCGCGGACGGCGGCCCGTCCGCGCGGATCGCCGATTGCGCACGGGCGAAAAGCCGCCCGTGCGCAATCGGCGATCTCGGATTAAACCCCCGCGTTGTTCCTGTTTTTATCAATAACCGTGTTTTCTGTGCGGATGCGCCTTTTGCATCCGTACGGAAAACACGGTTGGCGCGCGGAGCGCGCAATGATCGCTCTTGGCACGTGCCGGCAATCAATGCGTCTTATAAGAACGCCTAGTCCAGCCTCGGCTTGATGCCCTTGATGTCGTCGAAGGAAACGACGCCCAATAAACGTTCCTCATTGTCGGTGACCGGGATGGCGCGAAAACCGTAGCGCCCGAACATGTCCACTGCGTCCTGCAAGGTTTCATCCGGGTTGAGCGAGATCACGTTGTCGGTCATGATTTCCCCGATGATCTGCCCGGGTTCCGCGGCGATCAATTCGCGCAGATCGACCACGCCGCGCAGCGTATCCTTCGCGTCCGTGACGTAGACGTACATGTCCACGTCCATGTTGCGCACGATTTCGCGGTAGTCCTTCAGCACATCCCCGACCGGGGCCGATTCGGGCATCTTGACGTACTGCTGCGTGGCGAACAGCAGGATATTCTCGTCGTGGCCCTCGATGATCTGCTGCACCGTGGGCGCGCTGTCCTTGTCGATCAGCTTGAGGATCGCGTCGGCCTCCGCCGTCGGCAGTATCGCCAGGATGTCCGCCGCCTGCGCGGGACTCATTTCATTGATGAGCTTGGCGGCGGCCTCCAGTTTCATCGCGCTGATCAGCTCGCGCTGCACCCGCGGCTCGATTTCTTCCAGGGTGTCGGAAGCATGCTCGGGCTCGAGCTCGCTGAAAATGGCCATGCGCTGGTGGCTATCGAGCTCTTCCAGGATATCGGCCAGATCGACCGGATGGATGTCGTGCAGCTTGTCCTTCAGCACTTTGAGCTTGACGCTGCCGGAAAAACTGCCGATGTGCTCCGGCAGCGGCTGGACGTACATCCACGACACGGTGGCCGTTTCATTGTGCTCGACCATGAAATTCGCCAGTTTTTTGAGTCCCAGCCGCCGCAGCAGCCGGTAGCGGCTGAAATCCACTTCGCTGGCGTAGAGTTTTCCGTTTTGCAGCACCAGCTTGACGTCGTAGACGACCTCCACTTCATGGTCGTCCATGTCCAGGATCTTCTTGTCGAGGATGTGATCCTTGAGCAGAATCGAGCCCGCCGGCGGCGCTTTCTCGTAGTCGCCGGCGTTGACCACGTCGGCCACGATTTCGGTGTTCGAGATCAGGGCGATCTTGTCCCAGGGCAGCAGCAGGGACGGGTAACCGAACGAACGGCTCACGACCAGATGGGTGACCTCGGGGATCCTGCCGGTTTCGACGATCACCAGATCGTCCAGCCGCCCGGTTTTCTCGGACTTCAGGTACACCTTGCGGCCCAGTATCTCTCCCAAGAAGAACTCGTGCTCCAGTGCGGCGACCATCGCAGCCCCTCCCTCAGTTCACCAGCAGTATGAACTTGTACACCATCAGGCACACAAGGAAGAGCAGGTAGAGGCGCAAAAACTCCAGCGCGGCTCTGCCCCCGCGGGACATGGCGATGCGCGGCGTGCGATAGCGCCGGTTGATTTCTTCGATCTTGCGGAACAGGCGTTTCAGGCTGACGCGCATGGAGCGGTTCCCGTTTATTGGAACAGGTTCGGGAACATGATGCTGATCCCGTAGAGCGAGGACAAGGCCACGATCGCGGCGACGATGAATCCGCCGATCAGGTTCTGCCAGCCGCTGTTGCGGTAATCACCCATGGTGCGCGGATCGTTGAGCAGCAATATCAGGAACACCAGCGCTGCGGGCAGCAGCGTCACCGCGATCACCTGCACGAACAGCGTGATCAGCACCAGGGGCGCGCCCGGGATCAACACCACCAGTCCGGAAGTGATCAGGGCGAAGAAATAACTGGCGTAGAACCATGGCGCCTGCTTGATGTTCTGGTTGAGCGAGTGCGCCCAGCCGAAGATTTCGCCGAACGCCCAGGAACTCGCGAGCGAGATGCAGATGGCGCCGAGCAGGCCGGCGTCGAACAGGCCGATGGCCATGAAGGCGCCGACATAGCGGTCGGTCTGCATCAGGTGCTCGGCCGCCTGTCCGGCGCTTGCGATGTCGGTGCCGTTCAGGGTCGTGCCGGTGACGATGACGATGAAAATGGCCACCCCCACGGTGAGCGCGGAGCCGAGCAGGGTGTCGAATTTGCCCCAGGGAATGTCCTTCTCCTGCATGCCCTTGTCGACCACCGCGCTTTGCTGGAAAAACAGCATCCACGGCGCGATGGTGGTGCCGATGTTGGCCATGAGGAAGAAAAACAACTGACCGTTGAAGCCGCCCGGAAAGTTCGGGATCAGACCGTGTTTCACGATGTCCGACACCGAGGGATGGATCATGAAGGCGGCCGGAATGTAGATCAGGTTGAGGGCGCAGAACAGCAGCGCGATTTTCTCCCAGGTCCAGTAGCGGCCGTTCAGGACGATGATCGCCATCAGCAGCACCACGGCGGTAACCGTCAGCCAGGGCGGCACCCCGAATATATGGAGGGCGGCCGTCATGCCGATGAATTCTGTGACCAGCGTCAGCCAGTTCACCAGCATCAGGTCGACGAGCGCGAACCAGCCCCAGGTGGCGCCAAAACCGTCGAAAATCGCCTCCGCGAGGCCGCGCTTGGTGACGGCCCCCAGGCGCACGGTCATCTCCTGCACGTAATAGGCGACCGGGATCAGCAGCAGCAGGAACCAGATCAGGTGATAGCCGTACTTGGCGCCGGTCGCCGCGTAGGTGGTGATGCCGCCGGCATCGTTGTCGGCGACCATGACCACGATGCCCGGCCCTGCGATGACCAGATAGAGCTGGATCGCCTTCCACATCTTGCGCAGTTTGTAGTACAGCTTGGAGAAGACATTCATTCGGTCGTCTCTATAGCCGCTTCGCCGCAAAGATGCGGCGGTAAGGGCGGCGGCGCGTGACGTCGTGCATGGCTGGAACCGCGAGCAGAGGGCGAGCCCGTATAATACCGCATGGTTACAGGAAAATTGGCGGAAAACGTCATGCATTTCGCCCGCGTGTTGCGCGCGGCGGGGCTGCCGATCGGCCCGGACCGGGTGGTCGATGCGCTGCGGGCCCTGGAGACCGCCGGCATCGAGCGGCGCGAGGATTTCTACTGGACGCTGGCCGCGGTGTTCCTGTCCAAACGCGAGCAACAGGAACTGTTCGACCAGGCCTTTCACATCTTCTGGCGCGACCCGCAACTGCTCGAGCGCATCATGAGCCTGTTGCTGCCGCAGATCTACGGCCGCGCCGGCCAAGCCGAGCAGCCGCAAGCGGGGAAGCGCCTGTCGGAGGCGCTGTACTCGAAGCGCGAGCAGGCGCAGGAAGAGCGGCAGCTACGGAGAATCGAGATCGACGCCAGTGTCACTTTTTCCCCGCGCGAGTTGCTGCAACATGCCGACTTCGAGACCATGAGCGGCGCCGAGCTGGCGCAGGCGAAGAAACTGATCGCGCGCCTGCGCCTGCCCATTCCCGAAGTGCGGACGCGCCGCTTCCGCCCCGATGCCCTGGGGTCGCGCATCGATTTGCCGGCGACGCTGCGCGCGAGCCTCAAGAGCGGGGCGCAGATCATCGCATTGAAGCGCCGCTCGCGCATCACCCGGCATCCGCCGCTGGTGGTGCTATGCGACATCTCCGGCAGCATGAGCCGCTATTCGCGCATGTTCCTGCATTTCCTGCACGCCATCACCAACGACCGCGACCGCGTGCACACCCTGGTGTTCGGCACGCGGCTCACCAACATTACCCGCCACCTGCGCAACCGCGACGTGGACATCGCCATGAACCGGGTGGCCTCGGCCATCCAGGACTGGGCCGGCGGCACGCGCATCGGCGTATGCCTCGAGGAATTCAACCGCAAATGGTCGCGGCGCCTGCTCGGCCAGAACGCGGTGGTGCTGCTGATCTCGGACGGCCTCGACCGCGACATCGGCGAGGGCCTGGGCGCGGAGATGGAACGACTGCACAAATCCTGCCGCAAGCTCGTCTGGCTCAACCCGCTGTTGCGCTACGATGGCTTTCAGCCGCGACCGTCCGGGGTGCGCGCGATGCTGCCGCACGTGGACGCCTTCATGCCGGTGCACAACATCGACAGCCTGGTCGGACTCGCGCGCGAGCTGGAGCACGGCAAGTGGCAGCACCGTTCGGGTAGAATCGCCGCCTGAAGCTTAGCGCCGATGCGGCAATCGTCGCGGAGTAATTGCATAACCGTATTTTCTGCACGGATGGTTTTTATCCGTGTAGAAAATACGGTTGGCGCGCGCAGCGCGCAGGTTTTGGCAAAACCTGCGCGGACGAAAAACCGTCCACGCGGATCGTCGCTTGCGCACGGATGAAAAACACATCCGTGCGCAAGCGGCGATCTTGAATAAAACCCCCACGCCATGTTTGGTGTTTACCTTAGCGCTGCCGCTGGCCGCAACTAATACGACAAGAACATTCGCGCGGATGCGGCAATTGTTGCGGAGTAATTGCATAAGGAGTCAAGGAAATGGAAATGACCGGCGAGCAGTTCATCCCCGCATTGCAAGCCGAAGTCTGGCGCGGTTTGAACGATCCCGAAGTGCTCAAGGCCTGCATTTCCGGCTGCGAGTCGATCGAAAAGCTGGCAGACACCGAATATACGGTGGTGACCACCGTGGCGATCGGCCCGGTCAAGGCCAGGTTCCGCGGCAAGCTCGTGCTCGCCGACCTCGATCCGCCGAATTCGTATTCCCTTTCCTTCGACGGCCAGGGTGGAGCGGCGGGCTTCGGCAAGGGCTCGGCCAAAGTGTCGCTCGCGACGGAGAACTCGGGCACCCGCTTGAGCTATACGGTGAAAGCCCAGGTGGGCGGAAAGCTGGCGCAAATAGGTTCGCGCCTCATCGACGGCGTGGCGAAAAAAATGGCGGATGATTTCTTCTCCGCCTTCAACCAGAAAATAACCGGGCCGGCCGCGGCCGCCCCGGAACCCTCGGCTGAGGCGGCGCCCGGCGCGGCGCCGCTGTGGTGGGTGGTGGCCATCATCGTGGCCATGTTCCTGCTCGCCCATTTAAGCTGAGCAGACCTGAGCCGAGGCGCGCCCGAGCACCAGCCGCGCGGCAGCTCAGGCTTGTTTCAACTCCTCGGCCTTGATCGGCAGCTTGCGCACGCGCTTGCCGGTCGCGGCGAAGATCGCGTTGGCGACGGCAGGCGCGACGGGTGGAAGCCCCGGTTCGCCGATGCCGCCGGGCGGCTCGGTGCTGGCGACGATATGCACCTCCACTTTGGGCATTTCGTCGATGCGCAGCACCGGATAGTCGTGAAAATTCGACTGCTCGACCCTGCCGTCCTTGAAGGTGATCTTGCCATAGAGCGCCGCGCTGAGACCGTAGACGATGGCGCTTTCTATCTGGCGCTTGACGATCTCGGGATTGACCGTCAAGCCGCAGTCCACCGATCCGACCACGCGGTGCACCCTGACCTTGCCGTCCCTGCCGACCGAAACCTCGGCAACCTCGGCGACATAGCTGCCGAACGAATGCGCCACGGCAATGCCGCGATGCACGCCCGCCGGCAGCGGCTTGCCCCAGCCGGCCTTTTTCGCGGCAAGTTCGAGCACACCTCGGAAGCGCGGTTGTTTGCCCAACAACCCGAGGCGGAACTCGCACGGGTCCTTGCCCGCGGCCGCCGCCATCTCATCGACGAAGCTCTCGATAAAAAACAGGTTTTGCGAATGCCCGACCGAACGCCAGAACCAGATCTGCACGCCGGGCTCGCGCCGCGCGTACTCTACGCGCAGGTTGGGGAAATCGTAGGGGCAATCGCGAATGCCCTCGACCGCCATTTCATCCACGCCGTCGGCAGGCAGTTTCATGAAGCCCGAGGCTTCCATGAGCGAAGGAGAGCAGATGGAAGCGGAAAACGACACCGCCTTGCCGTTTGCATCGAGTCCGCCGGCGAAGCGCGCAACCGAGGCGGGACGGTAAAAATAGGCCTTCATGTCATCCTCGCGCGTGTAGACCAATTGTACCGGCTTGCCAGATATCTTCGACAGCAAGGTCGCGTCGACGGTGAAATCCGGGGCGAAGCGCCGGCCGAAACCTCCGCCCAGATACATGGTGTGCACCTTGACCTTGCCGGGCGCGACGCCGGCTACCTCGCCGAGGATGCCCTGCGACGGCCCCTGCGACTGCGTGCCCGCCCAGACTTCGATCTCATCGGGCTTGACCCATACCGTAGCGTTCATCGGCTCCATGCAGGCGTGCGCGAGGAACGGCGCTTCGTAGACGGCTTCGAGCCTTTTCGCCACCGGCGCACCCACGTCGCCTTCGTTGCGGCCGAGGGCGCCGCCTTTGGCCGCACCCTCGGCCAGCATTTTCGACACGGCGTCCGACAACAGCGCAGCGTTGGCGCCGTCGTCCCATTTGATCTGCAGCGCGTCGCGGCCCTGCTTAGCGGCCCAGTAACCCTCGGCGAGCACGGCGACACCGCCCGGAATCTGCAGCACCTGCTTGACTCCCGCTATCGCCTTGGCCTTGCTATCGTCCACCGACACCAATTTGCCGCCCGGCACGGGCGGGCGCGCCATTACTGCGGTGAGCATTCCGGGCAAGCGCACGTCCAGTCCGAACTTGGCGCTTCCATTTACCTTGGCGGGCGTATCGAGGCGTCTAGCCGCGCGGCCGAGGATCCTGAACGCCTTCGGGCTCTTCAGTTGCACCTGCGCCGGCACCGGCTGTTTCGCGGCGGCCGCGGCGAGTTGGCCGTAGGAGAGCTTCTTGCCGCTCTTGTGCACCACCATACCTTTCTCTGTGCGGCAATCGGCCGGGTCCGCGTTCCACCGTTCGGCGGCCGCGGCGACCAGCATTGCGCGCGCGGCGGCGCCGGCCTTGCGCATCGGCTCCCAGTGCCCGCGCACCGAGGTCGAGCCGCCGGTCGCCTGCATGCCGAAAATAGGATTGTTGAAGGCCGGATCGGCTTCGGCTTGCTCCACCTTGATTTTTGACCAGTCGGCGTCGAGTTCCTCCGCCACCAGCATGGGGATCGCCGTGTGCACGCCCTGCCCCATCTCCGACAAGCCGCAGATGACGGTGATCTGGTTGTCGGACCCGATGCGAAGATAGGCATTGGGGCTGAATACGCTGACTGCCTGCGCCAGCCGCGACGCGCCGGGCAGGGTGAAACCGATCAGCAGTCCGCCTCCGGCCAGCGCGGAAGTCTTCAGGAAGCCGCGGCGCGAAGCATTGTAGATGGCGCTCATATTCAGCTCCCTGTTCTCATCGACTGCGCCGCGTCCTTGATGGCTGCGCGAATCTGGTTGTATGTGCCGCAGCGGCAGAGGATGCCGCTCATCGCCGCGTCGATATCCGTATCGCTGGGTTTCCTGGTCTTCGCCAGGAGCGCGGCCGCGCCCATGATCTGGCCGCTCTGGCAATAGCCGCATTGCGGCACGTCGTGCTTGATCCATGCGGCCTGCACCGCCTTGCCTACCGGGCTGGCAGCCATGGCCTCGATGGTCGTGATCTTCCTGCCCGCCGCGGCCGAGACCGGCGTGGAGCAGGAACGGACCGGGGCGCCGTCCAGATGCACGGTGCAGGCGCCGCAAAGCGCCACGCCGCAGCCGAACTTGGTGCCGGTCATGCCCAGGGTGTCGCGCAGCACCCACAGCAGCGGCGTATCGGGGCTGTCGTTTACCGAGATATTCTTGCCATTGACGCTGAGTGAGATCATTCGAATTCCTCCGTAGTTGCGGGGGCCATCACCGGGATGCAATCACTGCCATGCGCGATCGGGAATGCGCACACGGCGCCTAAACAGCTTTGCATGAAGCGCGCATTCTGCTGAGTTTGCGCTGAGACCTCAGAACACGATCACGCCGCGCGCGTTGCGTCCCGCTTCAAGATCCGCGAACGCCTGCGCCGCCTCGTCGATGCGGTAGCTGCGGGTGATGAGTTCGTCCAGCTTCAACTTCTTCGCCTGGTATGCCGCGATCAGCCGCGGGAAATCCTCGCGCGGACGGGCCGAGCCGTAGTAGCTGCCGGTCAGGGTCTTTTCCTCGAAGGTGATCGAGGCCGTCTTCAGCGAAGTGCTGTCGTCGCCACGCGCCACACCCACCACCAGTGCGGTACCGCCTTTGCGCACGGCGCGGAACGCCTGCTCCACCATCTTGCCCAGGCCGACGCACTCGAAGGCGTAGTCCACGCCGCCGCCGGTGAGCTTTTTCACCGCCTTGACCAGGTTCTCTTCGCGGCCCGTGTTGAGCGTATGCGTGGCGCCAAACTGCTGCGCCAGCGCGAGCTTATGCTCGGTCATGTCCGCCGCGATGATGATGCCGGCGCCGGCGATGGCGCAACCCTGGATCACGTTCAGTCCGACGCCGCCTGCGCCGATCACCAGCACGCTGGCGCCCGGCACCACCTTGGCCGTGTTGAACACCGCGCCGACCCCGGTCATCACGCCGCAACTGATCAGCGCCGCCTGCGCGAGCGGCATGCCGGGCGCGATTTTCACCACGTTGTCCACGTGCAGCGTGGCATATTCGGCCATCACCCCGCAGGCGGAAAAGATATTCAGCGGTGCGCCTTTAGCGTCGCGCGTGCGCAGGCTGCCGTCGGGCAGGGAGATGATCGCCTTCGCGCCGACGTCGCACAAATGCGGGCGGCCGGTGACGCAGTAGCGGCATTTACCGCACATGTTGACGAAGGAGCTGATCACTAGATCGCCGCCGGCGAGCTCGGTCACGCCTTCGCCGACTTCGACCACGGTACCCGCGCCTTCATGGCCGAGGATCAAGGGCAAGGGCATGCCGATGGTGCCATTGACGGCCGACAAATCGCTATGGCACACGCCGCAGGCGCCCAGCTTGACCATCACCTCGCCGCGGTGCGGCGACTCGACCTCGATCTGTTCCACCACCACCGGCGCATTGTTCCGGCGGCAGATAACGGCTTTTGCCTTGCGTCCCATGCTGCCTCCCCGTTTCGGTTTGCGCTGGCGAGCATTATGCGGCCGCGCAAGTGAAATCGCCAGATAGCGAGCATTATGTGCGACCGCGCAAGTGAAATCGCCAATTGGTTGCAGGGCGCTCGCGTTGGCCGGCGCCATCGATCGCGGATCGACCCTGACCGCATCCGCGCCTTCCACGAGGCGCCGATCCCCAACCTGGCTTATTGCCGCCTTTCCGGCGAGCGAAACACGCATGAGGATAATTTGACTGGCCCGGGATAATTGCGTATAGATATCGCTGTTCGGATCCCAATCCGGCACAATGCGGCAGCGCCCGCTGCCAGGCGGCGGGCGCCATACCTAGAAACCTATTCAACCAAATTGAGGAGATCAAAGTGCAACGTCGTTCCTTCCTGAAAAAAGCCGGCCTGGGTTTGGCCGCAGGCGCGGTCGCCGCGCCGGTGATCGTCAATGCACAGGCGCCCGCCGCCGGACTGCCTACCATATCGTGGCGCATGGCTGCAAGCTGGCCGAAGAGCCTGGATACGCTGTACGGCGGCGCGGAACACATCGCCAAGCGCGTGTCGGAGGCAAGCGGCGGCAAGTTCACCATCAAGGTGTTCGCGGCCGGTGAAATCGTCGGCGCGCTGCAAGTGCTCGACGCGGTGCAGAACGGCACGGTCGAGTGCGGCCACACCGCGGGCTACTACTATTTCGGCAAGGATCCGACCTTCGCCTTCGGCACGTCGATCCCCTTCGGCCTCAACGCGCGCCAGCAATATGCCTGGATGTATCACGGCGGCGGCCTGGAGCTGATGCGCGAGTTCTACAAGGACTACAACATCATCAACTTCCAGGCGGGCAACACGGGCACCCAGATGGGCGGCTGGTTCCGCAAGGAAATCAAGACGGTCGCCGACTTGAAGGGCTTGAAGTTCCGCATGGGCGGCACCGCCGGCCTGGTGCTCGCCAAACTGGGCGTCGTGCCGCAGCAGATCGCCGTGGGCGACATCTACCCGTCGCTGGAAAAAGGCACCATCGATGCGGCCGAGTGGGTCGGGCCCTACGACGACGAGAAGCTCGGCTTCTACAAGGTGGCGAAGCACTACTACTACCCGGGCTGGTGGGAAGGCGGCCCCGGACTTGACCTCCTCATCGGGACCAAGGCGTGGGAGTCGCTGCCGAAGGAATACCAGGCCATCCTGCAGGCCGCCTGCGCCGAAGCCTACATCTGGATGCTGTCAAAGTACGATGCGGTCAATCCGCCGGCGCTGAAGCGCCTGCTCGCCAACGGCGTGAAACTGCTGCCCTTCCCCAACGACGTCATGGCCGCATGCTACAAGGCTTCGGAGGAAACCTACGCCGAAATTGCCTCGAAGAACGCCAAGTTCAAGAAGGTATACGAGCCGTGGAAGAAATTCCGCGACGAACAGATCCAGTGGTTCTCGATCGCTGAAGCCCGCTTCGACAACTTCATGGTCTCCACGCAACGCAGTTCGCAAAAGAAGGCAGCGGCGAAGAAGTAGAGCCGCCGCCGTCCGTTCGAGGCCCCGCCACGGGCCTCGAACAGCGCGCCAAAGCAAAACCCCGCCTGCGCGGGGTTTTGCTTTTTCCGGTCCGGCTCGCGCGCGCTATTTCCCGCCGGCCGGCGGTTTGGCCGCATCCGCGCTCGCGCCGGGCGGCGACTTGTCATCCGCGCGCGGCGCGCGCTCGACCGCCTTCGCCGGATCGTCCTCGTCCTTGGCCGCGTCCTCCGCGTCCGACGCGGCGGCCGGGTCGCCCATCAGCGGCGCTTCCTCGGACTCCGACGCCTCCACCGGCACCTCGATGCGCATCTGGTCCGTATTGACGGCTTCCTTTTTCGCCAGGCCGCCGGTCACGATGCCCGGCAAGGCGATGATCAGCGCCACCATGATGCACTGGATCACGACAAAGGGCACGGCGCCCCAGTAGATCTGCCCCGTGGTGACCTTGGGCGTCAGCTTGCCGCTCAGTTTGTCGGTATAGTCCTTGGCCGGCGCCACGCTGCGCAGGTAGAATAAGGCGAAGCCGAAGGGCGGGTGCATGAACGAGGTCTGCATGTTGACGCCGATCAGCACGCCGAACCAGATCAAGTCGATGCCGAGCTTCGCCGCCACCGGACCGAGCAGCGGGACGACGATGAACGCGAGCTCGAAAAAGTCGAGGAAAAACGCCAGGACGAAGATCAGGATGTTGACGACGATGAGAAAGCCGAGTTGCCCGCCGGGCAAGCCGGTGAGCAGATGCTCCACCCAGATATGGCCGTCGACGCCATAGAAGGTCAGGCTGAACACGCGCGCGCCGACCAGGATGAACACCACGAACGAGGTCAGCTTGGCGGTGGTGTCCATCGCCTGGCGCAGCAGGGAGAAGGAAATGCGGCGGCGCGCCAGCGCCATGACCAGGGCGCCGCTCGCGCCCATCGCCCCGCCTTCGGTCGGCGTCGCCACGCCGAGGAAAATGGTGCCGAGCACGAGGAAAATCAGCGCCAGCGGCGGAATCAGCACGAAAGTGACGCGCTCGGCGATGCGCGAGAGCAGGCCGAGCTTGAGCAGCCGGTTGATCACCGCCGCGACAAACGCGACGCCTACCCCTACCGAAGTCGATACGACCAGCAACTCGTCCGTGGGCGCATCCGGCGGATAATGGTATTTGGCGAATGCGAGCGCCACCGCGACGGCGACGATCACCTGCAGCGCCAGCGACGCGATGCCGCTGCCGCCATCCGGCTCGCGAAAGGTGCGCGCCGCGAGCGGTAGCGCCGGCGCCCAGCTTGGCTTGAACACGGCGACGCCCCCAGCGTACAGGGCATACAGACCGGCCAGGCACAGGCCCGGAATGAAGGCGCCGGCGTACATGTCGCCCACGGATTTTCCCAGTTGGTCGGCCATCACGATCAGCACCAGCGAGGGCGGAATAATCTGCGCCAGCGTGCCGGAAGCGGCGATGACGCCGGTGGCAAAGCGCCGGTCATAGCCGTAACGCAGCATGATCGGCAGCGAAATCAACCCCATCGAGATGACCGAGGCGGCCACTACGCCGGTCGTCGCCGCAAGCAGCGCGCCGACGAATATCACGGCGAAGGCAAGCCCGCCGCGCAAAGGGCCGAACAACTGGCCGATGGTATCGAGCAAGTCCTCCGCCATGCCGCTGCGCTCCAGGATCAGCCCCATGAAGGTGAAAAACGGCACCGCCAGCAGGGTATCGTTCGACATCACCGACCACAGGCGCTGCGGCAGCGCCTGAAACAGGGAGGGATGCAGCAAGCCCAGCTCGACGCCGATCAGGCCGAAGAAAATGCCGTTGGCGGCCAGCGCGAACGCCACCGGGTAGCCAAGCAGCAGGAACACGATCAGCGCGCCGAACATCACCGGCGCCATGTTGTGCGTGAGCAGTTCGATCATGCCGCTTCTCCGCGTTCACGGCGCAATTCCGCGGCGAGCAGTTCTTCCGGCGTCGGGCCGGCGTCTTTCTCGCTCGGATCTGGAATCAGGCCGCGCAGGAAGGCGATGCGCTTGATCAATTCCGACAGCCCCTGCAGCACCAGCAGAAGGAAACCGAGCGGCAGCATCAGCCGCCCCGGCCACACCGGCAGGCCGCCGGCATTCGACGAAACCTCGTCGCTCCGGTAGGCATCGACGAACACCGGCCACGACATCCACATGATGGCGATCGCCATCGGCAGCAGGAAAAACAGCGTGCCGAGGATGTCGATCCAGGTCTGCGCGCGCTTGGACAAGCGTGCGGTGATCACGTCGATGCGGACATGCTGGTTGTGCAGCAGGGTGTAGCCGGCGCAGAACAGGAACACCGCCGAAAACAGGTACCACTGGATTTCCAGCCAGGCGTTCGAACTTAGGTTGAGCGAATAGCGCGCGATGGCGTTGCCGGTACTGATCAGCACGGCGAGCAGAATCAGCCAGTAGGTAAACTTGCCCACGCGCTCGTTCAACGCGTCGATCAGGCCGGACAGATGCAGAAGAAGCTTCACGGGACCCTCCTTTGGAAAAGGCGAGAAAACCGGACCGCTGTTCGTGTGTGTTTTTCGGTGGCGACGGCGCTGTCATTATAGGGGATATTGCCGGCGCGGCGCGCGCAAGCGTCGACTACCACCGACCTGACCTGCGGATCTTGCGTCCTCTGCCCGCGGCAGCGTTCGCTCAATTCCCGGCAATGGTCATGCTGTCAACGAGTATCGAGCCGCAGCGGCGCGAACCGCGCGTGAGCTCATCCCGACCCACCGCCGCGATGCCCTTGAACATGTCGCGCAGATTGCCCGCTCCAGCAGTTCGAACGAAAACGTGTTTTAATTTTAATGTCGGGGGCGCTGAACTGGGTGTGCAAGTGTTACCCACGCGATGGCGTATGGATAGGCGCACAGATTTCGACAGCACCGACTGATATACTCGCGCGAAAGTTGGCAGGTTTGCCGGCGAAAGCACTGACCGCGAACCCCGCGACGATCATGACAGCCAATCCGGGGGCGCCGGAAACCGGGGGCATGCCGTCATGAAGCGTTGCGCCTCCGGCACGCCACACCGCGCGGACGAAACGGAGTGATATGGCATGGGTAATCCCAAGGATCTGTCGCACTTGCTGAGGGTGTCGCTCGACGACAAGTATGCGCAAACCTCCGGCCGCTGGTACATGACAGGCAGCCAGGCCCTGGTCAAGATACCGCTGCTGCAAAAAGCCCTCGACAAAAAAGCTGGCCTGAACACCCGTGGTTTCATCAGCGGCTATCGCGGCTCCCCGCTGGGCGGCTACGACCAGCAGTTGTGGAAGGCTTCCAGGTTCCTTGACGCCCAGGGTATCAAGTTTCAGCCAGGCGTCAACGAGGAACTGTCGGCGACCGCCGTGTGGGGTTCGCAACAGGTCAACCTGTTCGAGGGCGCGACCGTCGACGGTGTCTATTCGATTCTTTACGCCAAGAGCCCCGGCATCGACCGCTCTGGCGACGCGCTGCGCCATGCCAACGCAGCCGGATCGAGCAAGCACGGCGGCGTCCTGGTCCTGGCGGGCGACGATCATGCGGCACGTTCGGCATCGGTGCCCAACCAGAGCGAACTGGCCTTGAGTTCAGCCATGATTCCGGTCTTCAATCCCGCGTTCATTCAGGATTACCTGGAACTGGGTTTACATGCCATCGCGCTGTCGCGCTATTCCGGCCTGTGGACGGGGATGACAGTGCTGGCCGAAATCGTCGACGGTTCGGCGTCGGTGGAATTCGATCTGGACCGTTTTTCGATCCAACTGCCCGACGACTACACCCCGCCCGCCGGCGGTTTGAACATACGCTGGCCCGACCCCGTGCTCACGCAGGAGCACCGCCTGCTGCGCGAGAAGGTATACGCCGCACAGGCTTACGCGCGTGCCAACAGCCTCAACCGGCGCATTTTCGACAGTCCCGCCCCGCGCTTCGGTATCGTTGCCACCGGCAAGGCCTATTTCGATGTGCGTCAGGCATTACGCTGGCTCGGTATCGATGAGGCAACGGCACGCGAGGCCGGCATTCGCCTGATGAAAGTGGATCTGATCTGGCCGCTCGAACCGGAGAGCATGCGCTCCTTCGCGGCCGGGCTGGAAGAAATCTTGGTGGTCGAGGAAAAACGCCCGACCGTCGAGACGCAGCTCAAGGATCTGCTCTACAACGAAGCACAGCGGCCGATGATCGTGGGCAAGACCGGCGGTGCTTCGATGTGGGCCGTGCCGTCCGACGACTGGCTGTTGCCGCCGGTCTTCGAGCTCGATCCGGGGCGCATCGCCCGGGTCCTTGGCGCCAGACTGCTCGCCCGCGCGATGCCGGAAGGGCTGGGCAAGCGCATCCGCGACCGGCTCGCCGAGATGGAAGCGCGCGAGCAGCAGCGCGCCCGGCAGTCCATGGTGCTCGCGCCCGCTCCCACGGCCCAGGACCAAAAGGCCATTCTCACCCCCGGCGCGCGCACGCCCTACTATTGCTCCGGGTGCCCGCACAACACATCGACGCGGGTTCCCGAGGGCTCGCGCGCACTTGCCGGCATTGGCTGCCATTTCATGGCCATGTGGATCTACGGCGACCAGACCGCGACCTTCACCCAAATGGGCGGCGAAGGTGTCAACTGGGTCGGCCAAGCTCCCTTCACGACGACGCGCCATGTCTTTGCGAATCTGGGCGACGGCACCTACTTTCATTCCGGCTTCCTGGCAGTGCGCCAATCGATTGCGGCCAAGGTCAACGTGACCTATAAAATCTTGTATAACGATGCGGTCGCCATGACCGGCGGCCAGCCGATCGACGGCGTTATGAGCGTCGCGCAGATGGCCGGCGAGCTGCTGAGCGAAGGCGTGGCCAAGCTCGTGATCGTGACCGACGAACCGGGCAAATATGCGGCCGGCAGTTTGCCCGCCGTCGAGGTTTTTCATCGGGACCACCTGGACCAGGTCCAGCGCGACTTGCGCGAAATCACGGGCTGCACTGTGCTGATCTACGATCAGACCTGCGCGGCGGAGAAGCGCCGGCGGCGGAAGCGGCACGAGTATCCCGATCCGCCCAAGCGGATGGTGATCAACGATGCCGTTTGCGAAGGTTGTGGCGATTGCAGCGAGCAGTCGCACTGCATTTCGGTGGTTCCGCTGAATACCGCTCTGGGGACCAAGCGCGCCATCGATCAGTCCACCTGCAACAAGGACTATTCGTGCGTGAAAGGCTTTTGCCCGAGCTTTGTTACGGTCGTCGGCGGCCAGTTGCGCAAGTCCACGCAGACGCTCACTGACACGTTCAGGACTTTGCCCGAACCGGTCCTTCCCTCGCTGGATCAGCCGCGCCGAATACTCATCGGCGGGATTGGCGGCACCGGAGTAGTTACCATGGGCGCCCTCATCGGCATGGCAGCCCATCTCGATGGCAAGGCCGTGACGGTCCTCGACATGACGGGACTCGCGCAAAAAGGCGGCGCAGTGTTCTCCCATGTGCAGATTGCGCAGTCGCAGACCCAACTGAACGCGGTCCGCCTGGTCCTCGCCGATATCTTCATTGCCTGCGAGGCCACGGTTGCCCTCGAGGCGACCGCCCTCAAGGTGCTTGCCAAGGGAACCACGCGCGCCATCGTCAGTACGGCCATTGTCACGGCCGCAGCGGCGAGCAACGCCAATCTGGCGCCGCCCTCGCCTGAGGCGTCGACCGTCGAACTGCGCCGGCGGCTGGGGACGGAAAGTGTCGAGCAGATTGATGCTGGATCGCTGGCCAACACGCTGCTGGGCGATTCGATCCTGTCGAACTCGCTGCTGTTGGGCTTTGCCTGGCAGCGGGGGGAGATCCCGCTGTCGCACGCGGCGCTGGTGCGCGCGATCGAACTCAATGGGGTCGCTGTCGATCTGACCAAAGCGGCATTCGAGTGGGGGCGGCGCGCCGCGGTCGACCCGGCGCGGGTGATGGAGGTTGCACTGGGTAGGGGCGATGCGAGCGTGCCGGTCCCGACGCTGCAGGGGCTCGATGAGACGCTTGCGTACCGGCGCGACTATCTGACCGAGTACCAGGACGCGGCCTATGCTGCGCGCTACAGCGCAATGCTCGATCGGATCTTGGCGGCCGAGCGCAGAATCAAGGGGGCGCCTGGGGAATTTGCGGCGGCAGCCGCCGCCGCTTACTTCAGGATGCTGGCGATCAAGGACGAGTACGAGGTGGCGCGTCTGATGACTCAGCCGCGCTTCCTGAAGCGCATCGAGCAGCAGTTCGAGGGCGACTACCGGCTGGTATTCAATCTCGCACCGCCCGCCTTGGCGCACAGAGATCCGGGCTCGGGCAAGTTGCAGAAGAAGGAATATTCGACCCGTTTCATGCTGCCCGCCTTGCGCATGCTGGCGCGCATGCGGGGCGTTCGCGGCACCTGGCTTGATCCTTTCCGCTACAGCGAGGAACGCAGGGAGCACGTGGCTCTGCTGGCGGCTTTCGAACGGGAACTTGCGGCCCTGGCTGACAATCTCGACGAGTCGAACTACGCCTCCGCCCTACGCTATCTCGCGTTGAATGACGAGATTCGCGGTTACGGCCATGTCCGCTCGGCCAACGCGGCCCGTGTGCGCAGCCAACAGCGCGCGCTGCTTGCTTCACTGGGCATGCACTGATGCTGCAGCCCTGCTCAAGACCCTACTGGATCATTGTGCGTCGTTCACAACCCAGATATTTTTCATTCGTTTTCATCGCAACACTTTGGCTCCCGGCAAGTGTTGCATTTCATATTCGAGGCCGGGCAATCAAATGAGGAGATAACCGTGGAACGTCGTTCCTTTCTTAAAAAAGCAGGCACTGGCCTCGCCGCCGGCGCGCTTGCCACGCCAGCCCTGACACAGGCGCAGACCGCAGGCCTGCCCGAGATCAAATGGCGCATGCCAACCAGCTACCCCAAGAGCCTGGATACACTGTTCGGCAGCGCCGAATTCATCGGCAAACGCGTTGCCGAAATAACCGACAACAAGTTCCAGATCCGCGCGTTTGCGGCGGGCGAGATCGTCGGCGCGCTGCAAGTGCTCGACGCGGTACAAGCCGGCACCGTCGAATGCGGGCACACCGCAACCTATTACTACATCGGCAAGGATCCGGCTTTTGCCTTCGCTTGCGCCATACCCTTCGGCTTTAACGCCCGGCAGATGAACGCATGGTGGTACTACGGTGGCGGCGCCGAAGCCATGGCGCCTCTGTTCAAGGAGTACAACTGCGTCATTTTCCCGGCGGGCAATACCGGCACCCAGATGGCCGGCTGGTACCGCAAGGAAATCAAGACGCTGGCCGACATGAAGGGGCTGAAATTCCGTATCGGCGGCCTGGCCGGCATGGTGCTGGCGAAGCTCGGCGTGGTGCCGCAGCAACTCGCCGGCCCCGACATTTACCCGGCGCTGGAGAAGGGCACGCTCGACGCAACCGAGTGGGTAGGTCCGGCCGACGACGAAAAGCTCGGTTTCAACAAGATCGCGCAGTACTACTATTATCCGTCCTTTTGGGAAGGCGGACCGATGCTTGCGTTCCTGGTCAACGACAAGAAATGGAACGAGCTGCCCAAGCCCTACAAGGCGGCGCTGGAGACGGCGTGCGGCGAGGCCAATGTGCGCATGATGGCGGACTACGACGTGAAAAACCCGCAGGCGCTGCGCCGGCTGGTCGCCGGCGGCACCAAGCTGCGTCCGTTCCCGAAGGCGGTGCTGGAGGCGGCGGAGAAAGCGGTGTACGAAGTCTATGACGAACTGTCGGCGAAGAGCGCCCACTGGAAACGCATCTATCCGGAGTGGAAGAAGTTCCGGGACGAGCAATTCCTCTGGTTCCGCGTTGCGGAAAACACTTACGACAACTACGTGTTCAGCTCGAAGGTCGGCGCCGCGCCGGCGAAGAAGAAGTAGCGCAGGCGCGCCGCATCCGGGAGGTCGGCGGTAAGCCACAAACCCCGCTACGGCGGGGTTTGTCGTTTCCGCGTCGGCGGCTCGTCCGCTCTCGGCTGCCCGAACGCCTTTTCGAGGTCGCTGCTCGATTGCTCTTCGCTGCGCTTGCCGGCCTTCTGCGCATCGGCCGCGCGCTCTTCTTCCTTGCCGTAGGGCGCGTCCGCTGCTGCGGCTGCATCGCCCGCGGCGTTGCCTTCGGCGCCATAGTCGCTCTGCGGGAGCTGGATCTCGATGGTTGCCGGATCGACGCCCGTGCCCTTATCGAGGAGAGCCGTGACGAGTCCGGGCCAGGCGATGACGATACACACCATGATGAGCTGCAGCACCACCCACGGGATCGCGCCCCAGTAGATGTCCGCGCTCTTCACTTCCCGCGGCGCAATGCCGCGCAGGTAGAACAAGGCGAAGCCGAACGGCGGATGCATGAACGAGGTCTGCATGTTGACGCACAGCAGCACGCCGAACCAGATGAGGTCGATGCCGAGTTTTGCGGCCACCGGCGCGAGCAGGGGAACGATGATGAACGCGATTTCGAAGAAGTCGAGAAAGAAGGCGAGGAAGAACACGAACACGTTGACAAACACCAGGAAGCCGATCCTGCCGCCGGGCAGGCTGGTGAGCAGGTGTTCGATCCACAGATCGCCATCCACGCCGCGAAACACCAGCGTGAAAATGGTCGACCCGATCAGGATGAAAATCACCATCGCGGTGATGCGCATCGTCATGCGCGATGCCTGGTCGATCAGGCCGCGCAACTCGCCGATAACCACGGCTTCCCACAGCAGGACCGCCAGTCCGGCGTAGAAAACGATGAACAGGGGAATTCGGGCCGTGGCGAAGAACCCGCTCGCCGCGGCGACCAGCCCCGCGGGCATCGATGCTTCCGCCCATGCTGTTGCCGCCAGCAGCGTAATCGCGCAGATGGCGACAAGCGCGATCCAGGCGGCGATCTTGCCGCGCCGCGAGAACTCCTTGCGATGCAGCACGGCCAGCACGATCGCGCCAACCATGCCCATTGCGCCCCCCTCGGTCGGCGTCGCCAGCCCGAGGAAGATGGTGCCGAGCACGAGAAAGATCAGCACCAGCGAGGGAACAATCCCCCATAGGCAGCGCTTGACCAGCGGCCAGCCGGTGATGGTGCGCGACTCGGGCGGTATGCCGGGCACCCACCGCGGCTTCACCATGCTCACGCCGAATACGTACAGACTGAACAGCACTACCTGAATCAGGCTCGGGCCCCAGGCCCCGGCGTACATGTCGCCGACCGAGCGGCCGAGCTGGTCGGCCAGCACGATCAGCACCAGCGAGGGCGGAATCAACTGGGTAATCGTGCCCGAGGCGGCGATGACGCCGGTTGCGAACTTCATGTCGTAGCCGTAGCGCATCATCACCGGCAGTGAAATGAGGCCCATCGCAATCACCGAGGCAGCGACAGTTCCGGTGATGGCGCCGAGGATCGCACCGACCACGATTACGGCATAACCGAGCCCGCCGCGCACCGGGCCGAAAAGCTGGCCCAGCCCGTCGAGCAGATCCTCGGCGAGACCGCAGCGCTCGAGGATCGCGCCCATCAGCGTGAAAAACGGGATCGCGAGCAAGGTATCGTTCGCCATGATGGCAAACACGCGCTCCGGCAGCGCCTGCATCAGGCTGAAGTCAAAGAAGCCCTCCCGTATCGCGATGAAGCCGAACGACAGCCCGACCGCCGCGAGCGAGAACGCCACCGGGTATCCGATCAGCATGAAGAGGACCAGCCCCCCGAACATCAGGGGTGCCATCATGTCATGCGGTATCATTGCAGCGGCCTTTCGTAATGCAGGTCGGCCTGCATGTGGCCGGTGAGCATGGCGATACGCTTGATCAGTTCGGAAATCCCCTGCAGGCTGAGCAGCGCGAAGCCCAGAGGCAGGAAGATCTTGATCGGCCAGCGTATTAGGCCGCCGGCGTTGCTGGAGATTTCGTTCTCAGTCCAGGAGTTGTAGAACACCGGCCAGGACAGGTAGGCGAGGATCAGCGTGGCCGGAAGCAGGAACAGGATCGTGCCGAAAATATCGATGCCTATCTGGCGGCGCGTCGAAACGTTAGCATAGACGATATCGACCCGCACGTGCTCGTTCCTCTTCAGTGTATAGGAGGCGCCGAGCATCACCAGAGCGCCGAACATGTACCACTGAATTTCCAGCCAGGCATTGGAGCTGATGCTGAACGCGTAGCGCGAGAAGGCATTGCCGGCGCTTATCGCGCAAGACAGCAGCACCAGCCAGTCTGCGATGTGGCTCAGGCGCTCGTTCATCGCATCGACCAGGCCGGAGAAGCGGAGCAGAAATTTCACGGGATCCCTCTGCATGAGACAAGGACATCAAGCCGCGTCGGTAAGCTGACGTTCCAGGTAACGGCCGAGGAATTATAGGAGGTTTTTCCGCGTAGCCGGCAAGGAATTACCCTGCTTGCATCGAGGTCCGCCGCGCCTGGACGCCGTGGATCTCGGCGGCGTTCGCTCAGTTCCCGGCAATGGTCATGCTGTCAACGAGTATCGAGCCGCAGCGGCGCGAACCGCGCGTGAGCTCATCCCGGCCCACCGCCGCGATGCCCTTGAACATGTCGCGCAGATTGCCGGCGATGGTGATCTCCTCCACCGGGTAGCGGATTACCCCGCCTTCCACCCAGTAGCCGGCCGCGCCGCGCGAATAGTCGCCGGTGACCATGTTGATGCCCTGCCCCATCAGGTCGGTGACGAACAGGCCGCGGCCCATTTTTTTCAACAGGCCGGGCAGATCGAGCTCGCCGCTTTGAAGTATCAGGTTGTGGCTGCCGCCGGCGTTGCCGGTAGAGCGAAGCCCGAGCTTGCGCGCCGAGTAGGCGCCGAGAAAATAGCCCTGCAGCACGCCGTCCTTCACCACATCGCGCGGATGCGTGGCGACGCCGTCGTCGTCGAAGTAGGCGCTCGCCATCCCTTTCTTCAGGTGCGGCCGCTCTTTGATCTGCACCAGCGGCGAGAACACCTGCTTGCCCAGGCTGTCGAGCAGAAATGAGGTCTTGCGGTAGAGGCTGCCGCCGCTCACCGCGCTGACAAAGCTCGCGAGCAGACCGCCCGCCATCGGCGCCTCGAACAGCACCGGCGCTTTCATGGTCTTCAGCTTGCGGCTGCGCAATCGCGCCAGGGCGCGCTGTCCGGCATAGCGCCCGACGGCCTCGCCGGCCGGCAGATCGCGTCGATCGCGCGCCTCGGCGTACCAGTCGTCGCGCTGCATCGAACCGCCCTCCTCGGCGATCACCGCGCACGAAAGGTAATGGCGCGTAGTCGGATAGCCGGCGGCAAAGCCGTTGGAGTTGGCCACCACGAACTGATGCTGCTGCGTGGAGACGCCCGCCCCTTCTGAGTTGACGATGCGCGCATCCAGGGCAAAGGCCGCGGCCTCGCAGGCGCGCGCGCGCGCTATCGCCTCGTCGATGGGCAGGTCCCAGGGATGAAACAGGTCGAGGTCGTGAATTTCGCGCGCCATCAGCTCGGCTTCGGCCAGGCCGGCACAGTCGTCGCTCGCGGTAAAGCGCGCGATGCTGACCGCCGCCGCCACCGTGTCGGTAAGCGCCTTGGGCGAAAAATCCGAGGTGCTGGCGAAACCCTTGCGCCGGCCGAGGTAGGCGGTGACGCCGATGCTCTTGTCGCGGTTGTACTCGATGGTCTCGACCTCGCCCTTCCGCACCACGGCGGTCTGGCCGTAGCCCTCGGACACATCGGTTTCGCAGGCGCTCGCGCCCTGCGCGGCGGCTTGACGCAGCAAATCCAGGGCGATTTGCCTGAGGGTATCGAGCGGATAGGTAAAGCGCGCTGCCGTCATTGAACCTGTCGTCATTGAACTATACCCATTGGGATCGAGTGCAATCCGGAAAATGAATTTTGGTCGAGGCTGATGCGCGAAGCGCGTTATGCCGGAACTAAAAACCGTTATGATAACAGGTCGAACCTTCCTCACCTGGCCCTATGCAAGACGAACCAGACGAACTCGCCAGCAAAACGCGCAAGAAAAAGGACATGCTCGCCCTGCAGGATCTGGGCGCGAAACTGGTCGATCTGAATGAGCAGCAGATCGAGACCATGCAACTGCCCGAATCGCTGCTCGCGGCGGTGCGGGAAGCGAGGCGCATCACCAAGCACGAGGCGAGGCGGCGGCAAATGCAGTACATCGGTCGCCTGATGCGCGACCTCGACGCGGCGCCGATCCGCGAGCGGCTGGAGGAGTGGCTGGGGCAAGGACGCGAGCACACGGCGCAACTTCACGCGCTCGAGCGCTGGCGCGACGAACTCCTCGCCGGAGACCCCGCGCTGGAGCGTTTTCTGCGCGAATACCCCGGCGCCGACAGCCAGAAGCTGCGCAGCCTGATCCGCAACGCGCGGCGCGAACAGAGCGCGGCCTTGCCGCCGAAGAGCTACCGCGAACTGTTCCGGGCGCTGCGCGAGATGATTACAAAGGACACAATTACAAAGGAGACGACGCCCGCAGCCGATGCCTAATGCTTGGCGGGCGGACCAAATCCATGCAAGATAATCCCGACGTACTATTGATCGGCCTGGTTTCCATCAGTGACCGCGCCTCGGCCGGCGTGTACCGGGACGAGGGCATACCCGCGCTCGAGGACTGGTTCTCGCACGCCATCGCGGCACCCGCGTGGCGCACGGAAAAACGCCTGATTCCCGATGAGCGGCCGGCAATCGAAGCGGCGCTGATCGAACTGGTCGATCAGGCAGGCTGCCATCTGGTACTCACCACCGGCGGCACCGGTCCCGCCTGGCGCGATGTGACGCCCGAAGCGACGCTTGCCGTCGCCGACAAGCCGCTGCCCGGTTTCGGCGAGCAGATGCGCAGGATCGGCCTGGAATTCGTGCCCACCGCCATCTTGTCGCGCCAAGTCGCGGTGATCCGCTACCGCCGCGCGGTCGGCGTTCCCGTGACAGGCAGCCTCATCATCAACCTTCCCGGCCAGCCCAAGTCGATCAAGGAGACCTTGGAAGGCCTCAAGGACAAGGAAGGCAAACAGCTCGTCCCGGGCATATTCGCCGCCGTGCCCTATTGCATCGACCTCATCGGCGGCCCGTACATCGAGACCAACGAAGACGTGATCAAGGCGTTCCGCCCGAAATCCGCGATCCGGCCGAAGAAGGATAACCCGCTTTGAGCGCAGAACCGCTGGAAACCATAGAAATCGAGACTGCGCCCAACCCCCAGGCCAGCATCATCTGGATGCACGGCCTGGGCGCCGACGGCAACGACTTCGCGCCCCTCGCCGATGAGATCGAACTGCCCGTCGCGCTGCGCTACATTTTCCCCCATGCCCCGATGATGCCGGTGACTATCAACGGCGGCTATGTGATGCGCGCCTGGTACGACATCAGCGATGCCGCCATCCGGCGCGAAGACGAGGCGGGCGTGCGCGCCTCGCAGCGACGCGTGGAAGCCTTGCTCGCACGCGAGAAATCGCGCGGCATCGGGGCGAGCCGCATCGTCCTCGCCGGCTTTTCCCAGGGCGGCGCGATCGCGCTGCACACCGGCCTGCGCCATGGCGAGCGCCTGGCCGGCATCATGGCGCTATCGACTTATGTGCCGCTCGGCGACCGGCTGACAATGGAGGCGAACCCGGCCAACCGCGGGGTGCCGATCTTCATGGCGCATGGCACGCACGACCCGATGATCCCGTCCGCGCGCGCCCAGGCCTCGCGCGACCTGCTGCGGCAATTGGGTTACGCAGTCGAATGGAGCGAATACCGCATGGAGCACTCGGTGTGCCCGCAGGAAATCGCCGCCATCGGCGCATGGTTGGCACGCGTCCTGGCCTGAAGCGGAGCAAACCCCGGAGCGAGAGATGCGGCTCAGGCGCCGCTCGAGGGCCTGCGTCTCTAGCGAGGCTGCGCGCTGCAGCATCTGCTCCAGCTTGCCGCTCATTTCGACGCTCGTGTTTTATGCAAATCGTCAGTTTAATTGACAATATGCATAATGGACGCTAAGCTACTCCCCATGCTCGCCCGCCATGCCGCCGCCACGCTGCAGTCGCTCGCCCATCACTACCCCGTGCTGGCCCTCACCGGCCCGCGGCAATCAGGGAAGACGACCCTGGCGCGCGCCGCGTTTCCCGGCAAGCCCTATACCAGTCTGGAGGATCTGGACACGCGCGAATTCGCCGAACGCGATCCGCGCGGATTTCTGGCGCAGTACCCCGACGGCGCAGTGTTCGATGAGGCGCAGCGCTGTCCGTCGCTCTTTTCCTATCTGCAAACCCGCGTGGACACAGATTGCAGGATGGGGCTGTACCTCCTCACCGGATCGCAGCAATTCGGCCTGCTGGCGGGCATAAGTCAGTCTCTTGCCGGGCGCTCCGGCCTGGTGCACCTGCTGCCGTTTTCGCTGGATGAGGTGAGTGCCGCCAAGCCGCCGCGGGATCTGGAGACGCTGCTATGGCAGGGACTGTACCCGCCGGTCATCGACCGCGAGCCGCCGCCACAAACCTGGCTGCGCGATTATGTCGCTACTTACATCGAGCGCGACGTGCGCCAAATGATCAATGTGCGCGATCTCTCCGCCTTCCGCCGTTTCTTGCGCATGTGCGCGGCACGCTGCGCGCAGGCGCTCAACCTCGCAGGGCTCGCAGCCGACTGCGGCATTACGCATAACACGGCGCGTGCGTGGATTTCGGTACTGGAAGCGAGCTACATCGTGTTCCTGCTGCCACCGCACCATCGTAATTTCGGCAAGCGGCTGGTAAAAACACCTAAGCTCTATTTCTACGACAGCGGATTGGCCGCGGCGCTCGCCGGGGTGCAGTCGCCGCACGAACTCGCGCTTGGCTCCATGCGCGGCGCGTTGTTCGAGACCTGGGTGGTCGGCGAATTCCTTAAGCGGCGCTGCCACTTCGGACTCGCGCCCGAACTGTACTACTGGCGCGACAGCAACGGCCGCGAGGTCGATCTACTGGTCGATCACGGCAGCGAGCAACGGCCGCTCGAAGCAAAAGCGGGGGCGACGATTGCGCGGGACTGGTTCGACAGCATCGTACGATTCATCGACTGGTCTAACGCCGGACAGGGCGCGCTGATCTATGCGGGCAGCCAAGCACAGCGGCGCGGCGCCGTCAACGTGTACGGCTGGCGCGATATCGGCGTCGCGACGCAAAGCCTGTTTGCGCCCAAGAACCGCACCTGATCGGGCTCGGCCGCGCATTCTCCGGGTCGTCAGCGCATCTGCCACCACGGCGTATTTCTTCCTGCCCTTCGCCGAAGGAGGACAAACTCAGCGCACGAGCTGGTTGATCTCGATGATCGGCAGCAGGATGGCAAGCACGATCAGCAGCACGATCCCGCCCATCACCAGGATCATCACCGGCTCGAGCAGGGTCAGGAATACCGCCAGGCGCCGCTCGAGCGCCTGCGTTTCGAGCTGCGCCACGCGCTGCAGCATCTGCTCCAGCTTGCCGCTTACTTCCCCGCTTGCCACCAGATGGACCATCAGCGGCGGAAACACCCGCGTCGAACCCAGCGAGCGCGCCAGGCTCTCGCCTTCGCGCACGCGCTCGATCGCGCCTTCCACGGCCGCGCGCATCACCATGTTGGTCATCACGCGCGCGCCGGAATTGAGCGCCGAGAGCAGCGGCACGCCGCCGCCCACGAGTATGGCGAGCGTGCTGGCGAAACGCGAAGTGTTGACGCCGCGAATCAGCGTGCCCAGCCAGGGGGCGCCGAGCAACAGGGCATGCCAACTGCGTCTGGGGGCATCGCGGCGCAGCGCCAGGCGCGCGGCAACCACGGCGCCGACGCCGGCGAGCGCGAGATAAGGCCAGCCCGCGCGCAGGAAATCCGACAGCGCGATGAGGGCGCGCGTGAGCAGCGGCAGGCTTTGCCGCGACTGCTGAAACACCTGCACGATCTGCGGCACGACAAACACCAGGAGGCCGGTGACGATGCTGATCGCGACCAGGGTCACCAGCACGGGGTAGAGCAGCGCAAGACTGGTTTTTTGCTTCAGCCTCTGGCGCGCATCGAGATAATCGGCGAGATGCTGCAACACCGTCGGCAGCGCGCCAGATTCCTCGCCTCCGTGCACCAGCGCCCGGTAGAAATCCGGAAAACTTTTGTCGTAGGTACCCAGGGCGGCGGCCAGCGAGAGCCCGGCGCTAATCTCGGCTTTGACCCCGCCCAGCACCTCGCGCGTCATCGGCGCCGCGGCCTCCTCGATCAGCGCGCTGAGCGACTGCTCCATGGTCAGGCCGGATGCGAGCAGTGTCGCCATCTGCCTGGTCACCAGGCTCAGCTCGTCCGACGATATGCCCCGTGTCCAGGGTTGCCGCGCACGCTCGCGCGCGCGCACCAACTCGACCGAGGTGGGGTGCAGGCCCTGGGCGCGCAACTGTGTCCGCGCCTGGCGCGGCGTATCGGCTTGCACTACGCCGGATAGCGTGCGCCCGGCCGCGTCGAGCGCCTCGTAGCGGAATGCTTCCATTACCCGGTGCTATTCGCGCGTCACGCGCACTACCTCTTCCAGGCTAATCGCGCCCTCGGCAGCCCAACGCATGCCGTCGTCGCGCAGCGAGCGCATGCCGTGGGAAACGGCATACTCGCGCAGCAACTGCTCGGACGCGCGGTCATGGATCAGCCGGCGCAGCCCGTCATCGACGCTCAGCAATTCGTAAATGCCGGTGCGGCCGCGGTAACCCGAATGCTTGCAGGCGGGGCAGCCCTGGGCGGTAAAGAAAGTCCCCCGCGTCGGCGCGAAACCAAGCGCCTGGAGTTGCGCACCATCGGCGGCAAAGGGTTTGCGGCATTCCATGCACAGCCGGCGCACCAGGCGCTGCGCCCCTACCCCGATCAGGCTGGAGGCGAGCAGAAAAGGCTCCACCCCCATATCGACCAGCCGGGTGACGGCGGCGACCGCGTCATTGGTGTGCAGCGTGGCGAACACCAGATGCCCGGTGAGGCTCGCCTGCACCGCGATCTGCGCCGTCTCCAGATCGCGGATTTCGCCGATCATGACGACGTCCGGGTCCTGGCGCAAGATGGTGCGCAAGGCGCGCGCGAAGCTCATTTCGATGCGGGTGTTGATCTGCGTCTGGCTGATGCCATCGAGGTCATACTCGATCGGGTCCTCGACGGTCATGATGTTGAGCGCCTTCGGGTCCAGCCTCGACAGCGCGGCGTAGAGCGTGGTGGTCTTGCCCGAACCGGTCGGGCCGGTCACGAGGACAATGCCGTGCGGCTCGCGGATGAGCTTGTCCATGTGCGCGAGGGTCGCGTCGTCCATACCGAGCCGCGACAGGTCGAGCCGGCCGGCCTGCTTGTCGAGCAGGCGCAGCACCACGCGCTCGCCGTGCCCGGTCGGGATCGTCGACACTCTGACGTCTATCGGCTTGCCGGCCACCCGCAGCGTGATCCGCCCATCCTGCGGCAGGCGCTTCTCGGCGATGTCGAGCTGCGCCATGATCTTCACGCGCGAGACGATCGCGCCGTGCAGCGCGCGCGCGGGCTCGATCAAGTCGCGCAGCGTGCCGTCTATCCGCAGGCGCACCACCGAACGCGTTTCGAAGGGCTCGATGTGGATGTCGGAGGCGCCCTCGCGCAGCGCCTGCGTAAAGAGCGCGTTGATCAGCCGGATGAGCGGCGCATCGTTCTGGCTTTCGAGCAGATCCTCGATCCTGGGGATTTCCTGCAGCAGCCGGCCCAGATCGAGGTCCTGCGCGAGGTCGTCGGCCAGGGCGGCCGCGCCGGCGTCGGCGGCGTTGTACAAAGCCGATACCAGCTCGTCGAACTCGTCGGCGCCGATGCGCCGCGCCTGCAGCGGCACGCCCAGCACGCGGCGAACTTCGGCGAGCGCGCCGGCGTGGGCGCCGCTGCGCACCGCCACCTGCGCCAAGCCTTCATCCAAAGCGGTGACGACGACGCCGTTCGCCTTGGCAAAGGCGTAAGGAACAGCCGGTTTGGAACTCATTTCGGCGCGACGATTGCGGGCTTGTCCGTTGCCCCCGGGGCCGCGCTCTGGCGCGGCGGCAGGCTGGGTGCGCCGAAATCGGGCAGCACGCTAGGCGCGGGCCTGGCCTTGAGCTGCTCGCCTAGGATGTAGTCGTAGCGGTCGTTCGAAAGCGAATCGGCGCGCTCGGCGCTGCGCAGCAGCGTCGGCCGCAGGAACACCATTAAGTTGGTCTTGCTGCGCGAACGCGTGTTGTACTTGAACAGGCCGCCGATCAGGGGAATATCCCCGAGGCCGGGAATTTTTTCTACGCCATCCTTGACCGAGTCCTGAATCAGGCCGCCGATCACCACGATCTGACCGTCGTCTACCAGCACCGTCGACTCGACGGCGCGTTTATTGGTGATCACGCCCGAGGCGTTGGTGCTGTCCTGAATGCTCGACACTTCCTGGTAAATCTGCAAGCGCACGGCCCCGCCTTCCGAAATCTGCGGCCTGATCCGCAGGGTGAGGCCCACGTCCTTGCGGTCGACCGTCTGGAACGGGGTCGGCGTGGTCGCCGCGGCCGAAACGGCGTAGGAGCCGGTGATGAACGGGACGTTCTGGCCGATCACGATTTTCGCCTCCTCGTTGTCGAGGGTCAGCAGCGTCGGCGTGGACAGTATGTTGGCATTGGCGTCCGTTTCCAGCGCGCGCACCAGCAGGCCGAGGTTCAGAATCTGGGCGCCACCGACACCCGGAAGCGTGATCGTGCCTTTTACCACGCCGATATTCAGACCGCGTCCCGCCGCGATCGGATTGCCGGAAAGCCCGATTATGTTCTGCGCCGCCGTGCCGAAATTGGTGCCGCCGAACGCCTGCCCGGTGGTCTTGCCGAGGCCGGCCAAGTCCTGCCACTGGATACCGAACTCCGCCGCCTTGTCCGCGGTCAGCTCCGCGATCAGCGCCTCGACATACACCTGCGCGCGGCGCACGTCGAGTTTTTCCAGCGCGGCGCGCAGATTGTTGTAAATCGCATCGGGGGCGGTGATGATGATCGAGTTGGTGGCGGCATCGGCCTGGATGATGCCGGGTGCCGAGGCGCTGCCTGGCGCTTGCGCCGGTGTCGGCGTTTGCCCCAGCGGCGATGCGCCCAGCGGCTGCGTCGTGCGCGGCTGCGCGAGGGCGGATTCGCCGCTGTAGATCGCGCGCAATATTTCCGCCAGTTTCACCGCTTCGGCGTTTTTCAGGTAGACGACGTGAATATTGCCGGCAGCGCTGGTGGGTGTATCGAGCATGGCCACCAACTGGCGCACGCGCGAAAGCCGCGAGGGTTCGCCCGAGCGCGCCAGGATGCTGTTCGAGCGCGCATCCACGCTGACCGCGAAGCGCAGGCTCTGGTCCGGCGAAGCCTGGTTCTGCGCCGATTCGGCGAACAGGCGGTTGATCGTTTGCGCGACATCGACTGCCGACGCGTAGCGTAGCGGGATCATGATCGGATCGGAGCCGCCCGGCTGATCGATCGATTCGATGATTTTTTCGATGCGCGCTAGGTTGCTCGCGTAATCGGTGATCACCAGCGTGTTGTTGTTGGCGTAGGCGTTGATGGTGTTGTTGGATGCGATCAGCGGGCGCAAAACCGGCACCAGTTGCAGCGCCGACTCATGTTGCAGCTTGAACACCTGCGTCTGGACGGTATCTCCCGCGGGGCGCTGCCTGTCCTTCGGCCCCGGTGTGACGCTCTGATACAGTTTGGCGTCGATCTCGGGAAGGATCGCGACCCTGCCGCGTTCCTCCACCGCGGCAAAGCCCTGCAGGCGCATTGCCGACAGAAACACGTCGTACACGAGCGCCCTGGACATCGGCTTGGCCGAGACGATATTGATCGTGCCCTTGACACGCGGATCGAGCACGAAATTCTTGCCGGTGATTTCGCTGACCGCCTTCACCACGCCTTCGATGTCGGCGTTAACGAAGTTAAGCGTGACCATGTCGGGACCGGCCGGGCGCGCGGCGGCGCTCACGCCGGAGCGCTCGGCGGACGCAGTGTCGGCCGCCCACGCCTGAGCGCCCGAAACCACCACGGCCAGCCACAAAAAACCAGTTCGTAACCAGTAACGCTTCATAGATGATCCTCGGGCGCGCCGTGAATAAGCGGTGGCGACATTATTTGAAAATTAGGGATTCTAATCGCCGTCACTTCCCCGGCCGGCCGATCGCCTTCCTCGCGGAGCAACCGCTTCCGCAGTTCGAGGGACAAGAACTTCTGCGGGCTTTGGCGCCGCGGTTTCCGCGGCTCGCGCGGCAACCGATTCCGCGGCCTTCGGAGACAGAGGGGCAGATCCCTTCTTTTCCGGCCAGGCGAGCGTTTCGCGCATCCCGCCGCGCTCCAGGATGACGTGATCCGGAAGTACTTCCGCGAGGCGGACGCCGGGGGCGACATCTCCTCCCTCGTGCACCGCGAGAATCTGCTTCGCGTCGAGTTGCACCACCGCGTATCCGCGCCGGCCGCCCGAGGCCGCCGCGACGCCGAGCAGCTTGATCGCGATCCCGGTCGGCGTGGCGCTGTTCTTGTTGCGCTCCACGCGGCCGAACACGCGGCCGGTGAACGCCAAATTTCCCGCCTCCCCTGCGGCGGGCTCCGCACGCGGTTCCGCGCGCGGGGCAAACCACGCCCAGGTCCAGTACGCGAGCACTAGGCCGAACAGCGCCAACGCGGCAAGCGTCAGCAAATACACCAGGGCCGTTTGCGCAAGACCCGGTCGTCCGAGCGGGAGTGCCTGCATTCTTCGTCGTTCGTCGTTCGCGCGCTGTAAGGAGTGTAGGTCGGGCGCAGTAATCGACCAGATGCCTCGCGAAGCATTATATAATATAAACTCTTACTTTTGAGGCGTTGTTGTTCATCGGGCGCGGGTGAATCAGTTAAGGGGACCTCTGAAGGTCTCGATCCCCCTTCCTCGGTCCCGCTTCCTCGGTCCCGCTTCCTCGGTCCCGCTTCCTCGGTCCCGCTTGACGGGAGACGGGAGACGGGAGACGGGAGAGAGGAAAGTCCCCTCGGGGGACATCCCCTCATATTGCAATGAGATCTAACGAGGATGGCTTGCCGATGCTGATCGGGGTTCGCGGGCAACGCGGTTTCACCTTGCTCGAAGTGATGGTGGTCGTGGTCATTCTCGGCATTCTCGCCGCCCTGGTGGTGCCGAAGATCATCAGCCGCCCCGATGAGGCGCGGGTGATCGCGGCAAAACAGGACATCGCGAGCCTGATGCAAGCGCTTAAGCTCTACCGTCTGGACAATCAGCGCTACCCCACGACCGAACAAGGCTTGCAGGCGCTGCTCGCCAAACCGACCTCCGCCCCGATCCCGCTCAACTGGAAGCCGGGCGGGTACGTCGAGCGCCTGCCGAAGGACCCCTGGGGCAGTCCCTATCAGTACCTCGCTCCCGGAGTGCGCGGCGAGATCGACGTTTTCAGCTATGGCGCCGATGCCGCGCCCGGCGGCGAAGGCAACGACGCCGATATCGGCTCCTGGAATCTCTAGTAGCCATGGATTTCCGCGCGCCAGCGGCACGCAACGACCGCGGTTTCACCCTCATCGAGATGCTGGTGGTGCTGATGATCATGGGTCTGTTTCTGGGGCTGGTCAGCACCATCACGCGGCCGGACGAGCGCGCGGTGCTGCGCCTGGAGGCGGAGCGGCTGGCGCAACTCCTCGATTTCGCCGCCGCCGAAGCGCAACTCACCGGCAAATCCATCGCCTGGACCGCCGACGATTCGGGCTACCGGTTCTGGCGCCTAGGCGAGGATTCCGCCTGGTCCGAAATCCGCGACAGCGAACTGCTGCGCGCGCGAACCCTGCCGCAAGGCATGGCGGTTTCCGGCTTTCGCGTGGAAAACATGCGGCCGCAGGGCGCCGCGCGCCTGGAGTTCGCCCCGCAGGGTTCCTCACTGGCCTTCACTGTCGGAATGTCGCTGGGCGCCGAGCGTTACACAGTCGCAGGATCTCCGGTCGGCGACGTGCGCACGCTCCCGGGCGATGGAACACTCCATGGCGACGTGGCGCTGCGCTAAGCGGACAGGGTTCACGCTGATCGAGGTCCTGGTCGCGCTGGCCATCGTGGCGATCGCGCTCATGTCGGCGCTACGCGCGGCGGGACAGGGCACCAACACGGTTGGCGAACTGCGCTCGCGTCTGCTCGCCGGCTGGGTCGCCGAGAATCGGCTGGCGGAGCATCGCGCCCGCCGCGACTGGCTGCCGCTCGGGATTCAGCGCGGCAGCGGACGCGAGGGCGGCCTCGACTTCGCCTGGCGCGAGGAAGTGATCGCCACCCCCAACCCGTCATTCCGCCGTGTCGATGTCCGGGTTTTCGCGAGCACCGAAGAATCGCATTCCCTGGCGCACCTCGCCGGGTTCGTCGTTTATTCGCCGGGGTCGGCCCGATGAAACCGGCTGCGGGCGCCGCGGCGCGCGGCTTCACCCTGATCGAGCTCCTGACCGCGTTGCTGGTGCTTTCGCTGCTCGCGCTGATGTCCTACCGCGGACTCGGCGCGGTGCTCGATGCGCGCGAGCACGTCAGACTTGAGACCGACAAATGGCGGCGTGTGGCCGCTTTTTTCGCGCGCTTCGAACGCGACGTGCAGCTTGCCGCGCCACGTCCGGTGCGCTCCGATTCCGGCAGCGCGCCGGCATGGCGCGGCGAAGCCGTGGCGGCGCCGCAGCCGCGCCTGGAATTCAGCCGCTTTGCCGCGACCGAGGGCGTAGACACGGCGCGGCGGATCGCCTACCAACTGAACGAGAAGCAGGAAATCGAGTTGTGGCTGTGGCCGGGCCTGGATGTCGCGCCCGGCGCCCTGCCCCTGCGCTACCCCGTTCTGGCCGGCGTGAAAGCATTCGAGCTGCACTACCTCAATCCTGGATTGACCTGGGTGGATGCCTGGCCCGCGTCGCCGGGCGATCCGCCTATTCCGCAGGCAGTGCGCCTGCGCATCGTGCTCGCCTCGGACGAAGAAATCGTGCGCATATTCGCCTTGCAATCATGAGAACGCGACAGCAGGGCGTCGCCATCGTGCTCGCCATCGGCGTGGTGGCGCTTGCCGCGCTGGTGGCAGCGGCGATCATGGTGTCGCAAAGCACCTGGGCGCGGCAGTTGGAACTCAGCGCCGAACACGCGCAGGCGCGCTCCGTGCTGCAGGCCGGGG
>SCTX01000152.1 GCA_004298385.1 Betaproteobacteria bacterium | reverse complement strand
CAAGGGATCGCCATCGCGCGCGAAACTGACGGATCAGTTTCCTCGTAATCGCCAGCTCCCACCGTTCAAACAAACCGCTGTAATTCGCGCGCATGCAGCCCCCTGCGAGAGACATCGAGGACTGACCTTCTTCGACCAGTTGTAAATTATTGAGATTCATTATCAGAAAAAGCAAGCGAACTATTACCCATTCCAAATGATATTGAGAAAAACTTCACGTTGCATCAGGTGAGACAAACTTCACAGAACTGGCAATTATTCTTCGAGTCGGCCCGACAGTAACTGCCGATCGTCCGTACGCCGTGCGGCAAAGCTGTAAGGCCGCTCGCGCATATGTGTCGATTGGTTTCTTCGCGCCAGTGGTGCAGCCGATGAAATGACTTTGTTTGTGCACACGAGCGAGCCCGACAATTTCCAGAGTCGTTCCGTATCCATGATCGAGATCGGGCACGAGTCCGAGGCGCGTGCTTCGTCCAATCAAGTCACTGTTTGAAGCGATCTCACCAACTTGCTCAGTCATCAGCGAGACACACCTTGAAGCACGCACTTCTGCCAAGATTTGGTCAGATCGGCGAAGTCCCAGCCTATTTGGGGATGAGCCGCGCGATATTTGACCAGCAGGTTCGCCCGTGGATCATCGTGGTGCGAATTGGAAGCCAAGGGCTTAGATTCGACCGACACGAGCTCGAGGCATGGGCTGGCCTATGCGTACGAATGATTGGCATCGCAGAGACCATTTCCTGCCGACCACAGGGGTCGCCTGGATCTCCCACGAATCAGAGACGGAATTGACCACACGCCGGGCTTTCGGATGGGGACGCTGGATTCGAGTCAGCGTTGCTCACCACTACCTTCAGGTCGACAAGGCGTGGTTTGCCAAAAATGTCCGGCCCTTTCTGCCGGTCCTGCAGATATCGAAGCAAGCCAAGGCGTACCGGCGGGAGGATCTGGATGCCCGCGCAGCGCAAATAGAGTGCGAACTCCTCAGCCTTGACCTGACCGGCGTAACGCGTAATGATGTCAGCGGCGACGTGCGGTCCTTTCCAGAGAAAGGAGACCATTTATGGGCCGCACCAAAACGAGTGGCATCTGGACCGATGCCACGGGAAGTAAGACCGTTGACAAGCGATTTGCCGGGGAGCGCATTTACGCGCGACTCGGCCCGATCAGCCACGAAGGAGCCGAGCGTTGGCTCGCGAGTCAGATCCAGCGGATCCGACTTGCCAGGGAAGGCGGAACGCGTCCTCGCGTCACTTTCCGCGAAGCTGCGGCAAAGTACCTGAGGGACTTTCAAGAGAAGATCGCCACGATCGATGTGGCAGCCTGGCACATTGAGGCGCTAGACCCTTGGATTGGCGATCGGTCGCTCGAAGAGGTCCACGATGAGACGCTGCGCGCGTTCAAGGAGCATCGTCTTAACGTGGACAAGGTAAGCCTGACCACGGTAAACCGCGCGTTCGAGATTGTCCGGCGAATCCTCAACCTGGCTGCCCGAGTGTGGCGACACCCGAACGGGATGACCTGGTTGCAGACTGCGCCACTGATCACGGTCGAACGGAATCGTGCAGCGCGAAAGGCTTACCCGCTGTCGTGGGAAGAGCAAGACCTGCTGTTTGCCGAGTTGCCGGAATTGAACCGGGCGATGGCTACTTTCAAGGTCAATACGGGAACGCGGGATCAGGAAGTCTGCTTGCTTCGGTGGTCGTGGGAGTTGAAGGTGGAAGCGCTCGATGCGAGCGTGTTCGTCATTCCCGGAGAATTCGTCAAAAATCGCGAGGATCGCCTCGTGGTTCTGAACAACGAAGCCCGGAACGTGGTTAAGCAGATGCGTGGCCGGCATTCAACGTACGTGTTCGCCTACCAGCGACCGCGTACTCGGAGTCCGGACGTTTATGTGAAACCACAGAAGGCAGCACGTGAAATCGAAACGATGAACAATACGGCTTGGCAGAACGCGAGAAAACGCGCGGCTCAGAAGTACCGTGAAAAACTGGGTCGCGACGCCCCCTGGGGATTCGCCCACGTGCGCATTCATGACTTGAAGCACACGTTTGGACGGAGGTTAAGGGCGGCTGCGGTGCCGGAGGAAACGCGAGCGGTGCTCCTGGGTCACAAGACCCGGAGCATGCCGACGCACTACTCCGTGGCCGAACTCGCAGAACTCCTGGCCGCGGTCAATCGGATCGACCGATCGCTCGCGACGCCCGCGATCACGCTGTTGCGTGCGGCTGCGTGAGAAAGTCACGCAAAACTCACGCAACCGCAGAAAGGACAAGGGCCTAGGTTTCCCTAAGCCCTTGTTTGAATGGCGCGCCTGGCAGGATTCGAACCCACGACCCCTTGGTTCGTAGCCAAGTACTCTATCCAACTGAGCTACAGGCGCGAGGCGCGGATTATAACAGAAGCCGGCACCGGCCTGCTACTTCTGCGGATCGGGTGTTGCGGATCGGGCCGCCGCGGGCCGGGCTTTGGCGAAGACGCCTACCCGCCGGCACACTGGATATGGGAAGCCGTTTCGATTACCCTTGCACGAGAACAACGCGGCTCCACCTGAAAGAAAACCTTAAGCGATTGCGATGAAGACCCTATCCACAGACGCAGCCTCCGACGAGCCCGCCGGCGGGCCCGGTACCCGAGCGCGGCTTCAGGTGGCGGCGTGGCTGCTCGCCTGCTGCGCGCTGGTGTTCGCGATGGTCGTGGTCGGCGGGGTGACCCGGCTTACCCACTCCGGATTGTCGATCGTCGAGTGGCAGCCCATCCTCGGCACCCTGCCGCCCGTAGGCGAAGCGCAGTGGCTCGAGACCTTCGACAAATACAAGCTCACACCCGAGTACCGCAAGGTCAATCAGGGGATGAGTCTCGATGCGTTCAAGTCCATTTTCTGGTGGGAATATTTTCACCGCCTGCTCGGCCGCATGATCGGCGCGGTGTTCCTGCTGCCGCTCGTCTGGTTCTGGTGGCGCGGCCGCATCGACCGGCCGCTGGCGCTGAAGCTCGCCGGCATCTTCGTGCTCGGCGGCTTACAGGGGGCGATGGGCTGGTACATGGTGAAATCGGGCCTGGTGGATGACCCGCGCGTGTCGCAATACCGTCTGACCGCGCATTTGATCATCGCCCTCGCGATCTATGCCGCCATGCTGTGGACGGCACTGGGGCTGCACTATCGCGATCCCGTGGCGACAAACGCGCCGCCGCTGCGCCGATTTGCCTGGATCATCACCGCGGCGGTCGCCTACCTGGCGGTGACCGGCGGCTTCGTCGCCGGCATCCGCGCCGGCTTCGCCTACAATACGTTTCCGCTCATGAACGGGCATTGGGTGCCGCCGGAGATGTTCATGCTCGAGCCATGGTACGCGAATTTCTTCAACAACATGGCCACGGTGCAGTTCGATCACCGGCTGGGCGCATGGCTGCTCGCCTTGCTCGTGCCCTGGTTCTGGCTGCGCGCGCGGCGCGAGGCGCTCACCCCGCGCGCTAAGCTCGCCATCGACCTACTGCTCGGTATGCTCGCCCTGCAAATCGCGCTCGGCATCGCCACCCTGCTGCTCGCGGTGCCGATTCCGCTGGCGGCCGCGCATCAGGGCGGCGCGGTGCTGCTACTCACCGCCGCGCTGCTGGTGAATCACGCGCTATGTTCAGGCCCGGCGCCGGCGCAAGCCGGCACCAACCTCAAGGCATGATCTCGACGTATTCGTACACGGCGCAACTGGCAAGCTGCTCGCGCACGGACAAGGGCATGCGCGCAAACCATGCGTGGGGATCGTGCCGGTCCACTTCCTCGCCCAGGAATCGCACCAGATCGCAGATCGGTTCGACCACATCCTCGCGGTAGCGGGCGTCTCCCTTGACGTAAGCCAGATGCAGATTTTTCATGCAGTTGCGGCGGCAGAACGCGAACGCGGCGCAGTGCGCGCAAGGCATGTCCGGATGGGGCTGGAGCGGGCTCGGCTTGAGCCAGTTGCCGACCACGTCCCCCTGCAGCATCTCCGGCAGGTACATCAGATCCGGGCAAGGATAGATCTTGCCATCGGGCATGACGTTCAATAGGTGCGTGGACGCGCGGCACTGCGTCATTCCGGCGTACGGCTCCGTGGCCAGCGCCGGCAGCACCTTGTTGCGCACCGTGCCCATGATGGGGATGAAAGGATAGAGCGTTTCCGAGGAGAAGAATGCGCGCACCAGCCGCGCGATTACCTCGCGCTTTTTCGCCACCGCTTCCGGCGGGTACGCGCCGTCCTGCGCCACGAACTGAAAATAGACGTAATCGAAATCTTGCTTCAACCGGTCCAGTTCCTCGAAGCTGGTGTCCGCGCTGCTCCAGGTCACACGCGCGGTCAGCGTGCCGCCGACGCGCTCGCGTATCGCGTTGACATTCCTCAGCACCCGGCGGTAAACCCCGTGTCCGCGGTAGCCGTCGGTGATCTTCTCGCCGCCGTCTATCGACACCAGGATATTGGAGAGCCGGCCGAGCACCCAGTCGGGCAGGCCATCGAGCAGCGTGCCGTTGGTCTGCAGTTGGAAACGAAACCTGGGATGGCGCTTCATCACCGCCCTCATGAGATCGAGCTTCAACGTCGGCTCGCCGCCGTAGAAGGTGACGTAGATCTCATGCCCGGCGAGATGCGTCGCAATGAATCGATCGAGCGCGTCCAGGGAGTAGGTGACGTTGCGCTGCGAGCCCAGCACATCGCCCACGCCGAGTGAACAATAGCTGCACTTGAGATTGCAGCGCAGCGTGGTGAGCAACTGCAGTTCGACGCGGTTGCCCAGAATGGCCGGGACTTCGCGCTTATTGCTTTTCAATGCGCCGCCCCCTCACTCCACCCATACGCGCGCGTTGCGGAATATGCGCATCCAGGGACTATCCTCTTTCCATCCCTGCGGATGCCAGGACTGCTGCACGCTGCGGAACACGCGTTCCGGATGCGGCATGAGTACGGTGAAGCGGCCGTCGGCGGTGGTGAGGCCGGTGATGCCGGCAGGCGAGCCGTTGGCGTTGGCCGGATAGGCCTCGGTCGCCGCGCCGCGGTTGTCGACGAATCTGAGCGCTACCAGCGCCTTAGCCTGCGCGGCGCCATCGGCGAACACCGCCCTGCCCTCGCCGTGGGCGGTGGACACCGCCATGCGGCTACCGCCCATGCCGGCGAAGAACAGCGACGGGCTCTCGGCCACCTCGACCATGACGAAGCGCGCCTCGAACTGCTCCGACTTGTTCTTCAGGAACTTCGGCCAATGCGCGGCGCCGGGAATGATTCGGCGCAGATTGCTCATCATCTGGCAGCCGTTGCACACGCCCAGCGCAAACACGTCGCTGCGGCCGAAGAAGGCCTCGAACTCGTCGCGCGCGCGCGCATTGAGCAGGATCGACTTGGCCCAGCCCTCGCCCGCGCCGAGCACGTCGCCGTAGGAGAACCCGCCGCAGGCGGCGAAGCCCTTGTAGCCGGAGAGCGAAACGCGCTCCGAAATGATGTCGCTCATGTGCACGTCGGACGCGTCGAAGCCGGCGCGGTCGAACGCCGCCGCCATTTCCACCTGCCCGTTCACGCCCTGCTCGCGCAAGATGGCGATCCTCGGCCGGGCACCTTTGGCGATGTAGGGTGCGGCTATGTCCTTCACCGGATCGAAGCTGAGCTCGGCGTGCAGTCCGGGATCGTCGGCGTCGAGGATGCGGTCGTACTCTTGCCGCGCGCATTCCGGATTGTCGCGCAGCGCCTGCATGCGCCAAGTGGTCTCGGACCAGGCGCGCTGCAGGTCGATGCGCCTTTGCGCGAGCAGCGGCGTCGCGCCGCGCATGAGGCGGATTTCGTCGCGCTCGTTAGGGCGTCCAATTGCCTGGGCGTGCAAATCCTCCGCGTGCAAGCGCGAAAGTACCGCGTCGCGATCCTGCGCGCGCACCTGCAGCACCGCGCCCAGTTCCTCCGCGAACAGCGCCGCGAGCACGCGCGCCGAAGCGCCGTCGGCGCCAGCGCTAAGCGCATCGAGGTCGAGAGTCAGGCCGCAATGCGCGGCGAACGCCATTTCACAAACGGCGGCAAACAAGCCGCCATCGGAGCGGTCGTGATAGGCGAGCAGCAGTCCGTCGCGATTGAGCGCCTGCACCGCCCTGAAAAAGCGTTTCAGCGCCTGTGCGTCGTCCACGTCCGGCACTTCGTTGCCGATCTGCCCATAGACTTGCGCCAGGATCGAGCCGCCGAGACGGTTCCTGCCGCGCGCAAGATCCACCAGGATCAATTCGCTCGCGCCCGCATCCAGGCGCAGTTGCGGCGTGAGCACGCGGCGCGCGTCGGCGCAGGGAGCGAAGGCGGAAACGATAAGCGAGAGCGGCGCCACGACTTCTTTTTTTCTCCCGCCCTCTTCCCAGGTGGTTTTCATCGACAGCGAATCTTTCCCCACCGGAATGCCGATGCCGAGCGCCGGGCACAGCTCCAGCGCCACCGCGCGCACCGTGTCGTAGAGCGCCGCGTCCTCGCCCGCATGCCCCGCCGCCGCCATCCAGTTGGCCGAAAGCTTGACGCGCGACAAGTCCACCGGCGCCGCGGCCAGATTGGTGAGCGCCTCGCCCACGGCCATGCGCCCCGAGGCCGGGGCGTCGATGAGGGCAAGCGGCGCGCGCTCGCCCAGCGAATAGGCTTCGCCCGCGTATTCGCCGAATCCCGATACGGTCACGGCGCAATCGGCCACCGGCGTCTGCCACGGGCCGACGTAGGGGTCGCGCGCGCACAGGCCGCCCACGGTTCTGTCGCCGATGCTAATCAGAAAAGTCTTGTCGGCCACGGTGGGGTGGCGCAGCACGCGGTAGCAGGCTTCATCAAGCGGAAT